>CAQCFX010000035.1:5840-6091 GCA_948766235.1 uncultured Oscillospiraceae bacterium | reverse complement strand
GGCCGCCGGCTCCGGCCTGGGCGTGCGCGGCGGCTCCTTCATGGGGCGCAGCTCGGGCACGTCCTCGTACTCCGGCGCCTCCTCCTCCACCGCGGGCCTGTCCTGTCCCGGGACGGCCACCCCGGCCACCTTATCGAAGAAACTCTTTTTCCGCACGCTGGTTACCGGCGTGGTGGGCTTCTTGGCCAGAGCGGGGCCGTCGTCCACCGGGATGTCAATGGCCGCGGCTCTGCGCCGGGCGGGCGCGGGCT
>CAQCFX010000035.1:0-5820 GCA_948766235.1 uncultured Oscillospiraceae bacterium | reverse complement strand
CCGCCCTCTGGGGCCGCTCCTCCGGGTAGTCGTCCGGGTCGTACTCCGGCCGGCTCTCCTGCCGTGCCCGGAGATAATCCAAAATATCCGACGGGGTGAGGCGCAGGGCGCACAGGGCCGCCGCCGCGCTCATTACCAGCAGAATGACCACCGCCCCCACGCCCGTGAAGGCAAAGCGAAACGCCATGGCCACCGCGCCGCCCAGCACTCCGCCCGCCGTCATCTCCTTGCCCGCCGTCCACAGCAGAACAGGCAGCTCCAGCGACCAGGCAAACTCGGCCTTGCACAGGATGAGGTGGAACACCGCCGCCGCCAGCACCGGCAGCAGCAGCGTCCCCGTCAGGCGCAGGCGCACGGGCCTGCCCCGATGGAAGATGAGAATGCCCGCCGCCGCCAAAAACAGGGGCGGCGTGATGTAAAAGCCGTAGCCGCAAAGGCCCTTGAGCAGGTTGCAGAACAGGGCAATCACTGCGCCCTCGTCCGTTTTGAAATAGCCGATGGCGCCAAACAGGGCCAGCAGCAGAAACACCGCGCCCCCAATCTCCCGGCGGTACGGGCGCTTCTGGGGTGCGGACCGGCGGGAGGAGGAGCGCCCCTTGGACTGGGACGAGGCGCGCTTCCCTCCCCCGCTTTTCGGCGCGGAGGAGGCGCGGCTTCCGCCGCCGGACGATGTCGTTTTCTTTTGTGTTGAAGCCATTGGGGAACCTCCCATTTTCTCGCTGCGTTAAAATAAAATCATACAAAGAAGCTGGCAATCAGGGCGATGCCTCCCACCACCCAGCAGTAATAGGCAAACTTGCCGAACTTGCCCTTGTCCGCCAGCAGCTTCACCAAGCGGATGGAAAAATAGCCCACCACGCCGGCCACCGCCATGCCCGACAGATACATGGGCAGCAGCTTCGCGTCCACATTGCCCTCCATGGCCACCTTGACCACCTTGAGCAGCGTGGCGCCCAGCACCGCGGGCAGGGACAGCAGGAAGGAATAGCGCACGGCAAAATTCCGCTCAAACCCCAGGGCCATGCCCGCGGAGATGGTGGTGCCCGACCGGGACAATCCGGGGATGGTGGCCATGCCCTGGGCCAGACCCACCAGCAGCGCGTCCTTCACCGTGGCGGTGCGCACCGTCTTGCGCCCCTTGCTATAGTGGTCGGACAGAAATAGAATGCAGCCGGTGAGCATCAGCATCAGGGCCACAAACATGGGGTTGGCCCCCATCCCCTCCACCAAATCGTCAAAGGGCAGCACCAAAAACAGGGGCAGCGTACCCAGAATCACCAGCAGCACCAGCCGCCGGCCATCCGGCGGGTTCCCCCGCTCCCGGCTGCCCCGGGGAGAGGCCAGGGCGGCAATTCCCCGGAAAAATTCCAGCACCATGTCCACGATGTCCCGCCAGTATACCACGCACACCGCGATCAGCGTGGCAAAGTGGAGCAGGATGTTATACAGCGCGTCCGGCTCCTCCATCCCGAAAAAGTACTGCAAAAGGGACAGATGCCCCGAGCTGGAGATGGGCAGAAACTCCGCCACACCCTGCACCACGCCCAAAATCAACGCCATCCAAAAGGTCATGCGCTCACCTCATTTATTCCCGCCGCCAACCGGCGGCATATGGTCAGTATATTATATTAGCACACCTCGGGGAAAAATTCCAGTGCCAATCGCAAAGATATTGCTTCTTGCGCGCCCCTTCGCCCCATGCTATACTTACTTTATGGAACTATGATAAAAGGAGGTGCGCCCATGAACGCAAAGCGTCTCCCCCGGCGGCTGCTTGCAACTGCTGGTATCCTGCTGGCCTGCGCGGCGGCGGTATTTTTACTGCTCTGGCTCAACCCCAACCGGGTTTACACCTATCAGGCCCAAACCGCGTCCGCCGCTCAGGCCGCCGAGACCTGCCCCTTCGCCCTCATCACCCGGCAGGAATTCCAGCTGGCCGCGGAGCTTTTGGCCAATGAGAACGTCACCGCCTTCTATCCCAACCCAGGGGAGGTGGCCCCGCCCGCTCATGAGCTGCCCGTGGGTTTGGTGGATGCCAGCGTCCTCCAGATTGACGGGCAGGACGTGCGCGTCACCGACCTGAGCGTCATCGGGCTGGTGGTCTATGTGGACTACTCCACCCCCGTGCCGGATGACCGTACCCCGTGCAGCCGCTGCATCCTGGCCATCTCCCACGATGGGACCATAACAAAAACCTCCTCCCTCTACGAAAACGGGGAGGCCGTCTACACTGTGGACAACACGGATAACACCGATTTTATCATCGGCCGCTCTTCCCGGGACCTGCTCTACTTCCTCCATGACTGACCCTTCGCCGGGGAACTTTCTTGTGCACTTTGCTGCCGGTAAAGTTCCCCGGTTTTCTTGCATTTTGTCCCGCAATTTGCTACACTAAAGTAAATTGCGCAAATACCCCATGGGAGGAATTTTACATGATTACCGTACACAATACCCCTGTCTGCCTTCTGGGCGGCCGCTTCATCCCCGCCCAATCCCCGGAGGGCCGGGAAAAGACCATGGTCCACGCCATCCTTTCCGCTCACAACAGTTCCCATGAACCCGGCCGCCTGTCCATCCGCTTCGACGCCATGGCGTCCCATGACATCACCTACGTGGGCATCATCCAAACCGCCCGGGCCTCGGGCATGAAGGAGTTCCCCCTGCCCTATGTGCTCACCAACTGCCACAACTCCCTGTGCGCTGTCGGCGGCACCATCAATGAGGACGACCACGTGTTCGGCCTGTCCGCCGCCAAGAAGTATGGCGGCGAGTTCGTCCCCGCCCATCAGGCCGTCATCCACTCCTATATGCGGGAGCGGTACGCCGCCCCCGGTAAAATGATTTTGGGCTCCGACTCCCACACCCGCTACGGGGCCTACGGCTGCATGGCCATCGGCGAGGGCGGCCCCGAGCTGGCCCGCCAGCTGCTGAAAAAGACCTACGACATCGCCTATCCCAAAATTATCGCCGTCTACCTCACCGGCGCGCCCCGGCCCGGCGTGGGTCCCCAGGACGTGGCCCTGGCCCTGGTGGGGGCCACCTTTAAAAGCGGCGCGGTGAAAAACGCTGTTTTGGAGTTCTTCGGCCCCGGCGTGGCCAGCCTGTCCATGGACTACCGGGCGGGCATCGACGTGATGACCACGGAGACCACCTGCCTGTCCTCCCTGTGGCAGACGGATGAGCAGACCAAAACCGCCCTCACCCTGCTGGGCCGGGGGGACAGCTACCGGGAGATGGCCCCGGTCGACGGCGCGTATTACGACGGCCTGGTCACCGTGGAGCTGGACAAGGTGGAGCCCATGATTGCCCTGCCCTTCCACCCCTCCAACGCCTACACCATCCGGGAGTTCAAGGCCAACATGGCCGACCTGCTCCACCAGGTGGACGCGGACGCGGCGCAGCAGCTGGGCGTGAAGAACGCCCCCTCTCTGGCAGACAAAATTGTGGACGGCCGGTTCCATGTGGACCAGGGGGTGATTGCCGGCTGCTCCGGCGGCGCCTATCAGAACCTAAAGCGGGCCGCCGAGATTTTGAAGGGCTGCGCCATCGGCTCGGACGCCTTCTGGCTGTCCTGCTACCCCGGCTCCATGCCCATCAACCTGGAGCTGACGAAAGACGGCTCCATCGCCCAGCTCATGGCGGCGGGAGCGTCCATCCGCTCCTGTTTCTGCGGGCCCTGCTTCGGGGCCGGGGATGTGCCCGCCAACGGGGCCTTCTCCATCCGCCACTCCACCCGCAACTTCCCCAACCGGGAGGGCTCCAAGCCTGGGGACGGCCAGATTTCCTACGTGGCCCTCATGGACGCCCGATCCATTGCCGCCACCGCCCGGATGGGCGGCGTGCTCACCGGGGCGGACGAGCTGCCTGATGTCCCCGCCGACCGGGCGGACGAGCAGTGGAATTACGACGATTCCGCTTATAAATCCCGCGTCTACTTCGGCGTGGGCAGGCCCCAGCCCGAGACAGAGCTGGTCTTCGGCCCCAACATCGCCGACTGGCCGGAGCAAATCCCTCTGCCGGAAGACCTGTTGCTGACTGTGTGCGCCGCCATCTATGACCCGGTGACTACCACCGACGAGCTGATTCCCTCCGGGGAGACCTCCTCCTACCGCTCCAACCCCCTGCGGCTGTCCGAGTTCGCCCTGAGCCGGAAGGATCCCCAATATGTCCCCCGTGCCAAGGCCATCCAGGCGGTAGAGCAGCTGCGCCGGGAAAACCCCAGCGCCCCTAAAGTCAAGGAAGCGCTGAACGGCTATGACCCCGCCATGACGGGCCTGGGCTCCCTGGTGATGGCCCTGAAGCCGGGAGACGGCTCGGCCCGGGAGCAGGCCGCCTCCTGCCAGCGGGTCTTAGGCGGCTGCGCTAACATCGCGGGGGAGTACGCCACCAAACGCTACCGCTCTAACGTGGTCAACTGGGGGATGCTGCCCTTTGTGGCTGAGAATTTGGAGAAACTCAACCTCCAGCCCGGCGACCGGGTGTACATCCCCGGCATCAAGGCCCTGCTGGAGGGGGACGGCGACACCATCAGCGCCGCCGTCCTGCGCCATGGCGGCGAAACTCCCGTCACCCTGTCCCTCCCCGGCCTGACGAGAGAAGAACGGGATATCATCCTGGCCGGCTGCCTCATCAACTACTACGCGGAGGGCTGACCCATGAACCTGCATCTGGACAAGGTGGACGCCAAAAACATCTGGGAGCTGGTCAAGCTGGAGGTAAAGGAAAGCCAAGCCGAATTTGTGGCCTCCAACACCGTCAGCATCCTGGAAGCCTACACCACCATCACCGCCGGATGCCATGCCCTCCCCTTCGGCGTGTACGACGGCGAAACCCCGGTGGGCTTTCTCATGATCGGCTACGACTCCTTGGGCTGGAAAGACGAGCCCGGCGTCGCCGCCGGGAACTACTGCCTGTGGCGGCTGATGATTGACAAGCGCTTCCAAAACCGCGGGTATGGCAGACAGGCCGTAATGCTGGCCCTAAACTACATCCGCACCATGCCCTGCGGCCCGGCGGACTGCTGCTGGCTGTCCTACGAGCCGGAAAATACCGCCGCCCGGGCGCTGTACCGCTCCCTGGGTTTTGTGGAAAACGGCGAGATGGAGGATAATGAAGTAGTGGCCGTCCTTCCCCTGACCTGAAAAAGCGCCCCTCCGATTCCTTCGGAGGGGCGCTCTCTTATTTCATGCGCAGCAGCCGTTCAATGTGCTTATACAGCAGGAAGGTGATAACCGACACCACCACGCCCTTGAGCAAATTAAACGGCACCACGGCGAACAGCACCAGGGTGGACACGCTGTTGATCGCCGGGTTTACCTTAGTACCCATGCCTACAATAGCGTCCAGGGGCATCCCATACAGGGCAGAAAATGCAGGAAGCAAATAGAATGCATTGAACACGCTGCCGAAAAGCGTCAGAACAGCGGTACCCACGGCCATACCGATCACCGCGCTCTTACGGGACTTCTTCGCATAATAGATCACCGAGGCCGGGAGGATGAAGGCACAACCCATCACAAAATTAGACAGATCGCCCACAAAGGCGGTGGTGGTGCCCCGCAGCAGCAGTTTCAAAATCTCCTTCACCAGCGCGCACACCACCCCGGCCACCGGCCCCAGCGCAAAGGCACAAATCAACTCCGGCACAAAGCTGAAATCCAACTCATAGAAATTGGGCGCAAAAGGCAGAGGAAACTCAAAATAAACCAGCACGGCGGCAATGGCGGCAAAAATACCGATATAGGCCGTCCGTTCCTCTTCCGTGATCGCTTTATTTTTATCCAGTTTATATAAAAATCTGCTGAATTTCTCGATTTCCTG
>CAQCFX010000034.1:297-17683 GCA_948766235.1 uncultured Oscillospiraceae bacterium | reverse complement strand
CACCCAGGCCATCAAGGCCGACTACCCCGATATCCCCGCCTACGAGGACTTCCCCGAGCTGCTGGCCGCCATCAAGGCCGTGCTGTAACGCTTAAACGCATATCTTTCATTGAAAAGAGGTCTTCGCCATGAAAGCTGACTTCACCAGCCTCCCCTTCAAGCCCGCCGACATTCTGCTGCCCCAGGGCTGCGACTACGACAAGTGGTCGGTGGTGGCCTGCGACCAGTACACCTCCCAGCCCGAGTACTGGCAGCGGGTGGAGGAGCGGGTGGGCCGCGCCCCCTCCGCCCTGCGCCTGATTCTGCCCGAGAGCAGCCTGGACGGCCCCCAGGTGGAGATGGACATCATGGACATCAACGCCACCATGGCCCGGTACGTCCGGGAGGGCCGGTTCAAAACCCTGCCGGGGGCCATGATTTATGTGGAGCGCACCCTGTTTGACGGCCGGGTGCGCCGGGGGCTGGTGGGCATGGCGGACCTGACCGGCTATGACTACGAGCCGGGGTCGGACGCCCTCATCCGCGCCACCGAGGGCGTGGTCATGTCCCGCATTCCCCCGAGGGTGGCGGTGCGCAAAAACGCCTCCATCGAGCTGCCCCACGCCATGCTGCTGTGCGACGACCCCCAGCGCACCGTCATCGAGCCGCTGGGCGGCCAGACCGGTGGGATGGAGCTGCTGTATGATTTTGAGCTGATGGAGCAGGGCGGGCACATCAAGGGCTGGCTGCTCACCCAGGCGCAGCGGGAGCAGGTGGCCGGGGCGCTGTCCGCGCTGGCCGACCCCGCCGCCTTCAACGCCAGGTACGGCACGCAGGACCGGCCGGTGATGCTCTTTGCCGTGGGGGACGGCAACCACTCCCTGGCCACCGCCAAGGAGTGCTATGAGCGGCAGCGGCGGCTGGTCCCCCCGGAGCGGAGGGACAGCATCCCCGCCCGCTACGCCCTGTGCGAGCTGGTAAACCTTCACGACGACAGCCTGGAGTTTGAACCCATTCACCGCGTGGTGTTCCACACCGACCCCGCCGCCCTGCTGGACGCCCTGGCGCGCCGCTGGCCCGGCGCCCGCGGGGGGACGCAGGGGGACGGCCCGGCGCTGCGCTATGTGCGCGCCCAGGACGAGGGGACGCTCGCCCTGCCCGACGGCGCGGCCCGCCTGCCGGTGGGGGCGCTTCAGAGCTTTTTGGACGACTATCTCATGGACCACCCGGGGCGGGTGGATTATATCCACGGGGAAGACGTGGCCCGGGAGTTTGCCGCCCGGCCCGGCAATATCGCCTTCCTGCTGCCGCCCCTGGACAAGCGGGAGCTGTTTCCCAGCGTCATCCGGGACGGGGCGCTGCCCCGCAAGACCTTCTCCATGGGAGAGGCCCACGACAAGCGGTTCTACCTGGAGGCCCGGAAAATCCGGGAGTAGAAGAAAAAACGCTCCCCAGCTCCGGCGCACTTTGCGCGCCGGAGCTGGGGAGCGCTGTTGTTCACAAATTATTAGTTGGACTTTTCGCCCATGCTGTGCTAAACTATACCAGGATTATGGACAGGTATGCCGGTGACGGCGTACCGTGAGAGGAGCGCGAGCCATGCGGGTAGACGTGCTGGGCGTGGCCTTTGACAATGTGAGCCTGACGCAGGCGGCGGACCGGGCTATGGCGCTGCTGGAGGAGGAGGGTCCCCACCTGGCGGTCACCCCCAATCCGGAGATTGTGCAGCGGGCGGGCAGGGACCCGGAGTTTGCCCGGATTCTGGCCGGGGCGGATTTGGTCATCCCGGACGGCATCGGCGTAATTTACGCGGCCAAAATCCTGGGCAGGCCGCTGAAGGAGCGGGTGCCGGGCATCGACTTCGCTTCCGCCCTCATGGAGCGCATGGCGGGTGCGGGCAAGCGGCTGTTCCTGCTGGGGGCGGCCCCCGGCGTGGCGGAGCAGGCGGCGGAAAACCTGCGCGCCGCCCACCCCGGCCTTGTGATATGCGGAACCCACGACGGCTATTTTCAGGAGGACGGCCCGGTGGCGCAGCAGATTCGGGCGGCCGGGGCGGACGTGGTGTTTGTATGCCTGGGCTTCCCCAAGCAGGAGAAATGGATGGCCGCCAACGGCGCGGCCGCGGGAGCCAGGCTGTACGTCGGCCTGGGCGGGTCGCTGGATGTGTTTGCCGGCAGGGTGGAGCGGGCTCCGGAGGGATTTCAGAGGCTGGGGCTGGAGTGGCTCTACCGGCTGGTGAAGCAGCCCTCCCGCATTGGACGCATGGCAAAGCTGCCGCTGTTTCTGGTGTCCGCGGTGGGCGCCAGGGCGCGGGGAAAATAAAGGCGAGAACCAAGACGCAAGACGTATGGAAAGGTGGATGACATATGGTATACATTTTACTGGGCGCGGGCTTTGAGGAGGCCGAGGCCCTGGTGACGGCGGACGTGCTGCGCCGGGCGGAGGTGGAAACCGTTTTGGCGGGCATCGGCGGCGAGCTGATTGCCGGCGCCCACGGCATTGCCGTGAAGGCGGACGTGCCCGTAGAATCCGTAACCCTGAAGGAGGGGGACATGGTGGTGCTGCCCGGCGGCCTGGGGGGCGTGGCGTCCATAGAGGGCAGCGCCGCCGCCATGGCCCTGATTCGTCAGGCGGGGACGGACGTCCGGCTTCGGCTGGCCGCCATCTGCGCCGCCCCCACCCTGCTGGCCCGGGCGCGGCTGCTGGCCCCAGGGGTGCGCGCGGTGTGCTATCCCGGCATGGAGCGGGAGCTGATTGAGGCCGGAGCCGTCCCCGCGATGGACCAGTCCGTGGTGGTCCAGGGGCGGCTGATTACGGGGCGGGGCCCCGGCGCGGCCTTTGACTTTGCCCTGGCGCTGGCGCAGGAGCTGGTGGGGACGGACGCGGCGCAGCGGGTGCGCGCCGGGCTGTGCTGGCAGCTATGACGGTCAAGGAGCGCAAGCAGGAGCTGCGCCGCCACGCCGCCGCCCTGCCTGATTCGGACGCGTGGCCCCTGTTTCAGCGGTTTCTGGCCCTGCCCCAGGTGGCGCAGGCGGACACCGTGATGGTATTTTACGGCACCAGCCGGGAGCCGGACACCGTGCCCCTTATCCGCGCCCTGCTGGACATGGGCAAGCGGGTGGCGCTGCCCGTGTGCCTGCCCCACCGGGGGATGGAGGCCCGACAGGTGCTGGATGTGGAGCAGCTGCTTCCCAACCGCTTCGGCATCCCGGAGCCGGACGGTTCGTGCCCGGTGATTCCCAAGGAGGAGATTCAGGCGGCCCTGATTCCCCATCTCATGTGCGACCGGGAGGGCTATCGCCTGGGCTGGGGCGGGGGATACTATGACCGGTGGCTGGCGGATTTCTCCGGCTTTACGGTGTGCGTGTGCCGCGCGGGCCGGCTGGCGGAGCGCATTCCACGGGAGGAATTCGACGTGCCGGTGAAGCTGGTTATCCTTGAAGAATAAATTGGGCGGAGGGAAGTCCCTCCGCCCGTGGGTATGGTATTTGGAACGGGTTGGTGCTCAGGCTTTGCACTTCGCCTGTTCACGACGCGCGGCTTGGAGCTCGCTCCGACGCTGTCACGCTCGGGCTGGACACATATACGGCCCGGCTTCCCTCCGACTCGGGGCCCCCGCCTGGGTTTTGCCCCTCGCTCCGGTCCATCCGGGCCTATGTGTCTGCCCTCGCGCTTCCGGTTTAGCAGCAGCTATCGCAGCCGCAGCCGTTGTTGTTGCCGCAGCCGCAGCCGCAGCCGCAGTTGTTGTTGCCGCCACAGCAGCAGCAGCAACAGCCGTTATTGCTGTTGCCCCAGCTGTTCCCGCCGCCGCAGCAGCAGCACAGCAGGAGAATCAGGATGATGATCCACCAGCAGCCCCCACCGAAACCACCATTGTTACCACAACACATGATTTGTCACCTCACATTTGATATCCCGGTCACGGAGACCGGCCTCGACGCCGCCTTTCGGCGGCGCCGGGGACGACCCCCGTTCACCCTGATGTCCGGTCACAGAGACCGGCTCGGACGCCGCGGCCTTTCGCGGCGCCGGAGCCGTGCCCCGTGCCCCGCTCCCGTTTCTGGGCCATACTATGTGGCGGCTGGGAAATGGGTTCCTGCCGGCTGTCCGGCCCTTTCAATCTTTCCCGGCCGCCGCTTGCCGGGCAACCCATCATATGCAAGGAGTGAACGATATGGCAGAAGGAAAACGCGCCGCGCCGCGTCAGCCCTCCCAGCCGCAGCCCCGCCCGAAAAAACGGGCCAAACGCCGCCGCAGCGCCGGGGCCAGAGTGGCCGGGGCCTTTTTGTACGCCCTGTTCGTCATCGGCCTGTCCGCCGTGCTGGCTACCCTGGGCTGGGTGTGGGCCTGCGACCTGCTGGGCCTGAACAAGGAGTACGCCTCGGCGCTTATCACCATTGAGGAGGACACCGATTTCAATTCGGTGGTGGACCTGCTGGAGGAGGACGGGCTGATTCAGTACAAGTTCCTGTTCAAGCTGTACGCCGCCTTCTCCCACGCCGAGGACAAAATCGCCCCGGGCAGATACGAGCTGGACACCGAGATGGACTACCGGGCGCTGGTGGCGAATATGAGCTCCTCCTCCACCACCCGGCAGGAGATTGACATCACCATCCCCGAGGGCTATACCATCGACCAGCTCTTTGCCCTGCTGGACGAGCGGGGGGTGACGTCGGTGGACAAGCTGCAGGACATGGCCGCCAACTGGGACTACGCCTTTGACTGGCTGCGGGACGTGCCTCTGGGGGACTATCACCGCCTGGAGGGCTACCTGTTCCCCGACACCTACACCTTCCAGATGGGGGAAAATCCCAAGTATGTCATCAACAAAATGCTGGTGAACTTCGACGCCAAAATGGACGAGTATATGGGGCAGTTCAGCGGCGAGGAGGCGGCCTACTCCCTCCACGACATTGTGACCATCGCCTCCATGATTGAGAAGGAGACGGACGGCGAGGACTACAAAACCATCTCCTCCGTCATCTACAACCGGCTGGAGAACCCCGCCGCGGAGACGGTGGGCTACCTTCAGATTGACGCCACCCTGGTGTATCTCAACGGCGGCAAGCTGCCCACCCTGGCCGACCGGGAGATTGACTCGCCCTACAACACCTATAAGTACCAGGGGCTGCCCAAGGGGCCCATCTCCAACCCCGGCATGGCCTCGCTGATGGCGGCCATGAACCCGGACAGCACCAACTACTATTTCTACGTCCTCAATCCCGAGACCAAGCGGCATGAGTTCAGCCGGACCTACGCCGAGCACGACGCGCTGGTCCAGCGCTATCAGAGCAATGGCGGTTAAGCCGGAGCTGCTCTCCCCCGCGGGGGACCGGGAGCGGCTTGAAATGGCGCTGGCCTATGGCGCGGACGCGGTGTACCTGGCGGGCAGCGCCTTCGGCATGCGGGCTTTCGCCGGCAATTTTGACCGGGATGGGCTGGCCCAGGCGGTGAAGGCCGCCCACCAAAAGGGCGTGCGGGTGCACGTCACCTGCAACACCATGGCCCGCAACAACGAGGCCGCCCAGCTGCCGGAATACCTGGAGTACCTGGACGCCATTGGGGCGGACGCGGTGATTGCCGGCGGGGTGGACGTGCTGGATTTGTGCAGGCGTCACGCACCCCATGTCCAGGTGCATATGTCCACCCAGACGGGCATCACCAACTATGAGATGGCCCGGGTGTGGCATGAGCTGGGGGCCGGCCGGGTGATTCTGGCCCGTGAGCTGTCCCTGGACGAGGTGGCGGAGATCTGCGCCAAGGCCCCCCGCGGGCTGGAGGTGGAGGCCTTTGTCCACGGGGCCATGTGCGTGTCCTATTCCGGGCGGTGCCTGCTCAGCAACTATATGACCGGGCGGGACGCGGCCCGGGGGGCCTGCGCCCAGCCCTGCCGCTATCAGTACGCCCTGGTGGAGGAAAAGCGCCCCGGCGAGTATTTCCCCGTGTTCGAGGAGGGGGGCGAGACCTTCATCCTCAACAGCCGGGATATGTGCATGATTGACCACATCCCCGAGCTGATGGCGGCGGGGGTGCACTCGCTGAAAATCGAGGGCCGGGCCAAGAGCGCCTACTACGCCGCCATGACCACCGCCGCCTACCGCCACGCCATCGACGCGGCGGCCCAGGGCAGGCCCCTGGACAACGTCTGGCGCGCCGAGGTGGACAAGGTGAGTCACCGGCACTACTCCACCGGCTTCTGGTTCGGCCAGCCGGGGCAGTATACCGACTCCGCCCGGTATATCCGGGACTGGCAGGTGCTGGCGGTGGTGCAGTCCTGCGACGGATTGGGAAACGCGGTTTTGTCCCTGCGCAACAAGTTTGCCGCCGGGGACGAGATTGAGGTGGTGGGGCCGGATATGCCCGCCTTTTCCATGACGGCCCCCATGATGCGGGACATGGACGGCTTTGAGCTGCGTGAGCCCCGGCATCCGCAGATGGAGTTTCGCATGAAGCTGCCCCGGCCGGTGCCGCCGCTGTCCATTGTGCGGGCCTGTAGACCGAGCTCATAGCGCATAGCGCGAGGATAGCCGCGCAGGGGAGCTTGGACCGGAGCGAGAGCAAGAGCCCAGCCGCCGCGCAGCGGGGGCGGGTCTTGCTCGAGACGAAGGGGCGCTGTGTGCCAGTGGCACACGTCCAGCGCCGACCGGGCCGAAGGCGAGACAGCGACCCGTGAGCGCGGCCAATCCGAGCGTGAATAGACCCCGTGTGAATACAATCTGCCTGGGCATCCGCCCAGGCAGATTGCTATATAGGCATTCCTGGGCATACTATGATAAATGAACCTTGAGAGGAGGCGGAATCCATGCTGGACGCCATTCTGCGCCGCCTGATTCCCAACTACACCCAGACCCACGACCCCGCCGTTCGGGAGCGGTACGGCCTGCTGGCCGGGGCGGCGGGGCTGGGGCTGAACCTGCTGCTGTTTGCCGCCAAGCTGCTGGCGGGAATCCTCACGGGGGCCATCTCCGTCACCGCCGACGCCTTTAACAACCTGTCCGACGCCGCCGGGTCGGCGGTGACCCTGGCGGGCTTCAAGCTGGCCGCCCAGAAAGCGGATGAGCGCCATCCCTTCGGCCACGGGCGGCTGGAGTATCTGGCGGGGCTGGGGGTGTCCCTGCTCATCCTGCTGGTGGGGGTGGAGCTGGGCCGGGAGTCGGTGGCGAAGATTATTAAGCCCCAGCCTGCGGTCCTCACACCCCTGGCGGTGGGGCTGCTTGCCGCGTCCATTTTGGTGAAGCTGTGGATGGGCTGGTTTTACGCCGCCCTGGGGGCGCGCTCCCAGTCCCCCGCCCTGGCCGCCGCGGCGGCGGACGCCCGGTCGGACGTGCTGGCCACCTCGGCGGTGCTGGCGGGACTGGCCGCGGCCCACTTTTTCCAGGTGCGGCTGGACGGCTGGCTGGGGCTTTTGGTGGCCGTGCTCATTCTGCGCACGGGCTGGGGGGCCGCCCGGGACACCCTGGACCCCCTGCTGGGCACGCCGCCTGACCCGGACATGGTGGAGGACATTGAGCGCTTTATTCTCAGCGAGGGGCGGATTGTGGGCATCCACGACCTGGTGATTCACGACTACGGCCCCGGCCGGCGGATGATGTCCGTCCACGCCGAGGTGCCCGCCGAGAGCGCCCTGGTGGAAATACACGCCGTCATCGACCGGGTGGAGCGGGAGCTGAGGGCGCGCTTCGGACTGGAGGCGGTGATTCATCTGGACCCGGTGGACGCCGGAGACCCCCGCACCGCGCGGCTGCGCTCGGTGGTGGCGCAGCTGGCCCGGGAGCTGGACGAGGCCGCCACCGTCCATGATTTGCGCTGCTCCCCGGAGGGAGAGCTGGCCTTTGACGTGGTGGTGCCCTATGAGTCCCCCCTCACCGACCAGGAGGTGCGCGCCGCCCTGACCCAGCGGCTTTTGGAGCGGGAGCCGGACTGCCGGCCCGTCATTGAAGTGGACCGGAGCCACGTGCTGTAAAGCCGGGGGGCCGCGGGGGCAAGTTTTTACAATTTCCTATGGAATTTTCCCCGCGTTCGTCTTATAATGACAGAAGAAAAAGCAAGGAGGGTGCCGCGTATGCCCCGTACCATTTTGATTGTAGAGGACGACAAAAACATTGCTGACCTGCTCCGGCTCTACCTGGAGAAGGAGGAGATGACTTGCCACGTGGCTGGGGACGGCCTGGCCGGGCTGGAGAAATTCCAGCAGGCGCAATCCGACCTGGTGCTGCTGGACATCATGCTCCCCGGCATGGACGGCTGGGCGGTGTGCCGGAAAATCCGGGAGACCTCCAAGGTCCCCATCATCATGCTCACCGCCAAGGGCGAGCTGGAGGACAAGGTGTCCGGCCTGGAGATGGGGGCGGACGACTACATCACCAAGCCCTTTGAGGCCAAGGAGGTGGTGGCCCGCATCCACGCGGTGCTGCGCCGCTTCGGCGAGGAGGAGCAGCCGGAAAAGCGCCTGAGCTTTGACAAGCTGGTGGTCAATTTGGACTCCTATGAGCTGCTGGTGGACGGCAGGCGGGTGGACACGCCCCCCAAGGAGCTGGAGCTGCTCTATCACCTGGCCGCCGCGCCCAACCGGGTGTTTACCCGCAACCAGCTGCTGGACGAGGTATGGGGCTTTGACTACTTCGGCGACAGCCGCACGGTGGACGTGCACATCAAGCGCCTGCGGGAAAAGCTGGAGGGCGTGTCCGAGCAGTGGAGCCTGAAGACCGTTTGGGGCGTGGGCTATAAATTCGAGGTGACTTCAGCTTGAAAACCATGTATGGCCGGCAGTTTGCCACCATGGTGGGCATGGTGCTGCTGTCCTTCCTCATGCTGGGGGCCTCCTTCGCCACGCTGAGCTACCAGTACACCATCCGGGAGAAAAAGGACACCTTGGAGCGCAACGCCAAGTATATCGCCCAGTTTACCTCCGACTCGGTGGAGACCGGCGGCGAGCTGGTGTGGCAGACCCGCGCCTTTCAGAGCTATCTCAGCTCGGTGGCCCAGGTGTCGGACACCCATGTGCTGGTGGCCACCCCGGAGGGCACCATCCTCTACGCCACCCAGGGGGACAGCGAGCTGTCCGGGATGCAGTACGCCCCCTTGTCCCCGGCGCTGGTGGGGCAGATTACGGGGGGGCCCTTTGTGGGCGTGACTGATTTGGGTGGGCTGTACGCGGAAGCGCGGTACCTGGTGGGCCTGCCCGTCACCAGCAGCAGCGGGCATTTGCAGGGCCTGGTGCTGGTGTCCTGCTCCGCGTCCAACATCAGCGGGATGTGGCGGGACCTGTTTTCCATCCTGCTGGTCACCACCCTGGCGGTGGTGCTTATCGCGGCCATCATCAGCTCGGTGACCAGTATGCGCCAGTCCCAGCCCATCAAGGAGATTGCCGCCGCCGCCCGGCAGTTCGGCCTGGGCCAGCTGGACGTGCGGGTGGACGTGGGCGCCCGCCGGGACGAGGTGGGCGAGCTGGCCGAGGCGTTTAACACCATGGCCGAGTCCCTGTCCCGCAGCGAGCAGCAGCGGGCGGAGTTTATCGCCAACGTCTCCCACGAGCTGAAAACCCCCATGACCACCATCGCCGGCTTTGCCGACGGCATTTTGGACGGCACCATCCCCGCCGAGCAGGAGCGGCACTATTTGGAGATTATCTCCTCGGAGACCCGCCGCCTGTCCCGGCTGGTGCGCTCTATGCTGGACCTGTCCCGCCTACAGTCCGACGAGCGGTGCGCCCAGCAGCAGTTTGACATCAGCGAGACCCTGGTGCGCACGCTGGTGACGCTGGAGAGCAAGGTAAACGCCAAGGACCTGGAGGTGGACGCACAGCTGCCCGACGAGCCGGTGCCCGTCTGGGGGGACCAGGACGCCATCACCCAGGTGTGCTACAATCTGCTGGACAACGCCATCAAGTTCTCCAAGGCGGGGGGCGTGCTGGGCATCGGCGTGAGCGTGAAGGGGGCCAAGGCCACCATCACCATCAGCAACCAGGGCGGCACCATCCCCCCGGAGGAGCTGTCGCTGATTTTCGACCGCTTCCACAAGACCGACCACTCCCGCAGCGCGGACCGGGACGGCGTGGGGCTGGGGCTGTATATCGTGAAGACCATCCTCAACAGCCACAAGGAGACGATAAACTGCGTCAGCGAGGATGGCGTGACCAAGTTTGTGTTTACCCTGACAAGGGCATAGCGTTTTCCGAACCAGTTCTGATTTGTGTTAGGAGGTTTCCCCATGGACAACTATTTATCGTCCCGCTGGCCCAAGGGGCCGGGGGTACAGCCGCCCCCGGTGCCGGTGTGCGTCCCCGAGGACCCGCCCAAGGAAAAGCCCAGGTGGTCCGTCCGGCGCTGGGCGGTGTCCATCCTGTGCGTGGTGCTGTGCCTGGCCCTGCTGGGGAGCATCAGCTTCTGGGCGGTGAGCGGCCTGGCCGAGCTGCTGGCCGGGATGGAGCTGCCCGACAGCTTTGACGACCCCGCCCCCTGGCACAGCCGGGACGTCTCCTTCGGGAACCCGGACTGGAGCGCGGACGACCTGCCCTGGGGGGAGCCGGACCCGTCCGTGCAGCTCTCGGTGAGCCCCGCGCAGGACGCGGCGCTGTCCGGCCGGGAGATTCACCAGGCGGCGCTGCCCAGCATCGTGTACATTGAGGCGCAGGAGAAGGGCGGCTTCGGCATGGTCACCCACGCGGGCACCGGCGTTATCGTCACCCGCTCCGGCTATGTGCTCACCAACTACCATATCATCGACGAGACGGACCGGGTGCGGGTGATTTTGCTCACCGACCCCAACCGCACCTATCACGACGCCCAGGTGATTGGCTTTGACGAGGAATTCGACATCGCCGTGCTGAAGTTTGAGGGGCAGGGGCTTACCCTTACCCCCGCCCAGCTGGGAGATTCCGTGCAGCTGGCGGTGGGCGACCCGGTGTATGCCCTGGGTAACCCCCTGGGCAATCTGCTGGGCACCATGACGGAGGGCATTGTGTCCGCGCTGGACCGGGAGAGCGAAATCGAAAACAGCGGCATGGGCATGATTCAGACCTCCGCCGCCCTCAACCCCGGCAACTCCGGCGGCGCCCTGCTCAACGAGCAGGGGCAGGTGGTGGGCATCACCAGCGCCAAAATTTCCGGCCTGGAGCGGGAGAACGGGGAGCCGGTGGAAAACTCCGTGATTATTGAAAACCTGGGGCTGGCCCTGCCCATGACGGACATTCTGCCCTTTGTGAACCACATTTTGGCCACCGGCAGGAGCTGGCGGCCGTCCATCGGGATTAAATGCTCCGAGGCGGAGGTGAACGGCCGAAAGGGCATCCAGGTGGCCACGGTGGAGGAGGACGTCCCCGCCCGGGAGGCGGGGCTGCGGGAGGACGACCTGATTGTGTCCGCCAACGGCAGGGCGGTGACCACCCTGGCCCAGCTGCGCCGGGAGATTTACCGCACGGGCGCGGACCAGGAGCTGCACTGCATCGTGGTGCGGGACGGGGCGGAGCTGGCCATCAGCTTCGGCCTCATCGACAAGATGGAGCAGGCGAATTGACCGGCGCGAGGGCGGCCCCCAACCCAATGGGAGCCGCCCTCGCGGACAAGAAAGGGGCGCGTGGAGCATGAATCGGGAACAGGTGGCGGCGCTGCTGGCCGGGGCGGAAGGGCACGTCTCGGGCGAGGAGATGAGCCGGAAGCTGGGGGTGACCCGTGCGGCGGTGTGGAAGGAAATCGACGCGCTGCGCCGGGAGGGCTGGCCCATTGAATCGTCCACCCGGAAGGGGTACTTCTTATCGGGGCCGCCCCCCGCCCTGTCCGGCCCCTATATCTCCGCCCAGCTGGGCCGGGACAGCCTGTTTGCCGGAAAGGTGCTGGTGGAGCCGCTGGTGGACTCCACCAACACCCGGCTGAAGGCCATGGCCGCCGCCGGCGCGCCCACGGGCACCGCCCTGCTGGCGGAGGAGCAGAGCGCCGGGCGGGGCACCCATGGCCGCTCCTTCCAGTCCCCCAGGGGGGACGGGCTGTACCTGTCCGTGCTGCTGCGGCCCGGTTCCACCAGGCTGCAGGACCTGCTCACCCTGACGGGCTGGGTGGGGGTGGCGGCGCGGGAGGCGGTGGAACGGGCCAGCGGCGCGCCGGTGGAAATCAAGTGGCTGAACGATTTGTACCTGCACGGGAAAAAGCTGTGCGGCATTCTCACCGAGGTATCCTTCCTGGGGGAGAGCGGCGAGCCGGACTACGTGGTGGCGGGCATGGGGGTCAACATGAACCAGACCGCCCAGACCTTCCAGGCCCAGGGGCTGGAGGGCATCGCCACCTCCCTGGCGATGGAGGGGTATCCCGTGGAGCGCAACCACCTGGCGGTGTGCCTGCTGCGGGCCCTGGAGGAGATGAACCGGGCCTTCCCCCAGGGGCGAGCGGACTATCTGGAGCGCTACCGGGCCCACTGCCTCACCGTGGGGCGGCGGGTGTCCTTCGAGACAGAGGAGGGTGTGCGCACCGGCACGGCCCAGGGAATCGACGGCAGCTTCGCGCTGCGGGTGACGGGGGAGGACGGCAGGGAGCACACCGTGTCCTCCGGCACGGTGAAAATGCTTTGACAAACGGGAGGGACGGCACTTGCGCATCCTGGTGGTAGAGGACGAGCCCCGGCTGGCGGAGACGCTGACGCAGCTGCTGCGGGACGGGGGCTATGAGACGGACGCGGCGGCGGACGGCCCCCAGGGGCTGGAGCTGGCGCGGGGCGGCGGGTACGGCCTTTTGGTGCTGGACGTGATGCTGCCCGGGCTGGACGGGTTCGGGGTGTGCCGGACGCTGCGAGAGGAGGGCAGCGCCGTGCCCATCCTGATGCTGACGGCGCGCACCCAGGTGGCGGACAAGGTGGCCGGGCTGGACTGCGGCGCGGACGACTATATGACCAAGCCCTTCGCCCCGGAGGAGCTGCTGGCCCGGGTGCGGGCCCTCACCCGGCGGCAGGGGGAGAGCCCCGGCCAGGAGCTGGCCTTCGCCGACGTGCGCCTGGACGCCGCGGCCCACACCCTCATCCGGGGGGAGCGCTCGGTGCAGCTCTCCCCCAAGGAGTTCGAGCTGCTGCGGCTGCTGATGGAGCGGGCGGGGACGGTGTGCTCCAAGGGGATGATTTTGGAGCGGCTGTGGGGCGGAGAGCCGGCGGAGGACAACAATGTGGAGGCCTACGTCTCTTTTTTGCGGAAGAAGCTGTTCTATCTGGACGCCCGGACGACAGTTGTAAACCTGCGCAAGGTGGGCTACCGCCTGGAGGACGGGGAGAAGGCATAAAAAACGGCGGCGCTGTACGAGCCGCCGCTTTTTACCATGGAATGTCTCCCCGCTGCTGCCTCACCGCCTGGGAGAGGGCGTTGAGCAGGGCGTTGCGCCGGATCTCCTCGGAATACTCAATGACGCCCTGGGCCGGACAGAAGACGGGGACGTCGAACTCCCCCGTGGCCAGCTCAACGGAAAAGCAGGCATAGGGGTATTTCTCCCTGCCGTAGGCGAGGATGCCCACCTCGCCGGACCGGTAGTTCCAGGTGGAATCCGGGCCGAAACAGGCCATAACCCCTTCCCCAAGGGTGATGCCGGGGGCGATCTCTATCTGGGCGGCACGGGCAATCTCCCGCTTGCACTTTCGCTTAAAGAGTATGCCGGAAACAACGTACCAAATCCAGAAGCCGACAAAAAGCGCAATTAGGATGGGCATAACGAGTTCGCTGTCGATGTAAATGACCTTTCGCATGGGACTTATCATATTATCCCCCCTCTCTGCATTCGCTGTGCCTGTGTTTTCACCACAGCCGCCCAGGGGGCTTGCGCCCCCCGGACAGGACACGGCCGCTGTGAGAACCGCGCCCCTGAAAGACTGGGAGAAAAACAAAAACGCTGTGCAGGTAATGGTCCCCACACAGCGCGAAGGGCATACGCCCCCCGAGCACACGAATGCAGAAAATTAAAACGGCAGAAGCTACCCCCTTGCGAAAAGGGAGAGAATGTCGTATAATATTTCTGCGGTGCGGCCGATGGCCGCTGTGTAGGTGGTTCGAGCACCTGTGCAGGCTCACGGGTGTTCGCGCACCCGTGAGCTGCCGCATTTTTGCTTTCTGTGTCGATTATAACAGAACTCACCCGATAATGCAAGGGAAAAACGAAAAAAGCCCCGCCCGGACCAAGCCGGGCGGGGCTTTGCTCAGCCCCTCTGCGCCAGGGGAGTGAAGGAGCGCTTGGGGGACACCGCCTTGTAGGCCGGGCGGATGATTCGGCCGTAGGGGTTGTAGACCTCCTCTACCCGGTGGGCGCACCAGCCCACAATGCGGGCGATGGCGAACAGAGGGGTGTACAGCTCGGGGGGAATGCCCATCATCTGATAGACCAGACCGGAGTACATATCCACGTTGGCGCACATGGCCTTGTCCTGGCCGGTGACAGCGTGGAACAGGTCCGGGGTGAGGCGCTCCACCGCCTCAAACAGCTCGAACTCGTCCAGAATTCCCTTGTCCGCCGCCATTTTCTTGGCAAAGCGCTTGAGGATGACGGCGCGGGGGTCGGAGACGGTGTAGATGGCGTGGCCCATGCCGTAAATGAGGCCGGAGCCGTCCCCCGCCTCCTTCTTCAAAATCTTGGTGAGGTAGGCGGACAGCTCGTCATCGTCCGACCAGTCCTTCACGTTGGCCTTAATCTCGTCGAACATGGTCATCACCCGCATATTGGCGCCGCCGTGCCTGGGGCCCTTCAGCGAGCCCACCGCTGCAGCGATGGCGGAGTAGATGTCCGTGCCGGAGGAGGAGAGCACCCGGCAGGCAAAGGCGGAGTTGTTGCCGCCGCCGTGCTCCATGTGCAGCACCAGGCACAGGTCCAGCAGGCGGGCCTCCTCCTGGGTGAACTGGGTGTCGTGGCGCACGGAGTAGAGGAAGTTTTCCGCCACGGACAGCTCGGGCTGGGGCCGGTGGAGATAGAGGGACTCCCGGTCGAAATAGTGCCGCTTGGCGGCGAAGGCGTGGGCCACAATGACGGGGAAGCGGGCGATGAGGCGCAGGGCCTGGAGCATCTCCACGGGGAGGGTGTTGTTGTCCGGGTCCGGGTCATAGGAATACAGGGCCAGCACCGAGCGGGCCAGCTTATTCATCACGTCATGGCTGGGGGCCTTGAGAATCATGTCCTCGGTGAAGTTGGGGGGCAGCTCACGGTAATAGGCCAGGATGTCCCGGAACTGCTCCAGCTCCTGGGCGGTGGGCAGGCCGCCGAACATGAGTAAGTAGGCCGTCTCCTCAAAGCCGAAGCGGCCCTCGGCGGTGAAGCCCTGAATCAGCTCCTCCACGTCGATGCCCCGGTAGAACAGCTGGCCGGGGGCGGGGACCTTTTCCCCGTCCTGCATGACGTAGCCCCGGACGTTGCCGATAAGGGTGACGCCGGCCATGACGCCGGTGCCGTCGTGGTTGCGAAGGCCCCGCTTGACGTCGTACTTCTCGTAATACTTGGGGGAGATTTGGGTATATCGCTCAAACTCGCCGCATATCCCTTGAATGAAGTCCACTGAGGAGTTGTACTGCTCAACGGCCTTGCGCTGGGCTTCGACTAAGGTTTCATAAATGGTAGGACCCATGGTGAAGCGCCTCCTTCCGCGTGTGGGTGTGTCAGCCTTTTAAAGTGTCAAATACCATTATAACGCAATTTGGACGCGCAGTCAATGCAAATTTTTTGGGACGGGCCTTGATAAATCAGGGGTTCGCCGGATGCCTGCTCGAATTTTGAATAATTGAGGCGATGAACTTGCGAAACGTACAGACCTGGGGGGCGCTGGGCCGCCCCTTTGCCACGGGATTCATTTTGAGTGTGGCGCTGCTGCTGCTGCCCCTGGCGGCGCTGGGAGAGGGGGAGGTAGCGGAGGAAGCGCCCCCCCTGCTGCTCCCGGCCAGCCCCACGCCGGTGGCGGAGCCCACCCCCACGCCGGGGGAATGGGACGCCGGCCAGACGCTGCGGGTATTGCAGCGGGACGGGACGGTGGCGGAGATGACCATGGGGGACTACCTGTGGAGCGTGGTGGCGGCGGAGATGCCCGCCTCCTTCGAGCCGGAGGCCCTCCGGGCCCAGGCGGTGTGCGCGCGGACATACAGCCTGTGGAAGCTGCGGGCGGGCAGCCATGAGGAGGACGGGGCGGACATCTGCGCGGACTCGGCCTGCTGCCAGGCGTACCTCTCCCCGGAGGACGCGGCCCAGCGCTGGGCGGGGGACGCCCAGGCGTTTTCCGCAAAAATCGCGGCGGCGGTGGCGGACACGGACGGCCAGGTGCTCACCTACAACGGCGCGCCCATCCAGGCGGTGTTTTTCTCGTCGGCGGCGGGGTCCACGGCAGACGCAGAGGAGGTTTGGGGGCGGGCCCTGCCCTATCTGGTGCCGGTGGACAGCCCCGAGGGGGACGAGGTGCCCAACTACCACTCCACCGTCACCCTCACGGCGGAGGAGGTGCGCAAGCTGGCGCAGACGGCGGGGCTGGGCTGCGATTTGTCCGGGGAGCCGGCGGGGTGGTTTACAAATGTCAAGCGCACGGCGTCGGGCCGGGTGGAGACGGTGGAGCTGGGGGGCGCGCAGCTGTCGGGGGGCGCGGCGCGGTCGCTGTTCTCCCTGCGCTCGGCCTGCTTTGATGTGACGCAGGCGGAGGGGGTGTTCACCTTTTCCGTCACGGGCTACGGCCATGGGGTGGGCATGAGCCAGTACGGCGCCAACGCCATGGCCAAGGCGGGCAGCGGCTGGCGGGAGATCCTGGAGCACTATTACACCGGCGCGCAGCTCCAGACCGGGGCATGAAACCGTACAATTTCTTGAGTATCTTTTAAATTTCGGCGGGGACGTTGCAATCCCCGCCCTCCTATGGTATGATGAATGACACCTTGGCAGGGGCATAAAAGGGTGGCTTGCCGCCCTTTTATGCGCCGTCTACTCTTGATGCGCGGGCGGGCTCCGGCACCCTCCCGGCAGGCATTCACCATAGGAAGTGACCGTTGATGAACCAGTCCTATTCCGGATACACCGGCCGGCGGAACGTGGGCGGGCCGCTGCTGTCCACGCTGTTTTTCCCCGCCGCCGTCCTCTATCATGAGCTGCTGCTCCGGGCTTTTGACCGGAGCACCCCCTTTTTTGACCTGGCGCTGCTGAATATTTTGCTGTTTTCCGCCGCGGCGGGGCTGGCAATCGGCCTGGTGCTGGATCTGCTGCCCTGGAAAACCGCCGCCCGCATTGCCGGGGGGGTGCTCCTTGGGCTGGGGGCGGTGCTGTTCTGCGTGGAGCGCGGGTGCCGGGCCACGTTTAACCTCTACTACGGCGTCACCTTCATGGGCGGGATGGCCGGGAATGTGGCGGGGGATTTCGGCTCCACCGTGGTACAGGTGGTGCTGGGGCTGATCCCCTTTATCCTGCTGTCCTTTGTGCCGCTGGCGGCG
>CAQCFX010000034.1:0-278 GCA_948766235.1 uncultured Oscillospiraceae bacterium | reverse complement strand
CCCCTGCGCCGCGGCGTGGTGCCCGACGAGGGGAAGGAGGCCCCCATCCGCATCATCCTCGCCGCCGTGCTGGTGGCGTGCCAGCTGGCCGCCTATCTGCTGTCCACGCTGGGCCCGGCGAAAAGCTACTATACCTATGAGTTCACCGCCAACACCGCCATCCCCCAATTCGGCGTGCTGACCTCCCTCCGGCTGGAGCTGGAATACGCCGTGGCCGGCGTGCCCACGCCCCCGCTGGGCGAGCTGATCGACGACCCGGTGGACACGCCCGCCATCGG
>CAQCFX010000033.1 GCA_948766235.1 uncultured Oscillospiraceae bacterium | reverse complement strand
GTATAATGTGATGAAGCAATTCTTTTAGGAGGCGCCATTATGAAACGTATTACCTGTCTGCTCTGTGCCCTGCTGCTCCTGCTGTTACCCTCCTGTGGCGATACCAACGACAATCCGTCCGCCGAACCGTCGGAAACTGTTGTTTCAGTGCCGCCTGAAACCCTGCCTCCCACCCCTACACCCACCCCGGAGCCCGCTTTTTATCATCCTCTCACCGGGCTGCCCTGTGATGAGGACCTGTCCGGCAATCGCCCTGCCGCCGTCATGCTCAACAATCTGCGGGACGCTCTGCCCCAGCAGGGAAACAGTCAGGCCGATATCATCTACGAGGTTCTGGCCGAGGGCGGCATCACCCGGATGCTGGCCATATATCAGGACCCCGGCGCTCTGGGCCTTATCGGCTCTGTCCGCTCCGCGCGGCAATACTATTGGGAGCTGGCCCAGGGACATGACGCGGTATACATCCACGCCGGCGGCAGCCCCGAGTTCTACGACACCAAAAGCCGCCAGGGCCTGTTCACGGTGGACGGGGTCAACGGCTACTATTCCGGCGCCGACTCCGGGATGTTCTGGAGAGACCGCGACCGAATCGAAGGCCACCACTACGCCTACGAGCACTCTCTGCTCACCTCCGGCGAAGCCATTACCGCCATGCTGGCCAAGGAAAACAAAGCGCTCCACGCCGACGGCTATCAATACGAAATGACCTTCACCGACGACGGCGCTCCCGCCGGCGGCCAGAGCGCGCTCACCGTCACCGTTCCTTTTTCCAACTATAAAACCGGCGTGTTCTACTACGACCAGGCCACCGGCCTGTATGAGGTAGAGGAATATGGCGAACCCTATATCGACGGCAACGACGGTTCTCAAGTGGCGGTCACCAATCTGCTGGTCCTTCAAACCGTCTGTACCGTGGTGGACGACGCGGGGCGTGTAAACGTAAACCTGACCTCCGGCAGCGGCTGGTACGCCTGCGGCGGAAAGCTGATTCCCATCACCTGGGAAAAGGGAACGGCAAATCAGCAGCTGCGCTACTATAACCAGGACGGCTCTCCCCTGTCCCTGGGCCGGGGCAAAAGCTATGTCTGCATTATTCCCACCAGCCGAACGGTCACCGCGGAATAACGTTCATTTGCAATTTTTACTCAAGCGCGCAGCTCTTTCCAGTATACCGATTCCTGCTTGACGCAAACTACCTTTGGGATGACGATATCGGTCTTTTGTCCAACCCGGCAGAGGACCACAAAGGAGGTTTGTACCATGTTTTTAGACAAGATTGCACTGGCCCTGTCCATCATCGGCGGGCTGAACTGGGGCATGATCGGACTGTTCAATTTCGACCTGGTGGCATTCATCTGCGGCGGCTCCGGAACCTGGATTGCCCGCATCATCTATACGATTGTGGGCCTTGCGGCGCTTTGGTGCCTGACGCTGCTGTTCCGCTCGGAGGAGACCCAAACCCGGCACAGTCATGCCTAAGCAAGCAGAAATTCCCGGCGCGTAAGCGCCGGGAATTTTTATATCCTGGTCACCATTCCCCTCCGCGCACATATACTGGGGATGAACGGAGGGAAGTCCTATGCCGAATTTTGAAGGAATTTTAAAAGGAAAACAGGCCGCCGAGCTGATGGGCGACACCGCCAAGCTGCAAAAGCTGCGGGACGCGCCGGAAACGCAAAAGGTCTTTTCCATGCTCAGCCAGAGCACGGGCGACCTGGAGGCCGCCGCTCAGCGGGCTGCCAGCGGGGACACCGCTCAGCTCACCGATGCCATTCGCCACCTTATGCAGGACCCGGAAGGGGCCAAACTCATTCAGAAAATGAAAGACAGCCTGAAATAGGCAGCAGCTACGAATCAGGAGGGCCGCCATGAGCGAATTGGAAGAAAAGTTGGAGGGTATCCTTGGAAACCCCCAGGCCATGGCGCAAATCATGTCTCTGGCCCAGTCGCTGAGTTCAGGCGGCGCCTCGCAGCAATCCGGCGCACAGGAGTCCCCGGCCAATGAGCCGGCCTCCGCCGGCGCCCCCGCGCCCCTTCCAGAGGCTCAGCCCGCCTCCTCTGCGGCTCCCCCTTCTCTGGGCGGGCTGGGCAGCCTTTTCAGCGGCCTGAATTCATTGGACCCCCAAATGCTCTCTGCCGCCGCCAACCTTATGGGCCAGTTTACCAGCGGCGAAGACGACAAGCGCACCGCCCTGCTCACCGCTCTGCGTCCCTTTGTAAAAGAGCAGCGGTACGCCAAGCTGGACAAAGCCATCCAAATCGCCAAGCTGTCCCGTCTGATTCGCTCCGGGCTGGAGCTGCTCCGCGCCCGAAAGGAGGAGGATGGCCATGTATAACCAGTACCTGGACGACAGCGATTTTGTCCTTCTGGATGAGCCACCCCAGGGCCACCGCCCCCAGGGACAGCGCCGCGACACCCGCCAGCACCCCGGCCACAGCCATTCCGCGCCCCGCCCCATGGAGCCGCCCCGGCAAAAAAACGACCTGATTGGCGAAATTACCGGCGGGCTGGGCCAGCTGTTGGACGGCGTATTGAAGCATTTCTCGCTGGAAAACTTCGATACCGGGGACATTCTGCTGGTGCTTATTATTTTGTTTCTCTACCTGGAGGGGGATAATTTAGAGCTGGTCATCACCTTGGGCCTGCTGCTCCTGCTGGGCCTGGGGGACGATGACAGCACCAAAGAGACCGCTGAAAATTGAGACGTCATCCCGGCGTATAAAGCTCTGTGCCGTCCGGCAGGGAGAACACGCCGGCCGTTTGGTCCAATGCCAGGGGGCTGACTACCTCATGAGACGACATGGAGTAGATCAGCTCCCCGTCCTTTTCCGCCTCCGCCGCCATCAGCAAACCGCTGGTTTCCGAAACCCAATACCGCTCGGTGTAGCCCAGTTCGGGCCGCACCGCTTCTACATAAACGCAGGGCAGCCCGTCCCGCTCCACATACCCGGCGCTGGTAATGCTGCTCTTGTCCAGCGCCAGCACATCCTCATAGGTGGGCAGGCGCTGCACCAAATCCGCCGAAATTTCTTCCGCCGGCCCCATATATACGCTGGTCTCCTGGTCATACCACAGCCAAAGCCGGCCGTCTCCCACAATGGAGTGCTCCACCCTGCCGGAACTGAGGGTGACATCGGCGCGGGTCCAGCCTCCGTCCGCCCATACCTGAGCGCTCACCACTCCCACAGATTGCCCTTCGGAGTAGTATTCCACGCTTACTGTGCGGCTGTAGCTCTCATAGCGGGTCAAAAACGCAATCAGGCTCTGCACCGTCTGGGTCGACACCTCTACCACAATTCCGCCGTTGGCGTCGGCCGCCCCTCCGCTGGGCTTTACGCTGCTGGAGGCGTTTGGATCGGGCAGTTCCAGCGTCGGGTGAACTGCAAACAGATTGATGGAAAAGCTGTACAGCACAGCCACCAAGACCACCGCAATGATTACCACTGCCAGCATGGTGCGCTTTCGATCTTCCACAGCCTTCCCTCCTCTGCTGCACGCTCAATGGCTTTTAAACATTTCCGGCGGGCGGTCCGTCCGTCCAAAGTAGTACAGGATGCCGTCGGCAATCCGGCGGCAGGCCTGTCCGTCCCCGTAGGGATTGACCGCATGGGCCATCACCGCATAGGCCGCGGGAGAGTCAATCAGCTCCGACGCCATCGCAAGGATGTCCAGCCCCCGGGTGCCGGCGATGCGCACCGTTCCCGCCGCCACCGCCTCCGGCCGCTCCGTCTCCCGGCGCAGGACAAGCACCGGCTTGCCCAGGGCGGGGGCCTCCTCCTGCAAGCCCCCGGAGTCGGTCATCACCATGTAGCTGCGGGCCATGAGGTTGTGCATCTCATCGGCGGTAAGCGGCTCCACCAAATGCACGTTGTCCAGCCCGTCCAAATGGCTGTGAGCCGCCTCCTGCACCACCGGGGAGAGGTGCACCGGATAGACCAGCTCCACCTCATCCTCATAGGCCAGCGCCAGCCGGCGCAGGGCGTTCATAATCTGCTCCATGGGCTCCCCATAGTTTTCCCGGCGGTGGCAGGTCACCACAATCACCTTTTTCGATTTATAATCCAAGTGATTCAGCGCCTGGGTGCTGAATTGAAAGTCTCTCCGCACTGTGGTGCCCAGCGCGTCAATCACCGTGTTGCCCGTGACAAACACCCCCCGGGCAATTCCCTCCGCCGCCAGGTTGCGGCGGTTGCTCTCCGTGGGGCAGAAATGTAAATCGGCCAGCCGGCCCACCATGGAGCGGTTCATTTCCTCTGGAAAGGGAGAATACTTGTCACCAGTTCTCAATCCGGCCTCCACATGGCCTACAGAGATTTGCTGATAGAACGCCGCCAGCGCCCCGGCAAAGGTGGTGGAAGTATCGCCGTGGACAAGCACCAAATCCGGCCGCACCTGCTGGAATACCTCCTCCAGCCCCAGCAGGCACTTGCTGGTGATGGTGGACAGCGTCTGCCGCTCCTCCATAATGTCCAGGTCGAACTGGGGCTTGATGTGAAAAATGTCCAGCACCGTGTCCAGCATCTGCCGGTGCTGAGCGGTCACGCAGCAGTAGCTTTCAAACTCGGGGCGGCTCTCCAGCTCCTTCACCATCGGCGCCATTTTGATGGCCTCCGGCCGGGTGCCGAAAATGGTCATTACCTTCAGCTTATCCATGGCCGTCCTTCCCTTCTTTCTCTGGCGGCTGCTCCTCGCCGTCCGCCTGCGTCTCATTTGGCTTATCCTGACCCGGCCCTGCCAGGAACACCTTCCAGGCGATGACTGCGGCTGCCGCCATGGCCAGCAGGAATATCATGGCCTTTTCCGCGCCCCCCGCGGTCAGCACCACGGCGGACAGGCCCAAAATGGCGGAGATGACATAAAGCACTCCCACCGCCTGCTTTTGGGAAAAGCCCATGTCGATGAGCCGGTGGTGGACGTGCCCCCGGTCGGGCTTCATGGGGTTCTGCCCGTGGGACAGCCGCCGGACAACGGCAAAGCAGACGTCGAAAATGGGCAGTCCCAGCACCAGGAAAGGCACCACGAAGGAGATGATGGTGTACTGTTTGAACATCCCGTTCACCGACACGGTGGCCATGACAAATCCCAAAAATGTAGCTCCCGTGTCCCCCATAAAGATTTTCGCCGGATTAAAGTTGTAAGGCAGAAACCCTATACACGCCCCCGCCAGCGCCGCCATCATGACGGCCACATCCACTTCGCAGAACCGCAGCGCAATGACCAGCATGGTGGCCGCGCTGATGGTGGACACGCCGCAGGCCAGCCCGTCCAGCCCATCGATGAGGTTGACCGCGTTGGTAATGGCCACAATCCAAATCACCGTAATGGGGATGGACAGCGCGCCCAGCTTCCACACGGGATTGTCGCTGAAAATATTGGGGTTTGACAGCACCTCGATGCGGTTGCCCGCAATCACCGCGATGAGGGCGGCGGCAATCTGAATCAAAAACTTCGGCTTGGCGGGCAGTGCGTAGATATCGTCAAAAATGCCCAGCACCACAATGATAACCGCGCCCAGCAGCATCCCCTTCTTCGCCGTGTCCAACTGAACCATCAGCAGTATCGCCGCCACAAAGCCGAAAAAGATTGCCAGCCCGCCCATGCGCGGTATAGGATGGTCGTGCATCCGCCGGGCGTCCTTGGGAACGTCCACCGCGCCCACCTTTACCGACAGCACCTTCACCAGCGGCGTGGAGGCGCAGGAAACCACCGCCGCAATCACCAGCGCCAGTAGCACATACCAAATGTCCTGTGGCGCAAGAATTGTTCCAAAACCGTTCAAGTAAATTTCGCTCCTTTGTCTCGTTCCCAATCAGCGGGGTAAAAAGCCCACCTTTTTATATACCTTGCGAAGGGTCTTGTTGGCAATATACTCCGCCTTCTCCGCCCCGGAGCGGTACACGCCCTCCAAATAGGCCTTGTCCGCCAGCAGCCGCTCCGTCTCCTCCCGGATGGGGCGCAGCGTCTCCACCACCGCCTCGCCCACGGCGGGCTTGAACACGCCATAGCCCTTACCGTCAAACTCGCGCTCAATCTCCTCATAGCTTTTCCCAGTGGCAGAGGCGTAAATCTGCATCAGATTGGACACGCCGGGCTTGGCCGCCGGGTCGTAGCGCACACAATGCTCCGTGTCGCTGTCTGTGACCGCCCGCTTGAACTTCCGGGCAATATCTTCCGGCTTCTCCATGAGGAACACGCAACCCTCTGGCTGGGATTTGGACATTTTGCTCTCTGGGGTGCTTAGGCTCATGATTCGTGCGCCCACCTTGGCAATATAAGGCTCGGGCACCTTGAACACATCACCGTATACGCCATTGAAGCGGTTTGCGATATCCCGGCAAATCTCCACGTGCTGCTTTTGATCCTCCCCCACAGGCACAAAATCAGGCTGATAGAGCAGGATATCCGCCGCCATCAGCACCGGATAGGTAAACAAACCCGCGTTGATATTGTCCGCGTTCCGGGCGGACTTGTCCTTGAACTGGGTCATACGGGACAGTTCGCCGAACATGGCGTAGCAGTCCAGCACCCAGGCCAGCTGGCTGTGGGCGGGCACGTGGGACTGGACGAACAGCACACATTTTTCTGGGTCCAGGCCGCAGGCGATGTACTGGGCGATGAGGGTCAACACCCGCCGCCGAAGCACCGCCGGCTCCTGCCGCACCGTGATGGTGTGCAAGTCGGCCAGGAAAAAGTAGCAGTCGAACTCATCAATCATCTCCGGCCAGTGCCGCAGGGGGCCGAGATAGTTCCCGATGTGCAGCTCTCCGCTGGGCTGAATGCCCGAGAGCATCACCTTTTTCGCTTCCTGTTCCATTGCGCTCACATCCTCACTCGGCTTGCGCCGTCAAATATTTGGAGATATCCACCGGCTGGGCGTCCGACCACAGCCGCTCCAGGCCGTAGAACTCCCGCCCCTCCTGGGTAAACACATGGATTACCACCGCGGAGTAGTCCAACAGCGTCCACTGCCCGCCCCGGTGGCCCTCAATGTGGTGGGGCTCCTCCCCCGCCTTGGACATGGCCTCCTCCACCGCTTCCGCCAGGGCCCGCACCTGGGTGTTGGACGAGCCGTCGCAGATGACGAAGTAATCCGCCAGGGTGGTTTGGTCGGCGGTGTGCAGCACCTTGATGTCCTTTCCCTTTTTGTCATCCAACGCCTTCACGGCAATGGCAATCATTTCCTCAGAATTCAGCATATGATACGCTCCTTTTCTTGTGTCCTGTTTAATCTGGGGTATCGCCCCAGTCGATGATTTCTTCCCCATTGTCTGCCGGGACCGGGCCGGACTGGACCGCGTTGGGGTCGTCTGGCCCGCCGGGGACTGCCGGCTGGCTCTCCTGGGGCTGGCCGTCGGTCTCGGCGGGCGCGGGGTCGCTCTCCACCGGCCCGCTCTCAGACGGTTCGCCGCTCTCGGCGGGCTGGCTCTCCACGGGGTCGCTCTCAACGGGCTCGTCAGTCTCTGTCACCGGGGGATTGCCCAGCTCCGGCGCGGCCAGCCGCCCAGTGCTGGAACGCAGCGAACCATCGGCGTTCTGGCTCATCAGGTCCAGCTGCTTGATGGTAACCTCCTCCACAAAGGGGTTGAGCTTTTCGTTGATGAGAGGGAGCAGCTCGCCCTGCCTGGGGTAGACAAAGGTAGCGGGGCTCCTGTACCCGGGCTCAAGGTAGCTCCCCCCCGCGTTGGGCATGGTGCAAAACTCCACGTCGTCCACCTTCAGCCCGCCCAGCACCGCCTTCTGGGCGAACCACAGCATATTCTCCACCGCCAGATCGCTGTTGACCCGGCTGTTGAACAGCTCGATGAGCTGGCCGATGCGGGTGATGTTCTTAATCTGGAGGGTCTGCTCCAGCACCGCCTTTAAAAAGGAATGCTGAATTTCCAGGCGCTCCAGGTCGCTGATTGCCCTGCCGTCGTTGCTGTGCCGGAAACGCACAATCTGCATGGCGTCATTGCCGTTGAGGAATCGGTAGCCCTTCTCCTGGTAGATGTTCAGGTCCTGGAAGGGGTCGTAGTACTCCATGTGCCGGGGGACGTCGAACCACACCCCGCCGATGGCGTCCACCATCTCCCCCACCAGCGCCCAGTCAATCTGCACGTAGTAGTCGGGCACAAAGCCTACCAGCTCGGACACCTCGTTCTTCAGCGCCTGAATCCCGTCATCCCCCTGCCCGTAGACGTTGTAAACGGCGTTGAGCTTTTTGGCGTTGATGTTGGGCCGGGCGCTGGAGTTGATGAGGGTGTCCCGGGGCAGGGACATCACCGTGGCCTTCTGATTGGTCACGTCGTAGGTGGCCACCATCATGGTGTCCGTCAGGCCCGAGGTCTCGTCCGAGCCAAAGATGAGAATGGTAAAAATGGCGTCGCTCTTGCGCTCCCCGCCCACCTTGGGCTCAATGGCGTCGATATCTAAAGTGGGCTCGGCGCTCTCGTCTGCCGGAGAATTGGAGGCAACCGGGGAGGACTGACTGGGCTCTGGGGGCAGCGCGGGCCGCTTCACCCACCGGTTGTACAGCAGCACCGCTGCGGCGGCAATCACCATCACCACAGCCAGCGCAATCATCACCGCCATAATGATCTTTTCTCTTTTTTTTCTGGCCTGCTCCGGCGTCATGGCGGGTTTTTCTCCCCGCTCCAGCCGCTTGCCCGGCCGGGACTGCTTTGGCGTCTCATCATTCGGCATTTTGGACTGCTCGCTCATGTCTTGTTCCCTTTCCCGTAGAATTCGTATGCGCCAAGGGTATCGTGGTGGAGCTCCTTCCCCCGCTGAACCATCTCCCGCATGGACAGCGACGCGCCCATGCCCACCGCCCCGTCCAAATCGGAATACGCCAGCCGCCGCAGCTCGCCCACCTCGGAAAAGCTGCGATTTGGCTCCATATAGTCGGCGATGTACAGCAGCTTTTCCTCCAGGCTCATCCCCGCCCTGGCCGTGGTGTGGTAGAGGATGGCGTCATACACGTCCTCCTGCCCGAACACATACCGGGCCAGCGCCGCTCCGCTCTTGGCGTGGAGCAGCTTGTCCGTGGCCCGTTCCAGGGGGTCCAGCTCCACTCCGTATTGGTCGCAGATGGCCAGGTGCTCCTCATGGCTGAGGTATTTGGTGCAGTCGTGGAGAATGGCCGCCCGGCGCATCCGCTCCTCGTCCGCGCCCCAGCGGCGGGCCAAACGGGCCGCCTCCTCCTCGATTCCCCGGATATGGGCCAGCCGCTTGGCCTTCACCATGGAATAGGACACGCAGCGCAGCTCCTCCATGGTCAGGTGCTTCAGGTCGGCGCAGGTTCCATATAGTTTTTCCCGTAAAATGTAGCCATACACCGCCTGCGGCAAAAATTCCCGGCCCTTTCCCTGAGATAGCTGCTCTCTCATCTGGGTAGACGAGACATTGACCAAGCCGGGAACGGTGATGGTGGTGATTTTCGCCTCGGGATAGGTTTTCTGTAAAAACTCCCGCTGAGGGGCGAACACCTCCTCGCCGTCCTGCTCGGTGCGGCCAAAGGCGCACACGCCCGCCAGGGCAAGCACCTGCTCCGGCTCGCGCCATCGGTGGAGGGTCAGGAACATATCCGTCCCCATCAGCAGCCACAGCTCCGCCCCCGGCCAGCGCTGGGCGGCCTGTTTCAGGGTGTCCGCGGTATAGCTCTTGCCCTCCCGGCGGATTTCTGCGTCCCATACCCGTGTCACATCGGGAATCAGCAGTTGGTCGGCGGCAATTTCAGTCATTTCCAGCCGCTGCGCCGCCGTGGGGCTGTCAGGGGCCAGCTCCTTGTGGGGCGGGCAGCCCGCGGGAATAAACACCAGCTTGTCCAGCTTGAGCGCCGCCAAAGCCGCTTTCGCCGCTGCCAAATGACCAAGGTGAGGAGGATTAAAGCTTCCGCCATAAATACCGATTTTCACACAACCACCCTTTCTATATCTATGCCGCCCCCGGCAAGAGGATGAATGAGCGTCTATGGCCGGCCGTCACTTGACCAGCTTGATTCGTTTGTCGCGGGGCCTGCTGTGGGTCTCCCGGTAGAGCACAAACTTGGTGCCAATCACCTGCACCACCTGGCTGCGGGTGGCCCGGGCCAGCTCCTCCGCCCCCTCCCGGCTGGACAGGGGGCTGTTTTCCAGCACCTTGCCCTTGATGAGTTCCCGGGCCTCCAAGGCGTCGTCCGCCTGCTTGATAAGGTTCGCGCCCACCCCGTCCTTGCCGATGTGGATGATGGTATCCATGTCATTGGCCAGCCCTCTCAGCTGGGCCCGCTGTTTGCTTGTTAAATCTGCCATATCGTCCTCACAAACTCCATTCTATTTCAAATACTCCTCCAGCTTTTCCTGGAACGCCTCCAGCGCCAGCCCACGGTGGGAGATGGCGTTCTTCTCCTCAGCAGAAAGCTGGGCGAAGGTCTTTTTCAGCTTGGGCAGGAAAAACACCGGGTCGTACCCGAACCCTCCCTCCCCCATGGGGGCAAAGGCAATGGTGCCGGGGCACTCCCCCCTTGCGGTGAGCACATCCCCGTTGGGGAAGCAGCAGGTGATGACGGACACAAATTTCGCCGTCCGCGCCGCCCCCTTTGGCATATTGGCCAGCAGCAGCTTATAGCGCCCCGCGTCGTCCAGCCCCTCGCCGCCGTACCGGGCGGAGTACACCCCCGGCGCGCCGTCCAGCGCGTCCACGCATAGCCCGGAGTCGTCCGCGATGGCGGGCAGGCCGCTGGCCTCCATCACCGCTTTGGCCTTCAGCATGGAGTTCTCCTCAAAGGTGGTCCCCGTCTCCTCCACGTCAATGTCGATACCCACGTCCGCCTGGAGGCACACCTCCACCCCCATGCCGGAGAGAATCTCGTTCATTTCCTTCATTTTCTTCTGATTTTTACTCGCCAGTACCAGTTTCATATTCTACAACTCCCACGGGTCCTTTTGCCCAAAATTTTTCTTTCTCTTTTGGTCTTTTGCCTGCGCCCGCCGCGTCTCCCACTCTTTCTGTACGGCTTTTATTTTCCCGCCTGCCGCGTCCATCTTCTCCTGCACGGCTTCCAAAAAACCGGCTCTCTCCGGCACGGGCAGGACAATCTGGCGGCAGTCGGGGCAGTAAAATGACTTTGGCGCACTTCCAAGCAGACCGACGCTCAGTGGAATCCCATCCCAGGCGTCCTGGCCGTCCTCCACCCATTTAAACCCGGAGGGAATCATACCCTCCTTCATTTCCTTTCCGCAGAACGGGCAGTCCATGGCAGTTCTCCCTTACAGCAGCGCCTGGGTGAACTCCGCGGCGTCGAAGGGCTGGAGGTCGTCCACGCCCTCCCCCACCCCGGCGAACTTCACCGGCACGCCCAGTTCCTTGGCGATGGCAATCACGATGCCGCCCTTGGCGGTGCCGTCCAGCTTGGTGAGCACAATCCCCGTCACCCCAGCCGCCTTGGAGAACTCCTTGGCTTGAATGAGGCCGTTTTGGCCCGTGGTGGCGTCCAGCACCAGCAGGGTCTCCCGGCTGGAATCGGGGCACTCCCGGTCAATGACCCTGGAAATTTTGTTCAGCTCGTTCATCAGGTTAGCCTTATTTTGCAGCCGTCCGGCGGTGTCCACCAGCACCACGTCCGAATGGCGCGCCTTGGCGGCGGACAGGGCGTCGTACACCACGGCGGCGGGGTCGGCCCCCTCGTGCTGCTTGACGATGTCCACCCCCGCCCGGTCGGACCAGATGGTGAGCTGCTCGGCGGCGGCGGCGCGGAAGGTGTCCCCGGCGCACAGCAGCACCTTTTTGCCCTCCCGCTTCCACCGGGCGGCCAGCTTGCCGATGGAGGTGGTTTTGCCCACCCCGTTCACGCCGATGAACAGCACCACGGCGGGCTTTCGGCTCATGTCCACCGATAGGTCGCCGATGGAGAGATATTCCGCCAGAATGTCCCGCATACATTGCCGGGCGCCCTCAATGTCCCTGATTTTTTCGGCCTTGCAGCGGCTTTTCAGCTCCTCCACCGCCTCCATGGTGGTCTCCGCGCCCAGGTCGGCCATCACCAGGGACTCCTCCAGCTCCTCGTAGAAGTCGTCGTCCAGCTGGGAAAAGCCGTTAAAAATGCCAATCTTTTTTATTTTATCAAAAAAGCCCATGAAATTCTACCCCCCACTTGGCACGCCCCGCCCAAGGCGGGCTGCCGTCTATTTCGAATTCGGATTCGGATTCTTCCATCCACAACCGGGACACTTGGGGTCGTCCAGGTCGTGCTTCCTCCCACACTTTGGGCAGACCACCCGGGGCATATGGTCCTCCTCCCGCCAGGCCGCCGAGCTGCCCTGGCGGTAAAAGTCTATCTTGCCGCAGCTGAGACACTCCCAAATCTCCACATCCAGCGAGCCGGACAGCAGGTTGGACAAATGCCCCAGCATAAAGCCCACCTGCCCCAGCTGAATCTGCTCCTCGCCCTGAAATTCCATCTCCCTGCCGCAGTTTCCGCAGCGTATTACATTTTCCTGTGTCATTTGATATTCAGCTCTTTTTCCACATCATTTAAGTTGATTGTCAGCATCCTCGACACGCCCTTCTCCTGCATGGTGACGCCGTAGAGCACGTCGGCCTCCTCCATGGTGCCCCGGCGGTGAGTGATAACGATGAACTGGGTCTTGTCGCTCATCCGGCGCATATACCGGGCGTAGCGCACCACGTTGGACTCGTCCAGCGCCGCCTCAATCTCATCCATGACGCAGAAGGGCGTGGGCCTTACCTTCAATATGGCGAAGTACAGCGCAATGGCGATAAGCGCCCGCTCCCCGCCGGACAGGGAGCTCATGTGCTGAATGGTCTTGCCCGGCGGCTGGGCCTTAATCTCAATGCCGCAGTTGAGCACGTCCGACTGGTCCTCCAGAATGAGCTCCGCCTTGCCGCCGCCGAACAGCTCGGCAAAGGCTTTGCGGAACTCCTGGTCGATGAGGGTGAACTGCTCCTGGAAAATGCCCGTCATCTCGCCGGTAATCTGGGCGATGATATCCTCCAGCTCCTTTTTCGCCTTGGCCACGTCGTCCCTCTGCCCGGTGAAATAGGTATACCGCTCATTCACCCGGTTAAACTCCTCCACCGCGTCCGGGTTGATGCTGCCCAGGGCGGAGATGGACTTTTTCAGCTCGCCAATGCGCCGCTGGGCCTTGGGTACCGATTCCAGCTCCACCCGCAGCGCCCTGGCCGCCTCGTGGGACAGCTGGTAGCTCTCCCACAGCTTGTCCAGCAGCTGGCTCTCCTCCATGGCGGCGGCGGCGGATTTCTGCTCTAAGACGGACACCTCCCGCTCCATGGCCAGCAGTTCGTTGTTCTTATCCCGGGCCTGCCGGTCCGCCTGGTTGCGTTTTCCCTCCAGGGCCAGCTTCTCCTCGTTGAGGCGCCGAATGGCAGCGCTCCCCTCCTGGCTGGCCGCCTTCAGCGTTTGCAGGCGTTCCTCCTCCTCTTTGATGCGCCGCATCAGGTAATCGTTCTGCTGCTCAAACTCGCCGATCATGGCGGTGCGGCTGGCGGTGTCGCCGGACAAATCGTCCCGCAGCCGCTCCAGCTCGCCGATGCTCTGGCGCAGCGCCGACTGCTCGCCCTCCAGCCCGGCCAGCTTGGCGCTGTGCTGGGCGGACTGCTCGTTCAGGGCCGCCACCTTGTCCTGCAGGGCGGTGCGGCCCTGGGCCTTGGCCTCGCTCTCGGCCCGCAGCGCGGCGGCGGACCCCTCCAGCGCCTCGATTCTCGCCTTGGCCTGGCTGGTGTTGTCCGTGTTTTCCTCCATGCGGCGGCGCACCTGCTCCCGCTCCCCGGCCAGGCTCTGGCGGCGCAGCTCGATATCCGCCAGCTGCACCTGGGCGCTGTCCGCCCGCTCCGAGTATTTCAGCACGGCGTCCTCCGCCTCGCGCAGCTGCCCGGTGGCGGCGTCCAGCTCATACTGGGCGGCGGTGACCTCCCGCTGGGCGCGCTCCAGCTCGTCCGCCGCTGTCTTCAGGTCGGCGCCCAGGCCGTCCTTCTGCCGGTTTAACCGTTCCAGCTCGTTGGCCCGGGACAAAATGCCCGCCGAGCGGGACACCGAGCCGCCCGTCATGGACCCGCCCGCGTTGAGCACCTGGCCGTCCAGGGTGACGATGCGGAAGCGGTGGCCGAACTTTCGGGCCATGGCCATGGCCTTGTCCATGTCGCTGGCGATGACCACCCGGCCCAGCAGGTTGGAAAAGATGCCGGCGTACTGCCGGTCAAAGGAGATAAGGCTGTCGCCCATCCCCAAAAACCCGTCCTCCTGCTCCACCGCCTTGTCCCGAAAATCCGCGGGGCGCACCGTGTTCATGGGCAGGAAGGTACACCGCCCGCCGTCCCGGCGTTTGAGGTAGTTGATGGCGTTTTTGCCGTCCTCGTCCCGCTCCACCACCAGGTTCTGCATGGCCCCGCCCAAGGCGATTTCGATGGCCACGGCGTACTGGTCGGGCACATGGAGCAGTCCGGCCACCGGGCCGCGCACGCCTCGCAGGCTCCCGCGCTCGGCCTCCCCCATCACCAGCTTCACCGCTTTGGAGTAGCCCTCATACAGCTTTTCCATCTCGGAGAGCATTTTGATGCGGGAATTCAGATTATTTTCATCCATCTGGAGCCTGCGGTGCTTCTCCTGCGCCTGGTCCAGCTTGCGCTGGCGGGACTGAAGACGCATCTGATAGCCGCTGATGACGTTTTTGGCCGCGTCCCGGTCCTCCGTCACCTTGTCCAGTTCCCGCCTCGTCTCCCCCAGGGCCTCACGCGCCTGGGCGGCCTTGTCCTCCTGCTCCTGAAGCTCCTGCCCCAGCTTTTCCTCCCGGTCGTACAGCTCCTGGGCGGCGGCGGCCAGGGCGGACAGCAGCTGCCTGGCCTCGCCGGCGGAGGCGGTCTCCAGCCGCTCCCGCTCCTGAAGGCGCTCCAGCTCGTCGTCCAGGCTTCCCGCCGAACCCAATATCTCCTGGGCGCGCTGCCTGAGCCGTTCCATCTCATCCCGCAGCCCGGACATATCCCGCTCAATTTCCTCCAGGCGGCCCCGCCGCTCCTCAATCTGGGCGACGATGGACCCCGCACGGCCCTCCTGCTGTTCCAGCTCCTGGCGGATGCGCTGGGCGTTTTCACTGTTGTTTTTGATGTCGTTTTTCAGCAGCGTGATGCCGTTTTCACAGGCGTGAACCTGCTCGTCCATGCCGGACTGCTTTCCCCGCAGCTCCTCCGCCTCAATATCCTTATTCCGCATCTCCTGGGCCAGCTCGCCGCTCTGGGCGTACAGCCGCTCCACCTGGCCCTGGGCCTCGTCCCGCTGGCGCACCGCGGCCTCGCAGTCGCCGCGCAGCTTGACCGCGTTGGCGCGAATGCGCTCCAGCTGCTCCAGCCAGACGGAGATTTCCAGCTCCTTCAGCTCGTCCCGGAAAACCAGATACTTCTTTGTCTTTTCCGCCTGGGCCCGAAGGGGCTCCACCTGAAGCTCCAGCTCGTCAATCTTGTCATTGATGCGCACCAGGTTTTCATCGGTGCGCTCCAGCTTGCGCTCCGCCTCCTCCTTGCGGTGGCGGAAGCGGGAAATGCCCGCCGCCTCCTCAAAGATTTCCCGGCGGTCGGCGCTTTTAACGGACAAAATCTCATCAATCCTGCCCTGTCCGATGATGGAATACCCCTCCCGGCCAAGGCCGGTGTCCATAAACAGCTCGTTGATGTCCTTGAGCCGGCAGGCCCTGCGGTTGATGTAGTATTCGCTCTCCCCAGAGCGGTAATACCGGCGGGTCACCGCAACCTCGGTCTCCTCCATCTGGAACATATGCTCGGTGTTGTCCAGCACCAAGGTGACCTCGGCAAAGCCCAGCCCTTTGCGCTTTTCCGTGCCGTTGAAAATCACGTCCTCCATCTTGCTGCCCCGAAGGGTCCGGGTGGACTGCTCCCCCATCACCCAGCGGATGGCGTCGGCGATATTGGACTTGCCCGACCCGTTTGGTCCCACCACCGCCGTGATGTCCGAGCCGAAGGCCAGCACCGTCTTATCGGGAAAGGACTTGAAGCCTTGAATTTCCAATGCTTTTAAATACAATGACCGCACCTCATTATCAAAAGGCCCGTCCCCGCCCCAAGCCGGGAAAATCAGAGCAGAGACCCTTTTTCCGCCTTTATTTCCATATTGCCCATAGATATTTTATCATATCATTTTACGCCCTATATTGCAACAGTTTTCCCATTCAGGCCCCTGTATTTTTACCGCCGCCCCCTCCTGAAAAAATACGGACAGACCGGGCCAAGGCCCGGTCTGTCCGCTGATTTACTGCGCGCCGTTGAATTCGTCGTAGAACCGGTCGTGGATGACCTGCACCGCCCGGTCCGCGTCGCTGATATGGACCAGGACGGACACCTTTATCTCGCTGGTGGAAATCATGTTGATATTGATGCCCGCGTTAAATAGCGCCTCAAACATGGCGGCGGCCACGCCGGGGTTGTTGATCATCCCCGCCCCCACAATGGACACCTTGGCGATGTTGTCCGATACGTCGATGTGGTCGAAATGGATGCGCTCCCGGTTGTCCTCCAGCAGCTTCTGGGCCTGCTCCATATCCCCCTTGGCCACAGTGAAGCTGATATCCTTGGTCTCGCTGCGGCCGATGGACTGGAGAATGATGTCCACGTTCACATTGTTCTTGGCCAGCAGGGAGAAGATTTTAAACGCGATGCCCGGCGTGTCCTCCAGACCCACCAGGGCCAGGCGGGCGATATTTTTATCCTTGGCAATGCCGCTGATATGAGACTTTTCCATTGTCTTGACGACCTCCTTCACTTTCGTACCCGGCTTCCCGGAGAAGCTGGAGAGCACCTCCAGGTTCACGCCGTATCGCTTGGCCATTTCCACCGAGCGGTTGTGGAGCACCTGGGCGCCCAGGGTGGCCAGCTCCAGCATCTCATCATAGGTAATCTCATCCAGCTTGTGCGCCCCCGGCACCAGGCGGGGGTCGGCGGTATACACGCCGTCCACATCGGTGAAAATCTGGCACAGGTCGGCGTTGAGCGCCGCGGCGATGGCCACCGCCGACGTGTCCGACCCGCCCCGGCCCAGGGTGGTGATATCGTCGTATTTGTTCAGCCCCTGGAAGCCGGTGACAATCACGATGCGGCGCTTGTCCAGCTCCGCGCGAATGCGCTCTGCCTGCACCCGCTTGATGCGGGCGTTGCCATAGCCGGAGTTGGTGCGAAACCCCGCCTGCCACCCGGTGAGGGACACCACGGGAAAGCCCATCCCCTCAATGGCCATGGCGCACAGGGAGCAGGAAATCTGCTCGCCGGTGGACAGCAGCATATCCATCTCCCGTTTGGAGGCGCCGGGGTTAATCTCCGCCGCCTTTTCAATGAGGTCGTCGGTGGTGTCCCCCTGGGCGGACAGCACCGCCACCACGCTGTTTCCCTGTTGATACGTATCGGTGATAATGCGGGCCACGTTGCGGATTTTCTCCGCGTCCGCCACCGAGGACCCGCCGAATTTTTGTACGATAAGTGCCATAGTTCCTTTCATCCTCTCATGGAATTTCCATGCCCTTTTGGAATTGCCGGGCGCTGTCCCGACGCTCTATTTTATGCTGTCCGCCGCTTTGCGCTTCTTGCTGTCACGCTGCGCCTGTTCGCGACGCGCGGCTTCGCTCCGTCTCAAGCAAAATCCGGTCCCACTGCGTGGGCCCTGGGCTTTTGCTTTCGCTGTGCTCCATCCGCGCTGCTCACGACGGCTCCGCGCTTCCTCCCAGGCGCAGGACGACCAACGTGCACGTATTCAATGACCGCGCACAAGCGGCAGCACAAATAGGAGCATCTGCGTCGAAAGCCGCGCGCGCCGGAAGGGTATCCGGCCAATTTGCGTATCGGGCTCCCTCGTAAACGGGGGGTCTCGGGGGGAGGCCCGACCTGTGAGCGAGAGCGCGCCCTTGGCGCTCGAAGTCGAACCGGCGGGCCTCCTCCTGAGTGTGTCTTTGGTTACTTTCTGCACAAGCAGAAAGTAACACTCATTTCCCGCTCCCTTGGGGAAAAAGGTGCCCCCCGCCGG
>CAQCFX010000032.1:11209-18815 GCA_948766235.1 uncultured Oscillospiraceae bacterium | reverse complement strand
GAAGGGGGACAAGACCTTCTCCGGCGCAGACGCCTTCAAGCTGTACGACACCTATGGCTTCCCGGTGGACCTGACCCTGGAGATGGTGCAGGAGCAGGGTATGGAACTGGACGAGGGGGCGTTCAAGCAGCTCATGGAGGAGCAGCGCCAGCGGGCCCGCAAGGCCCGGGAGGCCCTGGGCGACCTGGGGTGGGCCGGAGTGGAGTTCGGCAAGGACGTGCCTGAGACGAAATTTGAGGGCTACGACCACAACACCATTGAGGACGCGAAGGTGGTGGCCCTGGTGGTGGAGAACGAGCTGGCCGAGGAGCTGATGCCCGGCGTGGAGGGCATTGTGGTGCTGGACAAAACCCCCTTCTACGCCGAGATGGGCGGTCAGGTGGCCGACCACGGGGATATTACGGTGGTTGGCTCTTTCGACCCCTTCCAGCTTACCGAGACAGTGTTCGAGGTCACTGATGTGCAGAAAAACAAGGGCGGCAAGTATATGCACTACGGCAAGCTGTCCGGCGGCGTGCTGAAGGTGGGCGACACCGTGCGCGCCAAAATTGACCTGGAGCGCCGGAGGGCCGTGGCCCGGGCCCACACCGCCACCCATCTGCTGGACAAGGCTCTGCGGGAAGTGCTGGGCGACCACGTCCACCAGGCGGGCTCTTTGGTGGAGCCGGACCGGCTGCGCTTTGACTTCACCCACTTCGAGGCCATGATCCCGGAGCAGGTGGCCGAGGTGGTCCGCATGGTCAACGACGCCATCCTGACGGGCTATGCCGTGGACACCCAGGAGCTGCCCATTGAGGAGGCAAAAAAGAAGGGCGCCATCGCCCTGTTTGGCGAGAAGTATGGCGACACCGTTCGGGTGGTGGACATGGGCGAGGGGTACTCGGTGGAGTTCTGCGGCGGCACCCACCTGCCCAACACCGCCATGGCGGGCACCTTCCGCATCAAGAGCGAGTTCTCCGTGGCTTCCGGCGTGCGCCGCATCGAGGCCACCACCGGCATGGAGACCCTGACCTTCTTTGACGAGGTCCAGCAGCGGGTGAATTTAGCGGCGGCGGCGCTGAAAGCCAAGCCCGGAGAGCTTCGGGAAAAGGCGGAGGCCGCCATGAAAGAGATCAAGAACCTGCACCAGATGGTGGAGAAGTTCAAGGCCAAGGAGGCCGCCGGCGAGACCGAGCGCATCCTGTTCGGCGCCCACGAGGTGGGCGGGCTGAAGGTGCTCACCGGCGTGGTGCCCGAGGCGGACGGCCAGCGGCTGCGCCAGATGGGCGATATGCTCCGGGAGAAGGAGGCCAATGTGGTGGCGGTGCTGGCCAGCGTCAACGATGGAAAGATTACCTTCCTGTGCTCCTGCGGTAAGGAGGCGGTGAAAAAGGGCGTCAAGGCCGGGGACATCATCAAGCAGGTGTGCGCCATCGCGGGCGGCTCCGGCGGCGGCAAGCCGGACAGCGCCATGGGCGGAGGCAAGGACGTGCTCATGCTGGACAACGCGCTGGCCATGGTGGACAACGTGGTGGCCATGAAGCTGGGGCTGTAAGCCGTGACAAGAGAGGATTTGAAGCGCTTCCGGGCGCTGGACGTCAATTTTGATTCCATTGGTCTGCTTCAAAGCGGGGCGGATGACTTCGCCTATTTCTGCACCCCGGTGGACGCGGAGTTTGTGGGCCGCATCGGCTGTGACGGCGTCCACTTCATCCTTCTGCCGGAGGACGAGCGGGTGTTCTGCGTGGACCCGGATATGGGGGAGCGGGGGACCTATGTGCTCCCCGTGGCCGGCGATTTCCAGGAGTTTCTCTCGTTCGTTCTTTATTGTCAGGACGCCAACCCCCTGAGCCAGATTTACTGGATGACCCGGAAGCAGTACCAGGAGCTGGCGCAGGAGGATGCCGCCGCCCGGAAGGACGAGAACATGGCAAAGTTCTTCGCCCAAAAGGACGCGGCCCTGGCCGCTATCGCGAAGGAGTTCGGCCTGAGCCCTGTGGACCCGTTCAAGAAGGTCAAGGCCATGCAGAAAAAATTTGACCCGGCGGTGCTGAATTTTTCCGAGGAGTACTATGACGCGGTAGGCTATGTGCGCCCGGAGGAGACGGAGGCCGTGCAAGGCGCAGCCTCCGCCACCGTCACGTTTTCATCTGAAAAGGAGGCGCCTATGCTGCCCCAAGACCCCTATATTCTGCTCAGCTATGTGAATACCAAGCTCCGGGACGAGTATGAAAGCCTTGACGCCCTGTGTGGCGGCTTGGACGCGGACAAGGCGGAGCTTGTCGGTAAGCTGACCGGGGCGGGCTACGCCTACGACCCGGACACCAACCAATTCAAACCCGTTTGAAAGGAGCGCCTGCTATGCTCATCGACTTTTCCAAAATGGAGACGGAAATCATTCCCCGCTTTATGGGCGGCGAGGGTGAAATCCACGCCAAGATGCACGTGGACGAGCGCAACCGCATCCTCCATGGCATCCTGCCCCCCGGCTCGTCCATCGGCTATCACATCCACGAGACCAGCAGTGAGATTGTCTATATCCTGTCCGGCACGGGCAAGGTGAAGGTGGAGGACGGCGAGGAGCCGCTGAAGGCCGGGGACTGCCACTACTGCCCCAAGGGGCAGGCCCACTCCCTTATCAACAACAGCGATGGGCCGCTGGAGTTTTTTGCGGTGGTCCCGCAGCAATAAGAAGCGCTGAGCCGTCGTGAGCAGCGCGGATGGAGCGAAGCGAGGGTGAGCGAAGGGCCGCTGGGCGGCCCTGAGACCAGCCCGAGTCGGAGCGAAGCCGCGCGTCGCGAACAGGCGCAGCGTGACAACAAAGGAGGTTTGTCCCATGTTCCAGACCCAAGACCCCAACTGCCTGTTCTGTAAGATTGTCAAAGGCGAGATTCCATCCAAGATTATTTATAAAGACGAGAAATGCGTGGCGTTCCACGACATCGACCCCCAGGCCCCTGTCCACTTCCTGGTGATTCCCAAGGCCCACATCGGCTCCTGCGGGGAGATCAACGAAACCAATTCCCTGGTGGTCAGCCACTGCTTTGAGGTCATCTCCAAGGTGACCAAGGAGCTGGGCGTCACCGACTTCCGGGTGGTGTCCAACTGTGGGGAGCAGGCGGGCCAGTCCGTGCCCCACCTCCACTTCCACGTGCTGGCGGGCCGGGATATGACCTGGCCTCCCGGCTAATCCGCGTATGAAAAGGCCCGCGCTCTCGCTGGGGAGCGCGGGCCTTTTTCGGCGCAAAATTAAAGAATCCTTTATACTTCCTTTCGCATTTCCTTTTTGTGGGGGTGCTATACTGAACACACGAAGCAAACCACCGTCGCCCAAGGAGGAACCCCATGACAAAGGAAACCACAGCCCTTTCGCTGAAAGAAAAAACCCGGTTCGCCGCCGAGCAGACCCCGCTCACCCTGTATTGGGTGTTCTGGGTGTTTCTCATCGCGGGCGTGGCCGGCGATCTTATCGAGGTGGTGTTCTGGCTGGCCACCCGGGGAGAGCTGACCAGCCGCAGCAGCCTGCTCTATGGCCCGTTCAGCATTGTGTGGGGCGCGGGGGCGGTGCTGCTCACCCTGGTGTTCCACCGCATGGACGACCAAAGCACCGGGCGCATTTTCATGACCGGCGCAGTGCTGGGCGGCGTGTACGAGTACATATGCTCCTGGGTTCAGGAGGCGCTGTTCGGGGCCTGCTTCTGGGACTACCGCCACCTGCCGCTGAACCTGAACGGCCGGGTGAACCTGGTATTCTGCCTGTTTTGGGGCGCCGTCGCCATTGCCTGGGTGCGCATGGCCTATCCGGCGCTGTGCGCCTTTGTTGAGCGCATTCCCCGGCTACGGGGGAGGCGGCTTGCCGCGCTGGCCGCCGCCTTTCTCATCTTCAGCGCCGCTCTGTCCGCCGCCGCGCTGTGCCGCATGAACCAGCGGCGGGAGGGCGTGCCCGCCCTGGGGGCGGTGAGCCGCTTTTTGGACGAACGGTTTCCCGACAGCGTGCTCCATGCCCGCTACCCCAACATGGGGATACTGAGCGAAATTGGGTGGTATGATTGAGAAGCGCGAAGCCGTCGTGAGCAGCGCGGATGGACCGAAGCGAGGGGCGCAAACCAAGGAGGGCCGGAGGCCCGGATGTTTGTGCCCCGAGTCGGAGGGAAGCCGCGCGTCGTGAACAGGCGCAGCGTGATAACAAGAAAGCGCAAAACCCGCCCCTGTCCGGGGCGGGTTTTGCGCCTTAAAAGGATTTTAAATATTTTCCCCCTTGCAGCTTAAACGGCGAATTGGTATCATCAAAGCATGAAGTGAAAAAGGAGAGTGGATGCGCCATGTACACGGTGCTCATCTGCGACGATGACAAGGATATTGTCTCGGCGCTGGAAATCTATCTGGCCAGCGAGGGCTACCGCACGGTGCCCGCTTTCAATGGGGAGGAAGCCATCGCCGCCGTCCGGGGGGAGAACATCGACCTGATTCTCATGGACGTGATGATGCCCAAGCTGGACGGCATCCGCGCCACCGCCCGTCTCCGGGAGGAGGGGGGCAATATCCCCATCATCCTGCTCACCGCCAAAAGCGAGGACACCGACAAGGTGCTGGGGCTGAACATCGGCGCGGACGACTATATCACCAAGCCCTTTAATCCCATCGAGGTGCTGGCCCGGGTGAAAAGCCAGCTGCGGCGGTACACCACGCTGGGGGGTAAGGCCTCCGCCCAGGAGGAGGACGGCACGCTGCGCAACGGCAGCATTGTCATGGACGACGAGGCCAAGGCGGTGACGGTGGACGGCGAGAGCGTCAGCCTCACCCCCATTGAGTATAACATTCTGCGCCTGCTGATGAAGAACCTGGGCCGGGTGTTTTCCACGGCCCAGATTTATGAGCAGGTGTGGAACGACCCCGCCCTGGGCAGCGAGAACACCGTGGCCGTCCACATCCGGCACCTGAGAGAGAAAATTGAAATCGACCCGGCAAACCCCCGTTACTTAAAGGTGGTGTGGGGTCTGGGGTATAAAATGGAGAAGATGACATGAAGCTGCGGGAAAATATCGCCATAAAAGCCCTGGCCTTTATGGCGGCTGTGGCGGCTTTCACCGCCACAGCCATCATGGGCTGGTATCAACTGGCCAATTTTGACGCGCTGTGGACCGACGCCTATTATGACACCACGGGCTACACTGGGGGCTATACCCGGACCTACCTGGTGCGGCAGGACTACTGGATGGTGCGCCGTCTGGTGGAGCTGAAGGATAGGCAGGCGGCGGGGGAGGAGCTGGACCTGTCGGAAAAGCGGGCCATCGAGCGGTATGAGGCGGAGTTCGACGCCGGGGCCACCAATCTGCGCTGGCAGGTGCTGGACAAGAGCGGAAACATCATTTACGGGAACACCCAGGAGGACAGCACCCAGGCGGACATTGACTACTGGGTGGAGTACCGCCGGGGTGAGAATCGGACGATGGGAGTCGGCGCCGAGTGGGAATACTTTGACCCAACCGTCCTCCAGGAAGCTGTCAACAGGGAAGATCACGAAGGTATTTGCTATAATTCCATATGGCGGGAGCTGCTGCCTGACTGGGCGGCATCGCTGAGCGAGACGGAAACGGAGGGTACGCAGCGGACCGCCGAGGCGGTGCTCGGCGATGGAGAGCGCGTCATCGTAGCGGAAAATCAGATTCTTGCGGACGAGGACGGCTATACCAAGGTGCTGCGAGTGACAGACGTGAACGGGGACCCGTATATCTATTATCCCACTGTCCGCTCCTGCCTGGAGGCTAATCAGTTCGGCTATATCTTCAACCCGCACAGCCTGGAGTGGGAGCTGACGGCCGAGGCCGTCGAGGCGGCGGAGGCGAGAAACGCCAGCCTCATCCTGTGGGTGGACAAAAATCTCCGGGTGGACGACCAATACCGCAAGGCGGCAGTGAAGCTGGAGGAATGGCAGGCCAGCCGGACGGAGTATCTGACGCTCACCATCGTGCTGGGCGCGCTGGGTCTGCTGCTGACGGTGTACCTGTGCTGCGGCGCGGGCCATAAGCGGGGTGTGGAGGGCATCTACCTCAACTGGTTCCACCGCCTGCCCGGCGATGTGCTGCTGCTCGCCCTATTCCTGGGCGGCGTAGGGACGCTGGGCATCGGCGTATCCATTGTGGCCGACGCCTACGGCGACCGGCCCATGTTTATGCAGCTGATTGGCGTGGGGCTGGGGATGGCCTCGGCCGCGGCGCTGGGCTTGGGAGGACTGGTAACGGTGTGCGCCCGATGCAAGGCACATACCCTGCTGCGCAACACCTGGACATGGAAGCTGTGTGCCTGGGGCTGGAAGCTGTTTACGCGGTTCTGGGGCTGGCTGTGGGAGCTGCTTGGAGCGATGGGGCGGGCCATTCAGGCCGTCCCCCTGATTTGGAAGGCGGTGATGGGCTGTATGGCATACGCACTGTTTACCATTGTGACGATAGACAACGGCAACGCCACGGGGCTGTGGCTGCTGGTGACCTTCCTGGCGGCGGCCTACCTGTGCACCTGGGCCTACCAGTGGAAACGCATCCGCCACGGCGCCCAGGAGATTATCGGCGGCAACCCCGGCTACCACATTGACACCCGGCGGATGCTCCCTGACCTGAAGGGCCACGCCGACGAGCTGAACAACCTGGGCTACGCGATTTCCACAGCGGTGGACGAGCGGATGAAGAGCGAGCACTTCAAGGCGGAGCTCATCACCAATGTGTCCCACGATTTGAAAACGCCGCTGACGTCCATTATCAACTATGTGGACCTGCTGAAAATGCTGGACATCGGCGACCCAAAGGCCAAAGAGTATATCGAGGTGCTGGACCGCAAGAGCCAGCGGCTGAAAAAGCTGACGGAGGACCTGGTGGAGGCGTCCAAGGCGTCCACCGGCAACCTGACGGTGAGCTGGGAGCGGCTGGACTGGGCGCAGCTCACCGACCAGGCCCTGGGGGAGTGCGGCGACCGGCTGGAGGCGCAGCAGCTGACGGTGGTGCGCTCGCTGCCGGAGGGCCCTGTGTGGGTGGACGCGGACGGGCGGCACCTGTGGCGGGTGCTGGACAATCTGCTGACCAACTGCGTCAAGTACGCCATGCCGGGCACCCGGGTGTACGTGGATTTGCGGCAGAGCGGAGAGCAGGCGGTGCTGTCGGTGAAGAACATCTCCCGGGACGCGCTGGATGTGCCCGCCGAGCGCCTGATGGAGCGGTTTGTCCGGGGCGATGAGTCCCGCAACGCCTCGGGCAGCGGACTTGGGCTGTCCATCGCCCAGTCTCTCACCGAGCTTCAGCACGGCAAGTTTGAGATCAGCATCGACGGGGATTTGTTCAAAGCCGTGGTGACCCTGCCCCTGGCGGGGGAGGACGCAGGAGGTTTGCCCATTCTGAGGCTGTAATATATGCCCGCGCGGCTTCTGCCGCGCGGGCTTTTTGCTTTTTTTGCCTCAGGGGATTGACAAACGCCGGGCTTTGTGCTATCATATCCAGGCTGACATTTGCGCAGACACCTCTTGCGGGTGTAGTTCAATGGTAGAATCCCAGCCTTCCAAGCTGGTCGCGTGGGTTCGATTCCCATCACCCGCTCCATATGCGCCTGTAGCTCAGGTGGATAGAGCAACTGCCTTCTAAGC
>CAQCFX010000032.1:0-11197 GCA_948766235.1 uncultured Oscillospiraceae bacterium | reverse complement strand
GATGGTTCGAATCCATCCTCCTCCACCACGTCGGGGCAAGCTGCGTATCGCTCGCTCCGCTGCTCCTCTTTTCCCCACGCGGCCTTGGTGCTGGCGGGTTCGCGCGGGGCCCGTTCGGGCTGTTTCAAACTGCATATGGTGGGTATAGCTCAGCTGGCAGAGCACCGGATTGTGGTTCCGGGTGTCGTGGGTTCGAGCCCCATTACCCACCCCATACGGTGGCTGAGGGCCGGAGCGTCCGCTCCGGCCCTTGCCTCACTTCTATACTGGGGTGTAGCCAAGTGGTAAGGCACGGGACTTTGACTCCCGCATTCGCTGGTTCGAGTCCAGCCATCCCAGCCACGTCGGCACAAGCTACGCTCACTCGCTTCCGCCTTTGGCGAAAGCTCGCCCGCTCCGCTGTGCCTCCTTTCCCCAGGCCGCCTGAAGGACGGCGGCCCGGGGACCCCAGGAAATATGACCCAGTAGCTCAGTTGGTAGAGCAACGCCCTTTTAAGGCGAAGGTCCGGGGTTCGAGTCCCCGCTGGGTCACCACATTGGGGCAAGGCCTGCCCCCGCCGAAAAATCCCGCCCTTTCTGGGCGGGATTTTTTCGCTTCGCGCCCTTAGCCATCCTTTCCTCGAGAGCATGAGGGCAAATTTAAGGAGGGATTTTCGTGAAATACGCGCTGATTACCGGCGGCTCCCGGGGCATCGGGGCCGCCGCCGCCCGCCTGTTCGCCCGCCGGGGCTGGGGGGTGGCGGTGGGCTTCTGCCGAAGCGAGACGCAGGCCCAAAACCTGGTTCGGGAGATACAGTCCCTGGGCGTGCCCGCCATGGCCGTCCCGGCCGATGTGGCGGACCGGGCTCAGGTGGAGCGGATGGTTGACAATGTGTTAGAAAAATTTTGTCAACTTGACATTTTGGTTTGTGCCGCCGGGATATCCCACGTGGGTCTCATCAGTCAAATTGACGAGGACGAATGGCGGCGTTTGTTCGCGGTCAACGTGGACGGCGTACACCACTGCTGCCGGGCCGTGCTGCCCCATATGCTGGGGAAAAAGGCGGGCTCTATCGTTACCGTGTCCTCCATGTGGGGGCAGGTGGGGGCCTCCTGTGAGGCGGCGTATTCCGCCGCCAAAGGGGCGGTGATTGCCTATACCAAGGCGCTGGCCAAGGAGCTGGGTCCCTCCCACATTCGGGTGAACTGCGTGGCCCCTGGGGTGATTGACACGGAGATGAACGCCCACCTTTCCCCGGAAGATTTGGCCGTTTTGGCCCAGGAGACCCCCCTGGGCCGCATCGGTACGCCGGAGGAGGCCGCCGCCGCCATCGCGTTTTTGGCCTCCGACGAGGCGTCCTTTCTCACCGGACAGGTGGTATGCCCCAACGGCGGATTGGTGGTGTGAGGACAAATATCCGTCACAATAGCACACGGTGGCCAGTTTCCCCTCCTGCTCATTGGTGAATTTTGTGGTTGACAACACAGGGCGTCAAGTATATAATTGTCAACAATCTGGGGGCGCAATCGTGCCCCCTTCGATGCAAATGGATCGTCAGCAACCTATAGAGTAGGAGGAAACTCAGAATGAAAAAGAAAAATCTTGCGGCTCTGCTCATGGCCGGCGTCATGTGCGTGAGCCTGCTGGCCGCCTGCTCCCCCAAGGAGCAGTCCAGCCAGCCCCCGAGTCAGGGCGGTAGCGACGTGGTCACCATCAAGGTGGGCGGCATCGGCCCCATCACCGGCGACAACGCCCAGTACGGCACCGCCACCCAGTGGGGCGCGGAGATCGCCGTGGAGGAGATCAACGCCCTGAACGGCCCCATCAAGCTGGACTTCAAGTATGAGGACGACACCGGCGTGGCCGACACCGCCGTGGCCGCCTACAACTCCCTGAAGGACTGGGCCAAGGACGCGCCCCTGGTCATTTACGGCTGCACTACCACCGCTCCCTGCGTGGCCGTGGCCTCCGAGACCTACGCCGACCGCTACTTCCAGCTCACCCCCTCGGCCTCCTCTCCCGACGTCACCAACGGGAAGGACAACGTGTTCCAGATGTGCTTCACCGACCCCGGCCAGGGCAACGCCGCCGCCGAGTACCTAAAGAGCGCCGGCCTGGGCACCAAAATCGGCGTCATCTATAACAACGGCTCTTCCTACTCCACCGGCATCGCCGACGCCTTCATCGCCAAGGCCAAGGAGATCGGTCTTGAGGTGGTGGCCACCTCCACCTATCCCGAGGACACCACCACCGACTACACCGTGCAGCTCAACGCCTGCAAGGACGCTGGCGCCGACCTGGTGTTCCTGCCCATCTACTACACCCCTGCCTCCCTGATTCTGGCCCAGGCCAAGCAGATGAACTACGCCCCCACCTTCTTTGGAGGCGACGGCATGGACGGTATGCTGGACATGGACGGTTTTGACAAGTCCCTGGCCGAAGGTCTGCTGCTCATGACTCCCTTCAACGCCTCCGGCACCGACGAGCGCACCAAGACCTTTGTGGAGACCTATCAGGCCGCCCATAACATCCTGCCCAACCAGTTTGCCGCCGACGGCTACGACTGTATGTACGCCATCTATGAGGCCTGCTGCCAGATCGACGGCATCGCCGATATGGACAGCGCCCAGCTGTGCGACGCCCTGTCCGCTCTGTTCACCGGCGGCGACTTCTCTGTGGACGGCCTAACCGGCACCGGCATGAAGTGGCTCACCACCGGCGAGATCTCCAAGGCCCCCGTGGTGGTCAAGGTGGAGAACGGCGGGTACGTCACCCAATAATTCTGACCCGAACGGTTCAAACCAGGAAAGGGGCTGTCGGATCGCTCCGGCAGCCCCCTTTTTCGCCGCGGCAGGACCTTTTTCCCCTGCCGCGGCCCTGTCGTATTTTTTAGAGAGAGGTGAAGAAATGTCCTTCCTGAACAACGTGATTAACGGCATCAGCCTGGGCAGCATCTACGCCATCATCGCCCTGGGCTATACCATGGTGTACGGCATCGCGAAAATGCTCAACTTCGCCCACGGCGACGTGATTATGGTGGGCGCTTACGTCTGCTTTTTCGCCATGGGCAGCTTTCACCTGCCCCCTGTGGCGGGGGTACTGCTGGCGATGGTGGTGTGCACGGTGCTGGGCATCGTCATTGAGCGCCTGGCCTATAAGCCTCTGCGCGCCGCCCCCTCCCTGGCGGTGCTGATTACCGCCATCGGCGTGAGCTACCTGCTGCAAAACAGCGCTCAGATTTTCTGGGGCGCGGCCACCAAGACCTTCCAGCCCATTGTGGAGGGCAGCCTGGTGCTGGTCCCCGGCCAGCTGTCCATCTCCTATGTGGCCATTTTGTCCGTGGTGTGCTGTATCGTGGTCATGGCGGCCTTGACCTTGTTCACCGGCCAGACCAAGATGGGCAAGGCCATGCGGGCCTGTTCCGAGGACAAGGGCGCGGCCCAGCTCATGGGCATCGACGTGAACGCCACCATCTCCATGACCTTTGCCATCGGCTCGGCCCTGGCGACCGTGGCCGGGGTGCTGATGTGCTCGGCCTATCCGGTGCTGTCCCCCACCACCGGCTCCATGCCCGGCATCCGGGCCTTTACCGCCGCCGTGTTCGGCGGCATCGGCTCCGTTCCCGGCGCGCTGCTGGGCGGCATTCTGCTGGGAATCATCGAGACCTTCGCCAAGGCGTACATCTCCACCGACCTGTCCGACGCGGTGGTGTTCGCGGTGCTCATTATCGTGCTGCTGGTGCGCCCCGCGGGGCTGATGGGCAAGTACGTGCCCGAGAAAGTGTGAGGCGGCCATGGAAAAGAAACTGACTGGAAGCACCCTCAACCAGCGAAAGCTGAGCAGGGCCGCCCTGAACGGGTTTATCAATTACGGCATCGTGATTGCCGCCTACCTTCTCATCCAGTATCTCCTCAGCGCGGGAAAGGTGTCCAACTCCCTCCAAAGCCTGCTGGTGCCCACCTGCTGCTATATCGTCATGGCGGTATCCCTGAATCTGACGGTGGGCATTTTGGGCGAGCTGTCCCTGGGCCACGCGGGCTTTATGAGCCTGGGGGCGTTCACCGGCATCACGGTGTCCATTCTGCTGCAAAACGCCATTCCCATGACCCCTGTGCGTCTGGCGGTGTCCATGATTGCGGGGGCGGCGGCGGGCGCTTTAGGCGGCGTCATTGTGGGCGTGCCGGTGCTCCGGCTTCAGGGGGACTACCTGGCCATCGTCACCCTGGCCTTCGGGCAGATTATCCAGAACATCATCATGGTGCTCTATGTGGGAGTGGATGAAAACGGCTTTCACATCACCGCGGGGTCCGGCCGGTTCGATATTTCCGCCGACGGCACCACCATCATAAAAGGCCCCATGGGAGCGGTGGGCGTGACCAAGCTGGCCTCCTTTACCGCCGGGTTTGTTCTCATTCTCGTCACCCTGCTGGTGGTGCAGAATCTGGTGAACAGCCGCTCGGGCAGGGCTATTATGGCTCTGCGGGATAACCGCATCGCCGCGGAGAGCGTGGGCATCAACGTCATCAAATACAAGCTGATGGCCTTTGTCACCTCGGCCGCTTTGGCGGGGGCCGCCGGGGCCCTGTTCGGCCTGAACTACTCCTCCACCGTGGCCTCCAAGTTCAGCTTCAACACCTCCATTCAGGTGCTGGTGTTTGTGGTGCTGGGCGGGCTGGGCTCCATCCGGGGGTCCATCATCGCCGCCGCCCTGCTCTACGTTCTGCCCGAGCAGCTCCGGCAGTTCAATATCGCCGACTATCGGATGCTGGTGTACGCCGTGGTGCTCATTTTGGTGATGCTGGTCACCAATAACGCCCAGCTCAAGGCCCTGGTGGGCCGTGTGCTTCCCAAGCGGAAGGGGGTTGCCGGCAATGGCTGAGAAAAAGCAGTTTCAAAAGGGCAAAATGGTGCCCGTGCCCAGCGTGTCCATCATCCCGGAGCGGGACGTGGGCAAGACCCCCATTCTGGAGTGCAGCCACTTAGGGATAGACTTCGGCGGCCTGACGGCGGTGAACGAATTCAATATCACCGTGGGCCGCACCGAGATTGCGGGACTTATCGGCCCCAACGGCGCGGGAAAAACCACCGTATTTAATCTGCTCACCAAGGTGTACCAGCCCACCCGGGGCACCATTCTGCTAGACGGTTTGGACACCCACGGCAAAACGCCCGCCCAGATTAACCGCATGGGCATCGCCCGCACCTTCCAGAACATCCGGCTGTTCAACAACCTGAGCGTGGAGGACAACGTGAAAATCGGCCTGCACAACCAGGAGAAGTACTCCATGTTCTCGGGCATTCTGCGCCTGCCCAAATATTGGCGGCAGGAGAAGGCCGCCCACGAGCGGGCGCTGGAGCTGCTGTCCATCTTCGATATGCAGGACCTGGCGGGTCACCCGGCGGGCAGCCTGCCCTATGGGGCCCAGCGGCGGCTGGAGATTGTCCGGGCGCTGGCCACCAATCCCGCCCTGCTGCTGCTGGACGAACCGGCGGCGGGCATGAACCCCTCCGAGACCGCCGAGCTGATGGAGAACATTGTGAAGATTCGGGACACCTTCCAGATTGCCGTCATGCTCATTGAGCACGACATGAGCCTGGTCATGGGCATCTGCGAGGGCATCTGCGTGCTCAACTTCGGCCAGATTATCGCCAAGGGGACGGCGGAGGAGATTCAGTCCAACCCCACGGTTATCGAGGCCTATCTGGGCAAGCAGCAGTGAGGAGGGTGCGGATATGCTGAATGTGAACGACATCAATGTGTACTACGGCGCCATTCACGCCATCAAGGGCGTCTCCTTCCAGGTAAACGTCGGCGAGGTGGTCACCCTCATCGGGGCCAACGGCGCGGGCAAGTCCACTATTTTAAACACGGTGTGCGGCCTGCTCCACTCCCGCACCGGGTCTGTGGAGTTTCTGGGGCAGAACCTGGCCTCCGTTCCCGCCCACAAGATTGTGGAGCGGGGACTGGCCCACGTCCCGGAGGGGCGGCGCATCTTCCAGCAGATGACGGTGGAGGAGAATCTGGAGATGGGGGCGTACACCCGCGCCCGGGGGGACATCCCCGACGGACTGGAGCGGGTGTACCAGCAGTTCCCCCGGCTGAAGGAGCGGCGCAGGCAGGTGGCGGGCACCCTGTCCGGCGGCGAGCAGCAGATGCTGGCCATGGGCCGGGGACTGATGAGCAGCCCCAAGCTGCTCATGCTGGACGAGCCGTCCATGGGTCTGGCCCCCATCCTGGTGGACCAAATTTTTGACATCATCCGTCAGCTCCACCAGGCGGGCACCACCATTCTGCTGGTGGAACAGAACGCCCGCATGGCCCTGTCCGTGGCCGACCGGGGCTACGTGCTGGAGACGGGCAAAATCGTGGCCACCGGCACCGGGGAGGAACTGCTCCGGGATGAGGCGGTCAAAAAAGCCTATTTGGGCGGATAAAGCAAAACAAAAGCCCCTCGGCGCCTGCCGAGGGGGTTTGTTTTACTCACATGGCCAGTTTAAACAGGTTTTTATCCGTATTAAAATTGTTGGCCGAGTAGAGCACCAGCACCTGGTCGATGCCGTTGTCCGCCACGTACTGTTTGAGAGAGGTATTATTGTAGCGCAGGTCAAACAGGTGGACCTCCTGAAACTCCTCCGCCAGGAAGGGGGCCAGGCTGTCGGCGTAGGAATCCCGGATGAGCAGCAGCCTGCCGCCCGCGGCGTCGGGGTTTTGGATGACGCACAACGGCTGGTTGCCCCCTAAAAAGTAGGCGTATTTGTCCTTGACCTCCAGCTTTTTGGGGTGGTACAGGGAGCTGTTGATGGGCGCGCCCTCGGGATAGCCGGTGACGGTGACGTTCCCCCTTGTGCCCCCCTCGGGGATCATGGTGTGGATGCTGTCCGGCTTCACCCAGCCCGCCCCGGAGGCGGAGTAGGTGGTGCCGTAGAATTGGTCGGAAACCAAGGCCAAAGGATAATCATAGATCCCGCCGCTGTCGCCCATACCCATCATCAGCGACAGATAGCCCTGGTACGCCCCCATGGTGGTCCAATGGTGGTCGGTACGGTAGAAAGCGTCGCCCTCTCTGCTCAGAGTGTCCCGTAGGTCTATAAATGTCACCCTGTCTCCGCACAGCGCCGCCGCCCGCCCAATCGTGGAGCCGTCGTCCACGTTGGGGGCGTTTTCGGGCAGAAGCCACGACTGTACATAGCTCTTGTCCGGCACCAGGGAGAAGTACACCGGCACGTCCAGGTTTTCCCCCAGCCGGTTCACATAGCCCACCCGCTTTTCCAGCTCCTCGTCGGAAATCTTGGTGAAGTGGGCGAACAGGGTCTGGCCGTCGGTCCCGAAATAGACCTGGTTGTTTTCCGTCTTGCCCAGGGTGCGCTCGGACAGGGCCTTGAGCTGCACCCACTGGTCCCGCAGGGGGAACTGGTCGTTGAAGTACTCCTCGAAGTCCTCCATAAACTGGCCGGAGCGTACCGTTTCCCAGGTGGGGGGCTTAAACTCAGCCAGCCAGTTGTTTTCCTGTTCGGAGAACTCCCGGTCGGGAAGGAGAAAATGGGCAATCCCGAAGCCGAAAATAAACAGGCAGAACAGCACGGTGATAAAAATGGAATATTTTTTGCTCATCAATCTATCCCCTCATTGAAAAGCGCGTTGGTTTCACAAGCTTCGCGGCAGGCGGAGCTCCCTTACGCATCATCAAGGAAACGCAAAACAGTATTCGTATATTTTTCCGCTTCCTCAAGCCTTGGGAAGTGCCCGCTGTTTTCAAACATCGCCTGGGTCACATTTTGCCCATGGTTCATGATATACGCGATTTGATTCTTGGTACAGGCGGGATCGTACGCTCCGTTTATCAGCAGCATGGGAGCCGCAATCTTCGGGACCATCGGCAAAAGATTGTCGGTCATCATCAGCTTTTTTTGCAAAGAGCCATTCGGCGCCGGCTGTGCTTCCAGCAGTTTCGTCAAATGCCGCTCTCCCTTTGCCCACATCTCATCTGTAATACCAGAGGCGTCCATGCTCATGTGATATTCTTCAAAAGAGATGCCATGTAGATAAAACCGCAGCTCCATATCCGTGACATAGCCAAGCAGGGCGGATAAATCCCATACGATTTCCGTCTTATCTGGATAGTCCGCGGATTTAATTTTTTCACACAGCTCCATTGCCTGCTTGTCGTTCAAGCCATTGATATGCTCGCTCAAATATTCGGCGGTTGACCTTGCGGAATCCTCAAAGCACAGCGAGGGGCATTCCAGGATCATCTTATGGATGGAATCTGGGTAGGTGTATGCGTATAAAACCGCCAGCATACCCCCATAAGAATGACCCAGGATGCTCCACTTTTTGATTCCCAAAAGCTTTCGCATTTCCTCCAGCAGTTCAATCTGATATTCCATGCTGTAGCTTTCATCCTCAGCAATCGCTTGGGAGCGCAGCACGCCTAACTGATCCAATATGACAACCTTCCTGTTTCCGCTTAACGCCCTTGCCTGATTTACGAAATCCAGACAGCTTGCCCCTGGGCCTCCATGAAGATACAGCAGAGTATCGTCATATTCCGCGCCATATATTTCATACCAAATTTCTTTCCCCAAAATGTTGATAAACATACCAGCGTCCTCCCTTTTTTGTCGGATGGCGCGGACAGAAGAATCCCATCCCCGCACAGATCATGTTCAAGAAAAAGTGCTGCTCCTTAGAAGCGGAAATAGAGGAAGGGGTTATAGGTCCCGTCTACCAGATAGGCGGTGGTGAGCGCCAGCCCGGCCAGCATCAGCACCGGGAACGCAATTTGCCGTCCCCGCTCCGGCAGCTTATGCCACAGGGTTTTGGCCAGCGGCGTGGCGGCCGCCATGGCGATGACCAAAATGGGCAGGTAGCCGCGCAGGTAATACAGGAAGTCCCCGTCCAGCGCCCCCGCCCCAAAGCCGAACATGGCGGCCAGGTAGGGACCCATGGCGGAGAAATCCTCCACGGCGAAAATGGCCCAGCCCACCACGGCGATGAGCACGCCGTATACGTGGCACAGCCAGGCCGGGGCGCGGTCCAGCCATTTGCCCAGCCACAGCTTTTCCAGCCCAATCCACACAAACCAGTACAAGCCCCAGAGCAGGAAGTTCCAGCTGGCTCCGTGCCAGATGCCGGTGGCGGCCCAGACGATAAGCAGGTTGAACACCATCCGGGGGGGCTTCACCCGGCTGCCGCCCAGGGGAAAGTACAGGTACTCCCGAAACCAGCTGCCCAGGGAGATGTGCCACCGCCGCCAGAACTCGCTGGCGGATTTGGAGAGATAGGGATAATTGAAGTTTTCCAAAAATTCAAAGCCCAGCATCCGGCCCAGGCCGATGGCCATGTCGGAGTAGCCGGAGAAGTCGAAGTAGAGCTGGAGGGAGAAGGCGATGATGCCCAGCCAAGCCCCTAAGGTGGTGAGCTGCTGGGAGGGGGTAGCCAGATATATGTCCCACAGGGGGCCCAGGGCGTTGGCCAGCAGCACCTTTTTACAGGCTCCCACGGTAAAGCGCTGCACGCCGGAGGCGAATTTCTCAAAGGTGTGGTCACGGTGCTCCAGCTGCTGGTCCAGGTCCTTGTACTTGATGATGGGTCCGGCAATCAGCTGGGGGAACAGGGTGACAAAGGTGCCGAAGGTGACGATGTTCTTCTGGCAGGGCGCGTCCCCCCGGTAGACGTCGATGGTGTAGCTCATGGTCTGGAAGGTGTAGAAGGAGATGCCGATGGGCAGGGTGAAGGGGATGCTGCCGCCGCCCGGCATGGGAAGGCGCTCAATGACAGGCAGGAAGTCCGCGCCCAGGCCGGCCAGGCTGCCGGCGATGAAGTTCCAGTATTTGAAGAAGCCCAGCAACGCCAGGTTGAACACCACCGACGAGGCCACCGCCATGCGCGCGCCCCGGTCGTTCCCCTTGGCCTTGCAGCGGGTGACGATGCGCCCGTGGGAGTAGTCGATGGCGATGGAGAGGAACATGATGAGCACATACACCGGCTCGCCCCAGCCGTAGAAGATGAGGTTGACCACCAGCAGCACCAGGTTGCGCCACTTCAGGGGAGAGATGTAGTACAGGATTAGTACGATAGGGAAATAGAGAAACAAAAAATACGGACTGGAAAATATCATGGGCGGTCACCTCGCCGGGAATATTTTGAAGGGAAAGCGCCCCGGCGCGGGCGCCGGGGCGAAGGGAGGGCTTATTCAAAGAGCGTGTCAAACCGGGCGACAATGTCGTCGCACTTGTCATAGGCGATGAGCATAATATAGCTGCCGTTGGACACGATGCGGGAGCTGTTCTGCCAGCCCTCGATAGAGGCGGGATACCAGGCTGCGCCGGGGTTTTCCTCGTCTCCCACCATATAGTCCACCCGGGATTGGAGAATGTCCAGCACGGCGGGCACGTCCGCCCGGTCCGTCACCTCCACCAGGGCAATCTCGCACACCACGGCGGACATCATGGGCTGAAACACCACCAGCTGCTGGGTGGAGATTGCGGTGAGGCCGGGGTAGAGCACATCCAGATACTCGTTATACAGCTCGGCAGTGGCGGCAAAGTCCGGGTCGTCAAACATAATGTCTTCGTAGAACTCCCGGAGATTGGGCTGGCCTGCCGGCGCGGGGAGCTCGCCGTCATCCCCGCCGGATTCTTCCGGTACAGGGTCAGGAGTGACCTCCGGGGAGGGCGGGAGGCTGAGGCTGGGCTCCGGGCTGGGCGCAGCAGAGGGGGCCTGAGAGGGCTTCGGGGTGGGCTGGGCGCTGCTCTCCACCGGGCCTGTGGACGCCTCGGCGCTGGGCTGGGGCGACGGGGTCTCAGGCGGGAGAGACAGGGAGGGCTCCTGAGATTCGGGCTCGCCCAGGGGGCCGTCCGCCACAGGGCTTTCGGTCTGATCGGGATCGGACACCTCCGTGGAGGCCGCGTCGGGCTTGTCGGGAGTGGGGCCGTTGAGCCCCGGCTTGGCACAGGCGGACAGCAGGGACAGAACCATGACCGCGCACAGGGCCAAAGAAAAGATGCGTTTCATATGTCTCTCAGCTCCTTATTGCTATGTCGTTAGGGGGGCTATAATGTTTGCCACATTTCCTTGGGGCCCCCACAAAGCCGTCCTTCCGGCTTTGTGGGGGAAGGAGGAGCAGCGCAGTGAGTGAGATTTGCCGCTTGCGGCGAAGCGAGCGATACGAAGCTTGCGACGACGCTGTCACGCTCGCGTTGGGCGCATAGCCG
>CAQCFX010000031.1 GCA_948766235.1 uncultured Oscillospiraceae bacterium | reverse complement strand
AAGCGGCAAAGCTCACTCACTGCGCTGCTCCTCCTTTCCCCACAAAGCCTGAAGGACGGCTTTGCGGGGGCCCCGAAAAAAGCGCAGAGAAGTGGTCAGCGGCGGGCTATCTAATCGTTTTCACCCATTCCACCCGGCCCCGGACCGGCGGCCGCTCATAAAACCGGGCGGTCTTGTCCCGATTTGTGTCGTTCCACTTATCAAAGCCCAGCGGAGAGATGTGGGGGCCGTAGGTACAATTTTCGAATACGCACAGCCCGTAGTCCCGCCAGGGCCGGGCCAGATAGATGGAGCCGGGGGTCACCCCCTCCTGCGCCGTAAAGCGGCAGTTCAAGAAGCGAAAGCCCTCGGTCTGCTCCAGCGCGTGGGCGGGGGCGGCGGCATAGCCGATATCCCGCGCGTCCGCCAGGGAGCGGATTTCACACCGCTCAAACAGCGCCTCTCCGCATCCGAAGATAAAGTCCACCGTGCCCTCGATGAGGCAGTCTGAAAACCGTTGGCGGCAGGGCTTGTCCCGGCGCAGGTGATCGGGCAGAAACCCGTCGTACCGCTCGATGAGGTCGGCGGGCAGCGGCCCCAGGAACAGGGTGTCCTGGGTAGAGCTCAGGCGGCAGCGCTCCATGGAAAAGCCGTCGCCATACACCGTCAGGGCCACCTCCTGCCCCTTTTCCTCAGGATGCAGGGAGTCGTTGACGATGGACAGCTCCCGCATACTCACCCCGTCGGCGCACACCGCCAGCGTCCAGGTGCGGAAGGTATTGTATTCCACCCCTTTCTCGTCCAGCTTTTTGGCGTAGTCGTCCCAGATAATGCGCGTGCGCTCCGCTCCCGCCCCAACGAGGGTGAGGTTTGGAGTGGTGATGACGGCCTTGGCCCGGTACTCCCCCTCGGCCAGCTCAATTACATCGCCGGGGCGGGCGCGGTCCAGCGCCTGCTGAAGCTTGCAGCTGGAATCAATTTGAATCATATCAATTCCTCCTTCATAGAAACGGCATAGCGGGGCATTTGCCGGCAAATGCCCCCGCGGCGGGCTTCGCCGCGGCCGACGCCTCTATTATACCCGATGGGAAGGGCTGTGCCTATCCCCTAAGGCGGAAAAATCCGCCCTATCTCTCAAACGGCAAGGCAGGTGACCCCAATGAAACGGCAGCGCACATGGAAGGAATACCGGGCCATCGACCTGGCGATGATGGGGCTGACCTTGGCGGTCTTTGAGTTTCTCATCGTCCGGGCCGCCAACTGGTGGTTCCCCGGCCAGCCCTTCACCGTGTCTCTTGCTGCGGCCATGGCCTCCATCGTCTATATGCGCTGGGGCTTCTGGGGAGCCATTCACGCCGTGGAGGCGGGGCTTGTATTCTGCTTTTTCTCCGGGGCCACCCCCCGGCAGTATGTCGTCTACTGCATGGGCAACCTGTTTTCGGTTCTGGCCGTGCTCCTGCTCCGGCGGGTGGGAAAGGAGCGGGTGCGCACCGGCCGCCTGTCCCTGATATTCCCCCTTTTGGTGCAGGTGCTGATGCAGGCGGGGAGGGCGCTGGGCTCCAGCCCGGCCAGCGTGGCGGGCTTTTTCACCACGGACAGCCTCTCCCTCTTATTTACCTTTGTGATCATCTGGATAGCGCGAAAGCTGGACGGTGTCTATGAAGATCAAAAACATTACCTTCTCCGCGTCCACGCGGAGGGGGAGTAAAAAAGGAGGTAAACTATGAAAGATAGGGCAGCGGATTTCCTTGAGTTCGACAGGGAAGCCCAGGTCTACCGGATCAGCCCCGAGCAGGTCGTCCGGGACGATGTGGAGAAGCATTACTGGCGTCATGTGGGCGTGACCATCCTGAAGGATTGGCGGCTTTACATCATGCTGGTGCCCATGCTGCTGGTGTTCCTGTTCTGGCGCTATTTCCCCATGTACGAGCTGCTGGGGTGCTTCAAGGTGTCAGACGACGTCGTGCCCGTCTCGCAGCAGCTGTTTTCCGGCTTTTCGTATTTCAAACGGCTGCTGGCCGGCGGTGACCAGCTCTCCACCGATTTCTGGCGGGCGCTGAGAAACACCTTTATCCTCAGCTTCTACGGGTTGTGCTTCGGTTTCCCCATCCCCATCATCCTGGCGCTGTTTTTCAATGAAATCCGCTCAAACGCCGCCCGGAGCGTCTACCAGGTGCTGACGTACCTGCCCAAGTTCATGTCCACCGTGGTCATGACCTCGCTGGTAACCATGCTGGTGAAGCAGGGCTCCCTCACCACCGGCATGGGCATCATCAACCAGGGCCTGTCAAGCCTGGGGCTTATCAGCAATGAGGTGGCCAACGCGGGACTGCTGAACAACCCGTCGTTCTTCCGCTCCATCTACCAGATCAGCGGCATCTGGGAGAGCGCGGGCTATGACAGCATCGTGTTCTTCGCCGCCATCATCGCCATCTCTCCCACCAGCTACGAGGCCGCCCAGATTGACGGCGCGGACAAGATGGCCCAGATGCGGTACGTGGTGCTGCCCAGCATCCTGTCCACCATCGTCATCATGCTCATCACCCGAATCGGCTCGCTGCTGAACATCGGCTACGAAAAGGTGCTGCTGCTTTACAACACCAACACCTATGTCACCGCCGACGTGGTGTCCACCCTGGCCAACCGGGTGGGCATGGGGAACAATCCCCTCCCAGGGGTGGCGGCCGCGGCGGAAATGATGAACAACGTCATCGGAATGCTGCTGGTGATTGGGGCCAATACCATCGCCCGCAAGGCGTCCAACACCTCGCTGTACTAAACGGGAGGCGCGTATGAAACGGAAACTTGAAATCTCCGAGCTAATCTTCAAAATCATCAGCTACACGCTGCTCACGGTGTTCGCTCTGTGCTGCCTGTACCCCTTCGTGTACGCGGTGTCCGCCTCCATCAGCGGCCGCTCCGCCGTGGAGTACGGCTCCATCGTGCTGTTCCCCAAGGACGTGCAGTTCGACGCCTTCGCCCGGATGTTCGGGGACAATATGTTCTGGAACGCCTATTCCAACACCCTGTTCCTCACCCTGTACGGAACGCTGTGGTCCATGCTCACCGCCATTCTGGGGGCCTACGCCCTGTCCAAGCGGCGGCTGCTGTTCCGCAAGTTCTTCAACTTCTTCCTGGTGTTCACCATGTGGTTCTCCGCGGGCATTGTGCCCCAGTACCTGAACTACCTGGCCACCCGGGACGTGTTCCGCGTGGTGGGCATCCAGGACGACAAGTGGCTGGTGGTCATCGCCATGGGCATGGCGGCCATGAACATCATCCTGCTGAGAAACGCCTTTGAGGGCGTGCCCTCCGAGATTGAGGAGGCCGCCATCGTGGACGGGGCCAGCGAGTTCCAGGTGCTCAGCAAGGTGTACATCCCCATGAGCAAGTCCACCATCGCCACCGTGGCCCTGTTCTTCGCCATCTCCCGCTGGAACGGCTACTTCTGGGCCCGGCAGATGATTTCCAATTCCAACGAGCACCCCCTCCAGGTCTTTATCCGGCTGCGGCTGGAGCAGTATACCGACCCGGAGATTATCGCCGGCTGGAGCGAGACCTTCGCCTCCGACTCGGTCATCTACGCGCTGATTGTGTGCTCCATCGTACCCATCCTCATCATCTACCCCTTCATTCAGAAGTACTTTGCCAAGGGCGTCAACGTGGGCGGCGTCAAGGAGTAACCCCTCCCGCCCCGATGATGATAATCGCACCAACACAAGACATATTTTGTTAGGAGGACATCATGAAAAAGCTGAAATCTTTTGCCGCAATGCTGCTCGCGGTGGTTATGACCGCATCCCTGCTGGCCGGCTGCGGCCCCAGCATCCAGGTGGAGCAGAGCACTCCCCCCTCCGCCGCCCCCACCCAGTCCGGCAGCGAGACCCCCAGCGACACCCCCGAGCAGAGCCTGAGCTATGCCCCCGGCACCAAGCTGCGCATGGCCACCGGCTATAACAACGCCAAGACCGGCCTGTTCTTCGACCCGGAGACCGCCGGCGAGGGCGTGACCCTGGCCGACGGCAACACCTACCACACCGGCGAGCTCAAGCCCACCTGGGTGGAGGTGCAGAACCAGCTGAACATCGTCTTTGAGGACCAGTACCAAGGCAACAGCGCCTCCAAGGAGTTCGACTTCTGGAAAGAGCGCCTGGGCGACGTGGACATGGTCAGCGGCACCGCCACCAAGCTCACCGAGAACGGCGAGGCCGGCAACATGGTGAACATCGCCGAGTACCTGGACCTGATGCCCAACTTCAAGGCCTATCTGGAGGAAAACCCCATCGTCCGGCTGTCCATCACCGGCAACACCGACACCGGCGCCATCTACTTCAGCCCCTACTTTGACGGCGTGGACGACATCGAGCGTATGCCCCTGATGCGCACCGACTGGGTGGAGAAGCTGCTCAACGGCGAGGGCGAGTTCACCGCCAGCGCCAGCGGCAAGACCGCCGCCCCTGTCTATCAGCCCTATATGCCCACCTCCGGCAAGGTGGAGATCGACGTGGTCAAGGCCGATGGCTCCGGCGTGGAATCCGTCACCAAGGACTATGACACCGCGGGCAACATCGTGGCCAAGATGAACGAGGCCGGCTCCATGGACGGCGTGGCCGCCGTGAATATGCTGCGCACCTACATCGACGAGGCCTACAACGGCTACTACGGCACCAACCGCGCCGACCTGTTCGTGGGCCAGAACGCCGCCTGGGACGCCGACGAGCTGGTGGCCCTGCTGCGCTGCGTGGTGGCCAACCCCCAGACCCTCAACGGCACCGACACCATCCAGGGCCTGTTCACCCGTGAGGACAACAACAACCAGCGCCGCGTGGACCTGTTCCGCTTCGCCGGCACCCTGTTCGGCGTGCGCGGCCTGGAGTCCCGCCAGGATTACCTGTATGTAGGAACCGACAATCAGCTCCACGACGCCCGCCAGGAGGCCGACACCTACGAGGCCATGGAGCGCATGCACGCCATGGTTCAGGAGGGCCTGGTTTCCAAGGCTTTCGTGGACGGCTCCGAGGAGAGCTCCAAGACCTACCTGGAGAACGACCTGGGCTTCATGCACTATGACTACAACCAGACCCAGACCATCCTGAACGCCACCGCCCTCCAGGCCGACCAGGGCGAGAAGTACATGGCCGCCATGGTGCCCGTGGCCCGCTGGTATGACGGCTCCAATGAGGACGGCGTGTATATGCGCTTTACCGAGTCCTGGCGCTCCGTCAAGACCGACGGCTGGGGCATCTCCAAGGCCGGCGTGGGCAGCGACACCGATAAGCTCAACGCCTGCCTGGCCCTCATCGACTTCGCCTACTCCGAGAAGGGCCGCATCCTCATGAGCTATGGCCCCGACGCCTTCATCAAGACCGACGCCAGCGGCAATTACGTCACCTTCAGCTTCAACGGCGAGCAGATGCCCGAAATCGCCGACGCCACCCGCGAGGAGCTGTGGGATAAGGCCAACGGCAACTACACCAACTACGCCCGGTTCTACCTGGGTTCCACCCTGTCCTTCCTCAAGAGCCAGGCCTTTGAGTACCAGTGCACCCACGAGGTAGGCCAGCAGGGCGCGGGCTACATCTCCACCGCCATCGGCCTGGGCACCATCAAGCACCCCGAGCTGGGCATGGCCTCCAACCCCTGGTACACCATCGTGCCCACCGTGCTGCCCACCACCAAGGTGGAGAACGACACCGTGAACGGCTACACTGAGCTCACCGACCGCTTCAACCAGCAGAAGGACGGCGACAATATGCTGCTGAACATCGCCGTGAACGGCTACACCGAAGCCGGCATGCAGGACGCCGCCAGCACCGCCGACACCGTGACCAACTCCTGGTCCGGCAAGCAGTACCTGGCCATCAAGCAGGGCGCCTGGGAGAAGGACATCGCCTACTTCGAGACCCTGAAGTAAAAGCGGGCTCCGGTCCCGCCAACGAAACCATCTTAATGATCCCCGCCCCGCCCGGGAGCCACGGCTGCCCGGGCGGGGGGAGGCATGATTCCCCCGGGAGGAGGTCGTCATGTATAAAAAGCAAATGACCGCGCAGAGAATTCTCTGTCTGGCGGCTATCATCGTAAGCGCGATCTTTTTCCTCTATTCGCTCGGTATCATGACCGACTTGTATGATAGTCTCTATGACACCATGCGCAACCCCAGCAACCTGTTCCAAACCGATGTGGACGGCTCCATTGTCTACTACAATATGCAGGAATTCAACCGGATGTTTTTGATGCTGAGCATTGTCCAGATTCTGCTGGGCGCGCTGCTGTTCATCACCAACACCCACAGCCGCCGGAAGTACTATATCGGCAACTATGTGGCCACCGGCCTGTTTGTGGCGGGCGGCGTGTATAACGCCGTGTTCGCCCACCAGTACATCGAAATTTTCAAGGCTCAGTTTCTCCAGGTGGACTTCGCCGCCCTGAAGGAGCACGCCGAGATGTGGGGCACGCTGTACACCGAGTCCACCTTCTGGTTCGACCTGCACTATGCCGTGTTCGGTCTGGTGCTCATCGTGTGCGCCCTGCTGGCGGCCAACGCCGTGTGGAAGGTCCGGCTGATGAAGGCCGAGCAGCACCTGCTGGAGGAAGGAAGGAGGAGTGCCGGATGACAGCGGAAGATCGCGCCATACAGCGGGACAGAATGCGGTTTATCAAAAACTCCCTCTCCGCGAACCTGGCCATTCTGGGAATCCTGTTCAACGTATTTTACTTTATCAGCATCTGCAAGTCCGACGTGGGCACCTGGTACTACACCATCCTGATTGGCGCGTCCATCGTGTATAACCTGGTGTTCATGCTGGCGGTGTTTCTGTCCTCCGAGGGCGTGAAAAACTATAAGCAGGGCTATTCCTATCTGCTGGCCGCCCTGGGCGTGTTCCAGATTGTGCGGATTTTCATCATCCCCGCCCGGGCCCACGCCGCCGAGACCCTGATCAATGGCGAAACCACCCTGGTGATGCAGGACGGGCAGTTCTACCGGGTGACGGCCTATTTGGTCATCTCCGCGGTATGCCTCATCGCGTCGGCGGCGGTGAACCTGATTCGCTGCCGGGAGCTGGCGGAGCACCTCAAAACCCTGGACAGCCAGGGCGCATAAGGAGGCGAAGACATGGCGACACTGAATTTGCAGCATATCGACAAGATATACGACAATAACGTGCAGGCGGTTTTCGACTTCAACCTGGACGTAAAAGACGGCGAGCTCATCGTCCTGGTGGGTCCCTCCGGCTGCGGCAAGTCCACCACGCTGCGCATGGTGGCCGGCCTGGAGGACATCTCCGCCGGCAAGCTGCTGCTGGACGGCCGGGACATCACCGCCACCCCGCCCAAAGACCGGGATATGGCCATGGTGTTCCAGAGCTACGCCCTCTACGGCCATATGACCATCTATGAAAACATGGCGTTCTCCCTCACCCTGCGCAAGGAGAACCCCAACGTCATTCACAAAAAGGTGCTGGCGGCGGCGGAAATTCTGGGCCTCACCAGCCAGCTCAACAAAAAGCCCGCCCAGCTGTCCGGCGGACAGCGCCAGCGGGTGGCCATGGGCCGCTCCATCGTGCGCAACCCCAAAGTATTTTTGTTTGACGAGCCTTTGTCCAACCTGGACGCCAAGCTGCGCGGCGCCACCCGCCGGGAGATTCTGCTGCTCCACAAACGGCTGCGCGCCACCATGCTCTACGTCACCCATGACCAGACCGAGGCGCTGACCCTGGCCGACCGCATTGTGTGTATGTCCATGGGCCACGTTCAGCAGGTGGGCACCCCTCTGGAGCTGTACGACAGCCCGGCCAACGTGTTCGTGGCCAGCTTCATCGGCCTGCCCCCCATGAACTTCTACGACGTGCGGGTGAACGGAACCCAGCTGGTGGGCGAGGGCTTCACCGTCTCCCTCACCCCGGAGGAGCAGCACACCCTGCGCGGCTACAACAACAAGGAGATTACCCTGGGCGTCCGGCCGGAGAACATCGTGGAGGGGACGGACGTGCCCGTCACCGTCACCGCCAACGAGAACCTGGGCATGAACACCCTGGTCCACGGCTACGTGGGCGGAAGCAAGGCGGTGAAGATTTCCGCCAAGCTGAAGGGCTGGCGGGACTACAAGGTGGGGGACACCGCGTCCTTTACCTTCAACCGCAAGCACTTCTTCGATAAGGAAACCACCAACGCCATCCGGGGAGGTGAGGGTTAATGGAAGCCACTAAGAAAAAAAGCGGCGGCCTGAAAGAGGTCTGGCGCAAGTTCCTGGTCGCCCTGAAGCGCCGGCCCCAGATGATTCCCCTGGCGGTGCTGGTGATCGCCTTCGTGTTCTATTCCCTGAACCTGATGCACATCTCGGACACCACCGCCCGCATCCAGGGCCCCGGCATGGGGCTGGCCGGCTTTGTCACCATGCTGTTCTCCATGCTGTCCTTCATGTGCTTCCTCAACGCCTTCCCCTACCGCAAAAAGACCAATATGCCCATGCTGGTGCTGATGTTCGTCCTGCTGGGTATCGTCATCTTCTCGGATTTGTACTATCGTAACGCCATCCTTGCTGCGGTGAACCGGCTGGACAACCCCATCGTAGTCACCAGCGAGACTGCCTACATCGCCTTAGCGGAGTGGTATCTGCAACTCCACATCGCCATTCTGATGGTGGCTATTGTGCTGATTCTGCTGCTACCGGTGTATTCCAAGTGGCTGCGGAAAATCAAGACCTCCGTCGACGTGGGAGACAACGGCAGCATGGAGGCCATTGACATCTCCGGCGAGGCGTAAGCTTCAACCCCGACCAACGGATGGACAGGATCTGGGAGGCCCGCCATCCGGGCCTCCCATTGCCAATAGGAGAAACCATGAGCAAAAAGCGTAAAAACAGGCCGGAAAAGCCCGAGGTAGAAAAGCAGTCGGAATATTACCGGCTGAAAACCCAGGCGGTGGACGATTTGGTGTCCGCCAACGAGGAGAACTCCCCACAGGTGTCCGAGGAGGAGCTGCGCGCCTACCGTTCGGGGCCTAAAATGAAAATGGCCGACTGGGTGAAGATGCTGCTGATCAAGGCCTGGTTTGCCGGCGCGGTGTGCTTCTTCTTCATCTGGGGACTGGGCGGGCTGCTGGGCAGCGAGCTGGACATTCTGTTCGTCACCGGCCTGGCCCTGGGCATCGTCACCGATCTCATGACCAACCCCGTGCTGCGCTTTTTTGAAAAGACCCCCGGGGAAAACGCCCGCTGGATGATGGTCACGCGGAAAAGCCATTCCGGCTTGTTCCTCAACGTGGGCTACGCCTATGTGGTGCTGATGCTGGTTTATGGACTGTACAATGTCATCAACTTGATTGCCAGCCGGATCACCGGCGTATCCGACATGGTGTTCCTGGGGGTGGAGCCCATTCTGTTCGGCCTGTTCTGTCTGGGCTTCGACCTGCTGCTGCTTCAGCTCAAGCACGCCCTGGGCCGGGCGTTTCACGGCGCGGCCCGAAAAACCGCCAAATGAGGTGTTCGCGATGATACAAATTATCTACCGCGGGAGCAGCTGCGCCTGCTTCGAGCTGGATGGAAGCACGCCCTACTATGCCCGCCAGGGCTATACGGTCTGGGTGGATGGCGCACAGCGCTTCTCCCGTGATACCAACGTCTTTTCCCTGTTCGGCCTGCAACCGGACACGCAGTACGCCGTCGCCGTCCGCTTCCAGGACGGCACAGAGGAGTCCGTCCAGTTCACCACAAAGACGGAGGCCTGCTGCGTCAGCGTAAAGGACTTCGGCGCGGTGGGAGACGGCGTGCACGAGGACACCGCCGCCATCCAGGCGGCCATCAGCTTCCTGCCCCGGGGCGGGCGGCTGCGGTTCCCGGCGGGGACGTACCTCACCCTCCCCCTGTGCCTGAAAAGCCATATCACCCTGGATTTGGACCAGGGGGCGGTTATCCTGGGCTCCACCCAGCGGGAGCGCTATCCCATTGTGCCCGCCGCCGCTGTGGACCCGGTGACCGGGGCGGAGATTCCCCAGGCGGGGTTTGAGGGCCAGGAGCTGAACAGCTATCAGTCCCTGCTCCAGGCCTCCTACGCGGAAGACATCGCCATTGTGGGCCTGGGCGCCATTGACGGCAACGGCCAGAACGGCGACTGGTGGAAGGACTTTCAAAGCTTTCCCGCCTCCCGCCCCAGGGTGATTTTTCTCAACCGCTGCAAGGATGTGACCCTACATGGGGTCACGGTAAAAAACGGCCCCTCTTGGCACATCCACCCCTTCTATTCCCAGGGCTTTTCCATGCTGGACTGCTTTGTCACCGCCCCCAAGGACAGCCCCAATACCGACGGCATCGACCCGGAGAGCTGCGACGGCGTGGACATCATCGGCTGCAAGTTCTCCGTGGGGGACGACTGCATCGCCGTCAAGGCGGGCAAAATCGACATGGCCCTGAAGTACAAAACCCCCGCCCGGCGCCACACCGTGCGCAACTGCCTGATGGAGTTCGGCCACGGGGCCGTCACCCTGGGCAGCGAGCTGTCGGCGGGCATCCGGGAGCTCAGCGTCACCCGCTGCTATTTCCGCCAGACCGACCGGGGACTGCGCATCAAAACCCGCCGGGGCCGGGGGAAGGACAGCGTCATTGACGACGTCCTGTTCGACAACATCCGCATGGACCAGGTGCTCACCCCCATCGTAATCAATATGTGGTATAACTGCTGCGACCCGGACCGGTTCAGCGAGTATGTCTGGTGCCGGGAGGCGCTGCCCGTGGACGGCCGGACGCCCCATCTGGGCTGCTTTGCCTTCCGCAACATGGAGTGCACCGGGGCGCAGGTGGCGGCCTGCTACATTGACGGCCTGCCCGAAAGCCCCATCGACGAGGTGGCGCTGGAAAACATCACTGTGTCCTTCGCCCAGGACGCCAGGCCCGGTATGCCCTCCATGCGCAACCACAACGAGGAGCGCTGCCGCCTGGGGCTGTATCTGGACAACGTCAGCCGGGTCCGGGTAAAAAACGTGAAGCTGACCGGCGTGGAGGGAAGTCCCCTGGTGACGCAGCACTGCGGGGACGTGGAAACCGACAACCTTGAGGAGAACTGATGGACTACCAAAAAATTGACGATTTTGTGCTGGGCCTGGTCCGGCGCTCCACCCCGGAGCGCACGGCCTGGAACCTGGAGAAAATCCGGGAGGGCAAGCCCGCCTCCTGGAACTATATCGACGGCTGTATGCTCACGGCGCTGATGGAGATGGAGGGCCTCACCGGGGACCGGCGGTATTTCGATTTTGTGAAATCCTGCGCGGACCATTTTGTGGGGGAGGACGGCTCCATCCGCACCTTCCAGCCCGAGGCCCACAACCTGGACGACATCAACGAGGGCCGGGTGCTGTTCGCCCTCTATGAGCGCACCGGGGAGGAAAAGTACCGCAGGGCGGCGCAGTTCCTCCGGGAGCAGCTGGACGCGCAGCCCCGCACCTCCCAGGGCAATTTCTGGCACAAGGCCATTTACCCCAATCAGGTGTGGCTGGACGGCATCTACATGGCCCAGCCCTTTTACGCCATGTATGAAAAGCATTTCGGCGGCGGAAACTATTCCGACCTCGCGGGCCAGATTGAAAACGTCCGGGCCAATATGTTCTCTCAGGAGAAGGGGCTGTATTTCCACGGCTACGACGCCTCCCGCGCCGCCTTCTGGGCGGACCCGGCAACGGGCTGCTCCAAAAACTTCTGGCTCAGGTCCCTGGGCTGGTTTGCCGTGGCCCTGGCCGACCTGCTTGACATTCTCCCCCAGGGGCGGGAGCGGGAGCGCCTGGGCGCCATCTTCACGCAGCTCATGGCCTCCATGGCCCGCTATGCCGACGCTGAAACCGGCCTGTACTGGCAGGTGCCCGACCAGGGGGGCCGGGAGGGCAACTACCTGGAGACCAGCGGCAGCGCCATGATGTCCTACGCCATGCTCAAGGGAGCGCGGCTGGGGGCGCTGGGCGAAGAGTATGCCGCCCTGGGCCGGAAAACCTTTGACGGCATTGTGGATAAATACCTAACCTTTACCGAGGACGGACTGAATCTGGGCGGCATCTGCCTGGTGGCGGGGCTTGGCCCGGAAAACAACCGCCGCCGGGACGGTTCCTACGAATACTACATCTCCGAGCCTGTGGTGGAAAACGACGCCAAGGGTGTGGCCCCCTTCGTACTGGCCTACACGGAGATTAAGCGGCTGGGCGCGTAATCCTGCCCTTCCCAAAAGGAAATCCATGTGTAAGGAGACAAAGACTATGGCGTACTTAACCCTGAAAGACATCAATAAGATCTACCCCAACGGCTACCACGCGGTGCACAACTTCAACCTGGAGATTGACAAAGGGGAGTTCATCGTCTTTGTCGGCCCGTCCGGCTGCGGCAAATCCACCACCCTTCGGATGATTGCCGGGCTGGAGGACATCTCCAACGGCGAATTCCTCATCGACGGCAAGCGGGCCAACGAGCTGGGCCCCCGGGAGCGGGAGGTGGCCATGGTGTTCCAGAGCTACGCCCTCTACCCTCAGATGACGGTGTTTGACAACATCGCATTCGGCCTCACCCTCCAGGGGGTGGACGAGGACGTGATTGAGGAGAAGGTGAAGAACACCGCCCGCATTCTGGGCCTGACGGACTACCTGGACCGGCTGCCCCGGGCGCTGTCCGGCGGCCAGCGCCAGCGCGTGGCCATCGGCCGGGCCATCATCCGCAAGGTGGGCGTGTTCCTGATGGACGAGCCGCTTTCCAACCTGGACGCCAAGCAGCGCGTCACCATGCGCTCTGAAATCGCCCAGATTCACCGGGAGACCGGCGCCACCACCATCTACGTCACCCACGACCAAACGGAGGCCATGACCCTGGCCGACCGCATCGTGGTGATGAAGGACGGCTATGTCCAGCAGATTGGCACCCCCTACCAGCTCTACCACAACCCGGTGAACGTGTTCGTGGCGGGCTTTATCGGCGAGCCGCCCATGAACTTCATCCGCGCCGTTGTAAAGCAGGGCAAAATCTCCTTCGGCCCCAACAAGCTGGACGTGGCCTCCCGGCTGGGAGACAAGGCCAAGGCCTACGAGGGCAGGGAAATCGTCTTCGGCTTCCGGCCCGAGGCCATCGAGCTGGGCAAGGCGGACAACGCCTGCCACGTGGAGGCCCAGGTGGAGCTCACCGAGATGCTGGGCGACAACACCAACGTCTATATCACCGCCGGGGAGGACAAGGCCATCCTCAAGGTGGACCCCCACGACACCCCGGAGATTGACAGCACCGTCGCCTTCTCCATTCCCTATGAGGACGTGTACCTCTTTGACGGGGAGACGGAGATGGTCATTGAGAGGACCCTTCAAAAAAGCCGCTGAGCAAAGGAGCGTTAAGTAATGGATATTCGCTATTCCACCGGCCCCAACGACGTCAAGCGCTACACCACCCAGGAGCTTCGGGACGAATTTCTGATTCAGAATCTCTACCAGCCCGACACGGTGCAGGCCGTCTACTCCCATGTGGACCGCATGGTGGTGCTGGGCATTATGCCCGTGCACGAGGCCGTGCCCATGGACAAGGGCATCGACATCTGGCACAACTTCGGCACCAGCTTCTTCCTGGAGCGGCGGGAGGCCGGCGTATTCAACCTGGGCGGCCCCGGCTCCATCACCGTGGACGGCACGAAGTACGACCTGGGCTTCGAGGACTGCCTGTATATCACCATGGGGGCCCGGGAGGTGGTGTTCTCCAGCGCCGACGGGGAGAACCCCGCCCGGTTCTACCTGGTGTCCGCCCCCGCCCACAAAGCGTATCAGACCACCCTGCTCACCATGGAGAACGCCAACAAGCGGCCCTGCGGCGCGGCGGAGACGGCCAACGCCCGGGTTATCAACCAGTTCATTCACCCCGACGTGCTGCCCACCTGCCAGCTGTCCATGGGCCTGACCCAGCTGGCCCCCGGCAGCGTGTGGAACACCATGCCCGCCCACACCCACGAGCGGCGGATGGAAATTTACACTTACTTCAATATCCCCCAGGACAATGTGGTGTTCCACATGATGGGGCAGGGCGATGAGACCCGGCACATCGTCATGCACAACTTTGACGCGGTGATCTCTCCCTCCTGGTCTATCCACAGCGGCTGCGGCACCGCCAACTACACCTTTATCTGGGCCATGGGCGGGGAAAACCAGGCCTTCGACGACATGGACAACATTCCCACAACCGAGTTGAAATAAGGAGGAACCGCTACTATGAACAATCAGTTTGACCTCACCGGCAAGGTAGCGCTGGTCACCGGCGCGTCCTACGGCATCGGCTTTGCCATCGCCTCCGCCCTGGCGGACGCGGGCGCCGTCATCGTGTTCAACGACATCAAGCAGGAGCTGGTGGACAAGGGCGTCGCCGCCTACAAGGAGGCGGGCATCACCGCCCACGGCTATGTCTGCGACGTGACGGACGAGGACGCGGTGCAGGCCATGGTGGCCAAGATTGAGGCCGAGGTGGGCGTCATCGACGTACTGGTGAACAACGCGGGCATCATCAAGCGCATCCCCATGCTGGAGATGTCCGCCAAGGACTTCCGCCAGGTGATTGACGTGGACCTGAACGCCCCGTTCATCGTGTCCAAGGCCGTGATTCCCGGCATGATGAAGAAGGGCGGCGGCAAGATTATCAACATCTGCTCCATGATGAGCGAGCTGGGCCGGGAGACGGTCAGCGCCTACGCCGCGGCCAAGGGCGGGCTGAAGATGCTCACCAAGAACATCGCCAGCGAGTACGGCCAGTATAACATCCAGTGCAACGGCATCGGCCCCGGCTATATCGCCACGCCCCAGACCGCGCCTCTGCGTGAGGTGCAGCCCGACGGCTCCAAGCACCCCTTCGACCAGTTCATTCTGGCCAAGACCCCGGCCAACCGCTGGGGCGAGGCGTCCGACCTGGGCGGCCCGGCGGTGTTCCTGGCCTCCTCCGCCTCCGACTTCGTCAACGGCCACATCCTCTACGTGGACGGCGGCATCCTGGCCTATATCGGTAAGCAGCCGTAATGGAAACCGTCACGTTCCGGGCACTGGACGCCCGCGTCACGGGCTGCCTTCACGACGACTATGAGACCCTGGCCGCCCACAAGACGCGCCCCGCCCTTATCATCTGCCCCGGCGGCGGCTACCACTGGTGCTCGCCCCGGGAGAAGGATGCCCCCGCCTTTGAGTTTTTGTCCCTGGGCTATCAGGTGTTTATCCTGGACTACACCTGCTATCCCCAGGATATGTCCAACTTCCGCTCCCTGCGCGAGCTGGGGGAGACGGTGCGCCTGGTGCGGGAGCGCCATCAGCAATGGCATATCGACCCAGAGAAAATCGCCGTGCTGGGTTTTTCCGCCGGAGGCCATCTGGCCGCCAGCCTGGGGGCGTTCTGGAACGATTCCACGGTGGGCCTGCCGGACGGGGCGCGGCCGGACGCGCTGGTGCTGTGCTACCCGGTCATCAGTACCCGGGAATTTGCCCACGAGGGCTCGGCACAGAACATTTCCGGCGGGGACGAGGCATACCGGGACAAGCTCAACCTGCTCAAGCGGGTCACGCCCGGCTTCCCGCCCACATTCTTGTGGCACGGCGGGGAGGACGACTGCGTGCCCCCGGAAAACAGCCTGCTGCTGGCGGTGGAGCTGCGAAAGCACGCCGTCCCCTTTGAGTACCACCTGTTTGGAAGCGGGGCCCACGGCATTTCCACCTGCACCCAGGAGGTTGAGACGCCGGACGACACCTGTCGGCCATGGCTGGCGCTGTGCAAGGCCTGGCTGAACCGAAGGTTCCAATTCACTCCGTAAAAGGGCGGCGCAGCCCGAAACTGACTTTATGCACAAAAATGCACCGTCTAAATTGGCTATATTGTCCAATGCGGCTCTATCCTTTTCTCCGCTCCCGTGATATACTGGACGCAGAAAGGAGGTAGGCCAGATGTTGGAACTTATGGACCTCTTTGGCGGAGCGCAGCAAACAGAAGGCGTTTCCGACAGCCCGAAGGAAGTCGGGTTTGCGTGTGTCTACTTTGCCTATTATCCCTATCTGGGCGGCAACGCCTGATAGGCTCAATCAAACGGCACGGGAGGGCTTTCGATTCAGAAAGCCCTCTTTTTTATCCCTTATTTCCAAAAAACAACACATGGCAGAGTGGGAGGAATGAATCATGCAGCTTGGCATCAGACTGCACGACGTAAACAGCGCCCTGCCCCCGCAGGCGCAGACTCTGGAGCGCCGGGCGCAAACCGCCCGGGAGGAGGGCTTTTCATGTGTTCATCTGGCCCTGTCCAAGGTAATCTCGGGCGTGAGCTTTGACGAGTGCGCCCTCACCGAGGGGCTGGCCATGCACGTCCGGCGGGTTCTTGCCCAAAACGGGCTGGACGCGGCGGTGCTGGGGTGCTACCTGAACCTGGCCCATCCCGACCCGGACCGGCTGCGGGACATCCAAAGCCGGTACTACGGCCATCTGCGCGTGGCCGCCCTCATGGGGGCGGGGGTGGTGGGCACCGAGACGGGGGCCCCCAACCCCGAGTACAAAACCGACGCGGCCACCCACACCCAGGGGGCGCTGGACACCTTTGTCCGCAATCTGGCCCCGGTGGTGGAGCGGGCGGAGCACCTGGGCGTGTCGCTGGCCATCGAGCCGGTGTGGAAGCATATCGTTTATGATGCGGACCGGGCCATGGAGGTGCTGCGCGCCATCCAAAGCCCCAATCTGCGCATTATCTTTGACCCGGTAAACCTGCTGTACGCCGGGAACGCGGACGACCGGGAGCGGGTGATTGCGCACGCCATGGACACGCTGGCCGAGCACATCGCGGTGGTCCACCTGAAGGACTTCGTGCGGGAGGGAGAGGAGCTGCGCTCTGCAGCCGCCGGTGAGGGCGAGATGGACTACGCCCCCATTCTCCGCTTCCTGAAGGCCCGCAAGCCCTACATTCAGGCCACCCTGGAGAACACCAGCAACGACAACGCGGTGCAATCCCGGGAGTTTTTACAGCGGCTGTACGCAGAGCAGTAATCAAAAAGGGAGCGGCTGCCGCCGCTCCCTTTTCCGCGTTTATGTATCCGTTAAAACATTCCCAGGGACTTAAAGAGGAAGGTCCACAAAAACATGGTGGCGGCGGACAGCAGCGTGGTCACAGTCACCGCGCTGGCCGCCAGCTCCGGGCTGCCCCCCATCTGGGCCGCCATGCTGAAGGAGCTGACGGCGGTGGGGGTGGCAAACATGGAGATGAGCACCGCAAACTCCGGCCCCCGCAGCCCCGCCAGCGCCGCCAGGGGCAGGGCTACGCCGGGGAAGACCACCAGGCGCAGCGCCGTGCAGATGGCCAGATTGCGCCGGTGGCTGCGCACATCCTGAAACTCAAACTGGGCCCCCAGCAGCAGCAGCGCCACCGGGGAGGCGGAGGCGCCCAGCTGAGAGATGGGGTTGTCCAGGAAGGTGGGCAGGCGCAGGCCGGACAGGTTGAGCACAATCCCCGCCGCCGAGGCGAGAATCAGCGGATTTTTGGCAATGCCCAGCAAAATCTTCTTCACGTCAATCTGCTTGCGGCTGAAGGTCTCCAGGGTGATGACCGCCAGCACATTGTAGCAGGGCACCACAATGGCCAGCATCACGGACACGGTGGCCAGGTCCGCGCCGGGGCACAGCTCCCGGATAAGGGGCATTCCCAGCAGCAGGAAGTTGCTGCGAAAGGCCGCCTGAATCATCACCCCCCGCTGGCTGTTTTCCTGCTCCACCCCCTTGACCAGCGCCCAGGTGAGCGCAAACAGCGCCGCCAGCACCCCCAGCGCCAGCCCCAGGCAGCGCAGGTTCACGCCGCCCCGGATATCGGAGTTGTAGACGTTATAAAACAGCATCAGCGGCAGCAGGGTGTGGAACACCAGGGAGTTGAAGCGGGCCACGTGCTCCTTTTCCAGATGGAGCAGCCGCTTGGCCCCGTAGCCCACCGCCATGATTACAAAAATGGAGGCAATGGCGTTAATCGACAAAAGAAAGCTGTTGAGAAGCATGGTTCATCCGCCTTTCATGCAGTCAGGTCGCTGGAAAAAACAGCCCTTGGGCGTTGTGATAGAGGATTTTCTCCCTGTCCCCTTCCTTCAAATCCGGGTGCAGGGCGATGAAGTCGATAAAATGCCGGTAGCTGTCCCTGGTCATAGCGGAGGGCATATCGCTGCCCCACAGCAGGCGGTCCGCCCCCACAATTTCCACCGCGTCCCGGACATAGCCCCGGGCGGTGGGGTAGGGGAAGGTCTCCGGCCGGGAGTTCAGGCACAGCGCCGCCAAATCAAACCACACGTTGGGCAGGGCCAGCCTGTCCAGGGACTGCCGGAGCAGCTCTGCGTCCCCCAGCTGGGGGGAGAGCAGGTGGCACACCACAAAGCGCATGGAGGGATAGCGGGCAATGGCCCGGCTCAGGGCCTCCACCTGCCAGCTCACGCTGCGGGGCTTGCCGATGTCGATGACGAAAATCAGGTCCCGGTCGGCCGCGTAACGGTACTCCCGGTGCATCACCTCCCCGTCCAGGTCCACGGGCGGGTGGTTGGCCATCAGGCCCGAGCCGCTGCTCACCTCAAATTTGACGATTCGGAACCCCAGCTCGTCAAACAGGTGCGCCTTAATCTTATCCGCCTGGGCGGAAAAGGGGTCGTAGGACGCCGCCCCCGTAAAGCGGTCTGGGTAGGCGCGCACCGCCTCATAGGTATACAGGTTCTGAAAGCCGAAATAGTTCCCCTGAAGCAGCACCGCTTTGTCTACCCCGTGCTCGTCCATCACCCGCAGCAGGGCCTCCGGCGCGGCGTCATATTCCCCAAACTCCGGGGGGAGAATCTGGAAGGTCTGGCCTGTGGCGTACGCCGCCCGCCCCCCGCCGCAGGGGCGAAGCTCTCCCTGAGAGCCGGTTCCGGCAATGCACTGTACCACGTGGGCGTGGGCGTCAATGAGCTTCATAGGCTGTTCCTTTCTCCGCCGGGGCGGTGTGAAAATCATATCTCAGGCCGGCCGCCGCAGCCGGCATAAACATAGCTATTGTATCACAGCTTTTGCCGTTTGAACATAGGGCGGGCGGAATTTTGCTCCGCCCCACAGGCCCTGCGCCCCAGTGAAATTCGCGGCCCGTTTCCCCCGCCGCCCCTTATTTTATTGCAAAAGCTGCCGAATTTATATAAGAATTCTCCATTTTAACAAACGCGGCGGACCGCCCCGCGCCCCCGCCGCCTGCCGGAGAAAAAACATTGGGAGGCAATGAATGATGAAAAAGACCCACAAGCTCATGGCCCTGCTGATGGCCGCCGCGCTGCTGCT
>CAQCFX010000030.1:3953-19732 GCA_948766235.1 uncultured Oscillospiraceae bacterium | reverse complement strand
CGGCCCCCACCGCGACGCCCGCCCCGAACGCCGGCATAGCCTACGCCAACACCCAAACCATCCTGCTGGACGGCAAGAGCGTGACGCTCCAAGCCTACGCGCTGAAGGACAGCTCCGGCAGGCTCACCAACTACGTCAAGCTGCGGGATATGGCCTGGCACCTTAACGGCACCCAGGCGCAGTTCTGGGTGGGCTGGGACCAGGACATCATCTATCTCTCCCCCCGCTTCCGCTATGAACCCAACGGCAGCGAGCTGTCCACCCCCTTCTCCGGGGACCGGGCCTATCGGGACGGAACTGCCAAGGTGATGATTTTCAACGAGGCCGCAGAGCTTTCCTCCATCGTCCTCACCGACGATCAAGGAGGCGGCTACACCTACTTCAAGCTGCGTGACCTGGGCCGCAGCCTGGGCTTCAACGTCTCCTACATCAACGGCCAGGTGGTAGTCAGCAGCAGCGAGCCCTACTCCGACGCGCAGTGACACGCAGAGCCGGAAGGCAAAAGGCCTTCCGGCTCTTTTTGTGGCCCGGTTTGCCTTGGCTTTTCCGGGGAAATATGGTACACTGGTCAAAAGGCAAGCCGGAGGGCCGTCTAATTTTGAGGAGGTGCTCGTATGCAGTATGAGATCACAGAGGCGATTCCCCTGCTGGACGAACAGGGCAACCTCACCCGAGCGGGCTACGCCAAGCGCCTGCTGCCCGTGTATGACCGGAAAAAGGTGAAGGGCGGGCTCACCCGCCTGAAGGAGTGGGACTACTACTACGTGGGCAACGACTGCTTCGGCGTGGCCCTCACCATTGCTGACAACAGCTATATGGGGCTGGACTCCATCTCCTTCCTGTCCTTTGTGGACCAGCCCTGGCAGATCACCAAAAGCCCCATGTCCGCCTTTCCCATGGGGAAAACCGGCCTGCCCGCCACCTCCGCGGTGGGCATCACCGCCAGCTCGGGGAAGAAGCACGCCCTGCTGTTCCAGGCGGCGGACGGCAAGCGGCAGCTCACCGCCCACATGGACAACTTCCGGGACGGGCAGTCCATCGACGTGCACCTCACCCTCACCGGCGAGCCGGAGGAGTCCATGGTGATATGCACCCCCTTTGACAAGCCGGGGCACTTTTACTACAACCAAAAGATTAACTGTATGCGGGCCCAGGGCGCCGTGCGCATCGGGGACGATGTGTACAGCTTCCGCCCCAGCGACTCCTTCGCCGTGCTGGACTGGGGCCGGGGGGTGTGGACCTACCACAACACCTGGTACTGGGGCTCCGCCTCGGGCTTGCTGGACGGGGAGGATTTCGGCTTCAACATCGGCTATGGGTTTGGGGACACCTCCGCCGCCACGGAGAATATGCTCTTTTACAAGGGGAAGGCCCACAAGCTCTCCCAGGTGAGCTTCCACATCCCGATGAAGGACGGGAAGGAGGACTACCTCTCCCCCTGGACCTTCACCAGCGACGACGGGCGGTTTGAGATGGACTTTATGCCGGTGATTGACCGGGCGGCCTGCACCGACGTGAAGCTTATCAAAAGCGACCAGCACCAGGTGTTCGGGCGCTTTACCGGCACGGCGGTGCTGGACGACGGCACGGCCCTCTCAGTAAAGGACCTGATGGGCTTTGCGGAAAAGGTGGAGAATAAGTGGTAAGGCAAAGCGCCGGAGGAATTCCTCCGGCGCTTTTTGGGTTTACTTCCCGATTGGGGGCGGACTGAGAGCGGCAAAATATTTTATGGAAAATGCAAATTGACAGTCCCCCGAAAATAGGATATATATATGGGGTATACAAAGGGAGTAGCCTGCACAGAACAACTCTGTGTTTGCCGGCCGTCAATACGATCTCACGATCCGGCCTGCAATGAAATGGCGAGACTTTGCTGTCTAACTTGACGGCAAAGTCTCGTTTTTTATATATATGCCGTCTTCGATCCCGTCAAACGATGAATAAAGGAGAGATCACAGATGACTATGGCAGAACTTTTGCTGTTTCTCGTCCGCCTGCTGGCCGGGACGGGGGTATTCCTGGTGGGAGTGTATCTGCTCACGGCCAACATTGAGCAGCTGGCCACTGGGAAAATCAAGGAGCTGTTCGGAAAAACCGCCGACAAGCGGCTGGTGAACGTAGGGGTGGGCGCGGCGGCCACGGCGCTGATTCAGAGCTCGGGCGTGACCACAGTGCTCATTGTGGGCTTTGTGAACGTGGGAGTGATGAACCTGTACCAGGCGGCGGCCATGATTATGGGCGCCAACATCGGCACCACCGTCACCGCACAGATCGCTGCGCTGAGCGCCTTTCCCATCACCACCTGCATTCAGATTCTGGTGTTTGCGGGCATTATGATGAATATGGCCTGCAAAAAGGACGCGTTGAAAAAGACGGGGCTGATTCTGGCGGGGCTGGGGCTGATTTTTGTGGGCCTGGCCCTGATGTCCGATGCCATGAAGGCCAACCGGGACGTCATCCAGGGCGTTTTTGAGACGGTGTCCAACCCCCTGCTGCTGGTGCTGGCCGGCGTGGCGCTCACCGCCCTGGTGCAGTCCAGCTCGGCCATCACCTCCGTTATCATCGCCATGTCGGTGGCGGGGCTCACCATCGGCGGCGGGGGCAACGAGGTGCTGTACATCATCCTGGGCACCAATATTGGCTCCTGCGTCACCGCGCTGATGTCCTCCGCCACAGCCGGGGCCAACGCCCGGCGGGCGGGGCTGATTCACCTGATGTTCAACACCTTGGGCAGCGCCGTCTTCCTTGTGGTGCTGCTGTGCTGGCCGGACTTTATGGAGACCACCTTCCGCCGGTGGTTTGCCGCGCCCGCCACCCAGATCGCCATGTTTCACACCTTTTTCAACGTTACGTGCACGGTGCTGTTTCTGCCGCTGTGCGGTTGGTTTGTGAAGGTGTCCCAGATGCTTATCCAGGAGAATACGGAGCAGGCGGCGGAGGAGACCTATCTGGACGAGCGTATGCTGGCCTCCGCCTCCCTGGCAATCTCCCAGCTGGAGAAGGAGATGATTCGACTCTCTGACACCGCCATGGAGGCGTTTCGCACCGGCTACCGCGCCTTTGACGGAAGGGACCGCGGGCTGATTGAGCCCACCCATCAGCTCATCGACCGGGCCAACGGCGTATGCCAGGGTATGGTGAACTATCTGATTCGCCTGTCCGCCCAGAGTAAGCTGGCGGAGGAGGAGGCCATCTCCGACCTGCACAGCAATTTAGGGGACATCATGCGTATTGCCGAAATTGCCGACAACTTCACCAAGTACGCCCAAAAGTCCATGGACCACGGCCTGGATTTCTCCGGCACCGTGAAGGAGGAGCTGGGGGGTATGGTGGGACAGGTGGAGGAGCTGTACGCGCTCACGAAACAGGCTGTGTTGGAAAAACGGCCGGAGCTTCTGCCCCGGATCAATCGGGCGGAGGAGGAGCTCGACGCCATGCGCCGCCGGCTCATTGACCGGCACATCCAGCGGCTGAACCAGGGAGAGTGTCGGGCGGAGTCCAGCGGGGTGTTCATCAACATGGTGTCCAACCTGGAGCGGTTAGGCGACCACCTGACCTATATCGCCCACACTGTCCGCACGTGAGGGCCTACGCCGCCAGCTCCCTGCCGTGGCCGGTGCAGCGCAGCAGCCCTTCGTGGGTGAGCACCATCACCGCCAGAATGGCCAGCAGATACACAGGCAGCAGCCAGGCGCCAATCTGGGCGGCGATGAGGCCGAACAGGGGCGGCATGACGCAGTTGCCCACATAGGCGCTGGCCATCTGCACGCCGATGACGGCCTGGGACCTGTCCGCCCCGAAGTGGTCCGGGGTGGAGTGGATGACGCAGGGGTAGATGGGGGCGCACCCCAGCCCCACCAGCACCAGCCCCGCCAGGGTGACGTACTCATGCAGGGGCAGCAGCATGGCCAGGATGCCCAGGGCGATGACGCCCTGGCCCAGGCGGATCATCTGCGGGTCGCTGAGCTTCATGGTGAGAAAGCCGCTCAGCGCCCGGCCCGTGGTGATGCCGATGAAAAACAGTCCGGCGTAGCCCGCCGCCGTCTCCGCCGGGATGCCCTTGTGCTGGTTCAAATAGGTACTGGCCCACAAAATGGCGGTCTGTTCCAGGGCGCAGTAGCAGAAAAAGGCGGCCATAATCTGCTTGGCGCCTGGGATGCGGAACACCTGGGCCAGGGTGAGCGGGGGCGCGCTTTGAGTCTCCTGGGCGCTCTCGGCGCCCTTGTGGACGCGCCAGAGGGGCAGGCTGACCACCAAAATGGCGGTGAGGACAATTTGAATGATACCGATGTACCGATAGCCCGCGGCCCACCCGGAGCCGCCGGACAGGGCCAGGCCCATGATATAGGGGCCCACGGCGGCCCCCAGCCCCCACATACAATGGAGCCAGCTCATGTGGCGGCTGGCGTAGTGGAGGGCCACATAGTTGTTCAGCGCCGCGTCCACGCTGCCCGCCCCCAGGCCGTAGGGCACGGCCCACAGGCACAGCATCCAGAACGAGGTGCTGAAGGAAAAGCCCAGCAGCGCCGCCGCCGTCATGCCTACGCTGACGGCAGTGACCGTGCCGGCGCCCAGCTTTCGGGTGAGCCGGTCGCTTTGCAGGCTGGACACCACGGTGCCCATGGAGATGATGACGGCCACAATGCCCGCCCAGGACATGGGGGCCCCCAGCTCGGTGTGCATCACCGGCCAGGCGGAGCCCAGCAGGGAGTCGGGCAGGCCCAGGCTGATAAAGGACAGGTAGATGACGGCTAAGAGCAGATGAATCATGACACAATTCCTCCCCGGCCGGATGGACGGCCCGCGTTTACCGAGCCATTATAGCAGACCGGCCCGGCCTGTCAAGGAAAAGCTTTGATTTTTTTGCCGCTTCGTATATAATAGGGGCATCAACCGACAAGGAGGCAGTCTTATGACAAAAACCATCACCGCTCCAAACGCCCCCGCCGCCGTGGGGCCCTACTGCCACGCCAAGCTGGCGGGCAATACCCTGTATACCTCCGGCCAGCTGGGCCTGATTCCGGCCACCGGCGAGCTGCCCCAGGGGGTGGAGGCCCAGGCCGCCCAGGCGCTGGACAACCTGAAGGCCGTGCTGGCCGCCGCCGGGATGGACTGCGGCGATGTGGTCAAGACCACGGTATTTCTGGCCGACATGGGGGATTTTGCCGCCGTCAACGCCATTTACGCCCAGTATTTCCCCGGCGAGGCGCCCGCCCGCTCCTGCGTGCAGGTGGCGGCGCTGCCCAAGGGGGCGCTGTTTGAGATTGAGGCGGTGGCCGTGAAGTAAGGTATGCCGCGAAAAAAAAGCCGCAGGGCGGCGCTCCTCACAAGGGAGCGCCGCCCTGTTGATTTTAGTACCGCCGGATGACCGCCACCACCCGGCCCAGAATGGAGCAGCCCTCGCCGTCGATGGGCTGATACTCCGGGCTGGAGTTTTCCGGGAGGAGCCAGATGTGGCCGTCGCTCTCCCGCCGGAAGGTTTTGACGGTGGCCTCGTCCTCAAACAGGGCCACCACAATGTCCCCGTTCCGGGCCAGAGGCTGCTGGTGGACCACCACCACGTCCCCAGGGAGAATGCCCGCCTCCAGCATGGACTCCCCCCGCACCTTCAGCGCGAAGTGCTCCCCGGCCAGGCCGCCGGTGTCAAAGGTGAGGTATTCCTCGATGTTCTCCTGGGCCAGAATGGGAGAGCCCGCCGCCACATAGCCCACCAGGGGCACCTGGTCCCGTTTGGTGCGGCTGAGGTCGGTGATGGTGATGGCGCGGGTTTTGCCCTCCGCCTGGGTGATGCAGCCCGCCTCCCGCAGGCCCTTCAGGTGAAAGTGGACGGTGGCGGGGGACTTCAGGTTTACCGCCGCGGCAATCTCCCGTACAGAGGGAGGATAGCCGTGCTCCTCGGCAAAGGCGAGGATGAAATCATAGATTTGCTGCTGCTTTGGGGTCAGTTTTCCCATATGGCAAGCTCCTTCCTATTATAGGTCCGCCGGCGGGCGGAGGCCGCAGAACCTGGTCGTTGCACATAGTATACCATATGCTGTTCGAAATGTCAAACGTTCGTTCTAAGATTTTTTCACAAATTTTCGGGAAAAATTTCCCGGATTTTCTCGCGCCGCCCGCTTGACTTTTTTCAAACGGGTGTTAGAATAGAAAGCGTGCTAATGATTAGCGGGCGAACGAAAAGAAGCGCTGAGCCGTCGTGAGCAGCGCGGATGGAGCGGAGCGAGGGCAAAAGCCCAAGGCCCACGCAGGGGGACTGGGTTTTGCCCGAGACGGAGCGAAGCCGCGCGTCGCGAACAGGCGAAGCGTGACAGCGAGAAGCGCTGAACAGACGGCTGCGAGGGAGCTTGGAGCGGAGCGAGAACAAAAGCCCAGCCGCCGCGCAGCGGGGGCGGGTTTTGTTCGAGACGCAGTGAAAGCGACCGAGCGTCCAGCCGTCTGGGAAGCGTGACAGCGAGAAGCGCGAAGCAGCACAGTGTAACAGTGTAAAGGAGGGTTCTTCATGGACGACGAGACCGGAATGTGCCTGCATCAGCTGATGCGCGCGCACCATAACGCCTGCGTGGCGGCGCTGGTGCGGCAGGGGCTGGGGGATATCGGCTCTCCGCGGCTGCTGTGGGAGCTGAGCCGGTATCCCGACGACCCCGCCCAGGCCCCCACGCAGAAGGAGCTGGCCGACCGGCTGCACAGCGCGCCGCCCACCGTGGCCGCCTCCCTGAAGGTGCTGGAGCGGCAGGGCTATGTGGAGCGGCGTGTGGACCAGGCGGACACCCGCCGAAACCGCATCTCCATCACCCGGAAGGGGCGGGACGCCATCCTGTCCAGCATAGCGGCGTTTCAGCAGGTGGACGACTATATGTACCACGGTTTCTCCCCCCAGGAGCGGGAAATGGTGAGCGGCTTTCTCCGCCGGATGCTGGAAAATTTGTACCGAATCGGCGGAGACCGGCGGGAGGAGGGGCTTAAGGACCCGCTGGGGCCTCCGCCTCCGCCCCCGCTGACGGGGGCGCCCAACGAATTTGAAAGGAAGTGTGATCTTTGCTGAAACAACTTGCGGCCTATCTCAAGGGCTATGAGAAGTACGCTGTGGGCTCTCCCCTGCTGGTCATTGTGGAGACAATCTGCCAGCTTATCATCCCCCTGCTGATGGCCCAAATCATCAACGACGGCATCCTGAAGGAGGACATGGCGCCTATCTGGCGCGCGGGGGTGCTGATGGTGGCGGTGGCCCTGGGGGCCACCTTCACCGGCGCGGCGGCGGCCAAGTGCGCCACCATCGCCGCCCAGGGCCTGGGGGCCAATCTGCGCCGCGCGGAGTTTGAACAGGTTTCCGCTTTCTCTTTTGCGGACATCGACAAATTTTCCTCCTCCTCCCTGATTACCCGCATGACCAACGACGTGACCAACATTCAGAACACCGCCATGATCTGCCTGCGCATCCTTATCCGGGCGGTGACCATGCTTATCGCCAGCGTGGTGCTTACCCTGTCCATCAACCCGAAGCTGGCCCTGGTGGTGCTGGTTATCCTGCCCATTATGGCCGGAGCGCTGCTGGTGCTGATGAAAATCTGCTTCCCCCTGTTTGAGAAGATGCAGAAGGCGCTGGACCACCTGAACGAGACGGTGCAAGAAAACCTCGTTGCCGTGCGGGTGGTGAAGTCCTACGTCCGGGAGGACCGGGAGCGGGAGAAGTTCATCGACGTCAACGACGGCTTCACCGCCGCCGGCCTGCGGGCGGTGCTGCGCATAGTGGCCATGCAGCCGGTGATGATGATCTGTATGTCCGCCGCCACGGTGCTGGTGCTCTACTTCGGCGGGCAGATGGTGCTGGGCCTGGAAATGGACCTGGGCTATCTCCAGACCGTGCTGGACTACATCATGCAGATTCTCATGTCCATCATGATGGTGGGCATGGCCATCATCCAGCTCACCCGGGCGCAGGCCTCCATCCGCCGTGTGTTTGAGGTCATCGACGCCCAGCCCTCCGTCGCCGACGGCGGCGAAACCAATCTGCCCGCTCCCCGGGGCCGGGTGGAGTTTAAGGACGTGTCCTTCCGCTATCAGACCGAGGGCGCGGGAGAGGACGTGCTGAAGAACATCAATCTGGAGGTGAAGCCCGGGGAGTTTGTGGCCATTGTAGGCGGCACCGGCACAGGCAAGTCCTCCCTGGTCAACCTCATCCCCCGGTTCTACGACACCCACCGGGGCCAGGTGCTGGTGGACGGGCTGGACGTGCGGGACTACCCCCTGGACGGTCTGCGGGGCCGCATCGGCATGGTGCTGCAAAACAACGTGCTGTTTTCCGGCACCATCCGGGAAAACCTGCTCTGGGGCAATGAAAACGCCACACAGGAGGAACTGGTCCAGGCCGCCAAGGACGCCCAGGCCTACGACTTCATTATGTCCTTCCCCGAGGGCTTCGACACCTATCTGGAGCAGGGGGGCGTGAACGTGTCCGGCGGGCAGAAGCAGCGGCTGTGCATCGCCCGGGCCATGGTGAGAAAGCCCGCGGTGCTCATTCTGGACGACTCCACCTCCGCGGTGGACTCCGCCACCGAGGGGCGCATCCGGGAGTCTTTCCGGGAGAACCTGAAGGGCACCACCGTTATCATCATCGCCCAGCGCATCAGCTCGGTGCAGTACGCCGACAAGATCGTGGTGCTGGACGAGGGCACGGTGGCCGACGTGGGCACCCACGACGAGCTGATGAAGAACAGTAGAATCTACCGTGAAATTTATGAATCCCAGCAGGAAGGAGGCGGCGAGAATGGCTGAGAACAAACGGCCCAACGGCCCGCGCGGGGGCGGCCCCGGCGGCGGCCCCCGGGGCGGCTACGGCAAGCCCAAAGACCTGCGCCGCACCATGCTGCGCACCGTGAAATATATCGCCCACCGGCCCGTGCTGCTCATTGCGGCGATGGTCAGCGTGGTGGCGTCCGCCCTGCTGGGGGTGGCGGCCACCTACCTGCAAAAGCCCATCATCGACGGGATTACCAGCGCCTGGGCCGCCGGGCAGGCCGACTGGCCCGAGCTGGCGGGATGCTGTCTGCGGCTTATGGGCGCCTATGTGCTGGCGGCGGCGTGCTCCTACATTCAGGCCAACCTGATGGCCCAGCTGGCCCAGAAGGGCTGCAACCGGCTGCGCCGGGAGCTGTTCGACAAGCTTCAGGAGCTGCCCCTGAGCTACTTTGACGCCCACACCCACGGCGAGCTTATGAGCCGCTTTACCAACGACGCGGACAACGTGCAGATGGCGTTGGAGCAGTCGGTGGTGCAGCTCATCTCCAGCGTGGTCACCTTTGTGGGCGTGGTGGCCATGATGATTGCCCTGTCCCCCATGCTGTTTCTGGCCTCCGTGGTGATGCTGGGGGCGGTGATGGCGGTGTTCTCCGTGTTCGGCAAGCGCAGCCGAAGGTACTACGCCAAGCAGCAGGCCGCGCTGGGCGCGGTGAACGGCAACATCCAGGAGATGATCGAGGGGCTGAAGGTGGTCAAGGCCTTCAACCACGAGGAGCAGGCCAAGAGCCAGTTCCAGGCGCTGAACGAGGAGTACCGCTCGGCGGCCAGCCAGGCCGGCTTCTACTCCTCCGCCATCATGCCGGTGGCCTCCAACCTGACCTATATCGGATACGCCGTCACCGCCGTGCTGGGCGCCGCGCTGGCCATGAGCTCCGGGGTGAGCGTGGGCTTTACCCTGGGCTCCCTGGTGACCTACCTCAAATACAATCAGCAGGTCACCCAGCCCATCAACCAGATTTCCATGCAGATGAACTCCCTGCTCTCCGCCATGGCGGGGGCGGAGCGCATCTTCGCCGTCATGGACGCCCAGCCCGAGGTGGACCGGGGCCAGGTCACCCTGGTGCCGGTGGAAAAGGACGCCAACGGCTCCTTGTCCATGTTCACCGGCAGTGGCCGGCCCAAGAGCTGGGCCTGGAAGGTGCCCCGCAGCTGCGGCATGGCGCTGGTTCCGGTGCTGGTGGCGGCGGACGGAGAGACCCTGTCTGAGCTGGGCCAGGCGGACGAGGAGAACGGCGGTTTCAAGCTGCTGCCGCCGGGGGTGGACTCCAAAACCGGGCTGTGGGTGCGCCTGGAGTCCGACGGCGCCCTTACCCCGCTGACGCTGGAGGAGATGGCGGGCCACGGCTGGGCCTGGAAGTACCCCGGCCCCGACGGCGAAATGAGCCTGCACCTGATTCGAGGCGCGGTGCGCAACGTCCCCGGCGAGGAGTTCTGCTACACCGAGCTGCGCGGCGCGGTGCGCCTGAGCCACGTGGACTTCTCCTACGTGGAGGGCAAGCGGGTGCTGAAGGACGTGACGGTTTACGCCAACCCGGGGCAGAAAATCGCCTTCGTGGGCTCCACCGGCGCGGGCAAGACCACCGTTACCAACCTCATCAACCGCTTCTATGAGATTCAGGGCGGCGTGATTACCTGCGACGGCATCGACGTGAAGGACATCGAGAAGGATTCCCTGCGCCTGAGCCAGGGCTGCGTGCTCCAGGACACCCACCTGTTCACCGGCACCGTTATGGACAACATCCGCTACGGCCGGCTGGACGCCACGGACGAGGAGTGTATCTCCGCCGCCAAAACGGCCAACGCCGACGGCTTCATCCGCCGCCTGCCCGAGGGCTATCAGACCATGCTCACCGGGGACGGGGCCAACCTGTCCCAGGGCCAGCGGCAGCTTTTGGCCATCGCCCGGGCCGCCGTGAAAGACCCGCCGGTGATGGTGCTGGACGAGGCCACCTCCTCCATCGACACCCGCACCGAGCGGTATATTCAGCAGGGCATGGACGCGCTGATGGAGGGGCGCACCGTGTTTGTGATTGCCCACCGCCTGTCCACCGTGCGCAACTCGGACTGCATCGTGGTCATCGAGGGCGGCCGGATTATGGAAAAGGGCAGCCATGACCAGCTCATGGAGGAAAAGGGACGGTATTATCAGCTTTACACCGGCCAGTTTGAGCTGGATTGAGCCGAAACAGGGCCTCCGCCCTCAGGGCGGGGGCCCGGCCACGGCACATCGCACAAACCGCGCCCCTGATTTTCGGCATTGCGCCAAATTTCAGATTCTCTCTTGACAGACATTTGGCGATCTGCTATATTGACAATATAAGAAAGGCAAACCCGGTGAAAGCCGGCGGCGCAAAGCTAAAGGGCCTTCCCTGTAGGGGTGGCAGCCAGTTGCAGGCGGTTCGGTTACGTCTATGAAATTGGTTCACTTTAGGAGTTGCGCCCGGGCGCAACTCCTTTTCTTGTTGGTACAAGAAAAGAATCAGCCCTAAATCCATTCAACGGTGAGGAGGCGTGCGATGAAAATTTGACTTCGGGCCCCAAGCGGTTTCTGAAAAAGGCAAACCACTCGAAAGGGTGGGGCGCAAAGACATGGGGGCTAAGGCCGGTTTTCCGGGGTCCGCGCAGGACGCCGGAGCGGCGATGCCAGCCCGTCCGCCAGAATTTCAACTTCTATCATACAATATTTTATAGGAGGAGAGATTATGGCAAAGAAGTATATCCACAAGGCCCTGTCTGTAGGCCTGTCCCTGGCGCTGTGCGCCGGCCTGGTTCTGCCGTCCTTCGCGGCGAGTTTCAGCGAGCTCAACGATGCCATTAACGGCAGCTATACAGGAAATGCGTTCGACATTAATAAAGAGAACGGTAAGATTACCCTGAAGGAAGATGTCAGCTATGACCAGAGTGAAGATGGCAATCAAACTGACATCCGAACCAATGGAAGCGATGTTACGCTGGATCTCGGCGGCTACACAATTACCGGAAAAGGAAAAGATTCCGGAAGTTCTACCATCTATGTAAACGGCGGCAGCCTGACCCTGGAGGACAGCGGCCGCACGGATGAAAATGACCAGCAGGTTTCCGGCAAGGTTAGAGGCGGAGGCAATGCCGGCGTTTATGTGGATAAAGGCGGCTCCTTCACTATGAATGGCGGCGTGATTTGCGACAATGCCGCCAAAGATGGCGGCGGGGTGAATGTGTTCAGCGGGGAATTCCACATGAACGGCGGCGAAATCCGCGGCAATACTGCCACAAACGGTGGCGGTGTGGCCGTAGGAAACCGCTCCACGAATGCTTCCGCTACGTTCACGATGACCGGCGGCAAAATCGTAGACAACACTGCGACGAGCAGCCAAGGCGGCGGCGGTGGCGGCGTTTGGGTCAAGAACGGCTCCACCTTTACAATGAACAATGGTGAGATTGCTGGTAACAAGATGAATGGTTCTGCCAGTGGCGGCGGCGGCGTCGGTATTCACCAGGCCAATTTCATCATGAAAGGCGGCACCATCGCCGGCAACACCGCTGCCAAGGGCGACGGCGTGCAGGTGCATGGGACGACGGGGAGTGGTGTGAATAGGGGTCCCGGCTCCTTTACCATGACCGGCGGCACCATCAAAGGCGGCTTAACCGTGATGGACGAGGGCGGCAATGCTGCTGTCTCTGTTAAGAGCGGCACTGTATCCGACCTCGACGACAAGTACCTGGAAGGCAAGGGTCTGCTGCCCAACGCGGACGGCGAGACCTACGACGTGGTACCCCATGGTGAGAGCCAGCACTACTACGGCCAGGACGGTGTTTGCCGTATTAAGGGCTGCGATGCGGTTGCTCCTGTAGAGGAGGACCCCTCCACCCCCGTCACTCCCACCACCCCTGACGAGCCCGTGATTGACTTGGAGGAGGACGTCATCGACATTGACGACCCCGCCGTGCCTCTGGCCGCCGGTCCGGTGACCCGGGGCGAGTTCATCGACTACCTGTGGCGCCATGAGGACCAGCCCCAGGCCGCGGCTCCCACTTATGTAGACGTGCCCGCGGACCACGAGTATGCCTCCGCCATCGGCTGGGCCCAGTCCATCGGCATTCTGGAGCGGGTGGTCGTTGAGAACAGCTTCGACCCCGACGAGCTGGTCACTGTGGCCGCCGTGCGGGACATTCTGATTGAGTTCGCCGAGTATGCGGGCATGGAGATGCCTGAGCTCACCACCCTGATGGGCGAGGACGACGAGGCGGTGCTGAACTGCGACGAGATATTGGCCGAGTTCTTCGGCGAGGAGCTGGCGGAATAAGGCTCATTCTCTCCCCAATACGCGACCCTTCAAAGCCCCCGGATTTGTTCCGGGGGCTTTCCCTTTTTGCGGCGCTGTGCTACAATGGAGAAAAAGGAGGGAATTCCATGTCCACCGCCGCCCGACAGTTTCAAATGGTCTATCTTTTGCTGGAAAAGGGCCGCATGACCGCCGGCGAGCTGGCGGCGCGGCTGGAGGTGTCCCAGCGCACGGTGCTGCGGGACGTGGACGCCCTGTCCGCCGCCGGGGTGCCGGTATACACCACCCAGGGGGCGGGGGGCGGCGTGGCGCTGCTGCCCGGCTACGTGCTGGACCGGGCGGCGTTTACCGAGGAGGAGCAGCGGCTGCTTCTGGCGGCGCTGCAAAGCCTCCCCGGCCGGGAGGGGGACGAGGCGCTGAGCAAGCTGTCCGCGCTGTTTCGCCGGGGGCCGGAGGACTGGCTTCAGGTGAATCTGTCCCGGTGGGGGGCGGCGGAAGGAGAAAACGAGAAATTCAGCCTTCTGAAGCGGGCGGTGCTGGAGCGGCAGACCCTGCGCTTTGAGTACGCCAGCTCCTACGGGACCATCCGCGTCCGGCGGGTGCTGCCTGCCCGGCTGGTGTACAAGGGACAGGGGTGGTATTTACAGGCCTTTGATTTGGAGCGGGAGGACTACCGCACCTTCCGCCTGAGCCGCATCCTCTCCCCGGAGTTTGCCGGGGAGGTGTTCCACTGCCGGCTGAACCCGCCCGACGTGGAGTTTTCCGGGGAAATTCCGCCCCTGTTCCGGGTGGAGGCGGCGCTGCGGTTCGCGCCGTATATGGCTTACCGGGTGTACGACGAGTTCGACCAAAGCTGCGTCACCAGGCAGGAGGACGGCTCGCTGCTGGTGAAGGCGGTGTTTCCCGAGGACCAGTGGCTGTACGGCTATTTGCTCAGCTTTGGCGCGGGAGTGGAGGTGCTCGCGCCCGACGCGCTGCGCCGCCGCCTGGCCGCCCTGGGCTGGAAAATATTTTGGGCCCACGGGGAGAAAGATGACACGCCCTGTCAGGTTTGCGGTGCTACAATGGAACCATCCAAAACCAAGGAGGTTCCAACCATGGAAAACTACAAAGACATGAAATTCTGCCAGTCCTGCGGGATGCCCCTGGGCCCCGGCACGGCCCTCGGCACCGAGGCCGACGGCTCCCCCAGCGCCGATTACTGCTCCTACTGCTACAAAGACGGGCAGTTTGTGGGGGAGATGACCATGGAGGAGATGATTGACTTCTGCGCCCCCATGATGGCCCAGGCCAATTCCGGCATGACCCAGGAGCAGGCAAAGGCCCAGATGCACCAGTTTTTCCCCTTATTGAAACGCTGGAAGCGCTGAGCCGTCGTGAGCAGCGCTTCTAAGAAGCCCCGGATAAAAATCCGGGGCTTCCCTTTTTCCCTCCGCTGTGATACAATGGGCTTTACTTTCGTAAGATAGCGAGGGAAAGCAAATGAGGATTGTGGTGAAGATTGGAACCTCCACCCTGGCCCATTCCACCGGGCGGCTGAATATCCGCCGGACAGAGGCGCTGGTGAAGGTGCTCTCCGACCTGAAGAACCAGGGGCACGAGCTGATTTTAGTGTCCTCCGGGGCCATCGGCATGGGGGTGGGCAAGCTCAACCTCCCCGGCCGTCCGGCGGATATGCCCACCAAGCAGGCCGCCGCCGCGGTGGGCCAGTGCGAGCTGATGTATACCTACGATAAGCTGTTCGCAGAATATAACCACACCGTGGCCCAGCTGCTGCTCACGGCGGAGGACGTGAACTTCCCCCAGCGGCGGCAGAACTTTGTCAACGCCATGGACCGGCTGCTGGCGCTGAACGCCCTGCCCATCGTCAACGAGAACGACGCCGTGGCCACCGACGAGGTGGGCGTGTCCACCACCATCGGGGAGAACGACACCCTGTCCGCCATTGTGGCGCAGTGCGTGGGGGCGCAGCTGCTCATTCTGCTCAGCGACATCGATGGGCTTTATACCGCCGACCCCCGCAAGGACGACCACGCCGCCCTGATTCCCGAGGTGCGGGAGATTACCCCGGAGCTGCGCGCCCTGGCCGGCGCACCCGGCTCCGCCCTGGGCACCGGGGGGATGGCCACCAAACTAAAAGCGGCGGAAATCGCCATGGCCAGCGGCTGCGATATGGTGATTGCCAACGGCCAGCGGCCGGAGCAGCTGTATGACATCGCGGCGGGCCGCCATACCGGCACCCGCTTCGTGGGGAGGAGGGAGGACACATGACCACACAGGAACTGCTACAGCGGGCGAAAAGCGCCAAGGGCGCCATGGCCCTGGCGGACACCGAGACAAAGGACCGGGCCCTGCGGGCCATGGCGGACGCGCTGGCGGACAACACCCAGTCCATCCTCACCGCCAACGCTCTGGACATGATTGAGGCCAAGGGCACGGTATCCCCTGTGATGCTGGACCGGCTGGCGCTGAATGAGGAGCGCATATTCGCCATGGCCCAGGGCATCCGGGACGTGGCCGCCCTGCCCGACCCGGTGGGGGCGGTGCTGCGCCGGGAGGCGCGCCCCAACGGCCTGGTGATTGACAAGACCGCCGTGCCCATGGGGGTGATAGCCATCATCTATGAGAGCCGCCCCAACGTCACGTCAGACGCGGCGGCGCTGGCGCTGAAGGCGGGGTCCTGCTGTGTGCTGCGCTGCGGCAAGCAGGCCCACCGCTCCG
>CAQCFX010000030.1:0-3943 GCA_948766235.1 uncultured Oscillospiraceae bacterium | reverse complement strand
TGTGGCGGCGCTGCGCCAGGGCCTGGGCGCGGCGGGGCTGCCCCAGGACGCGCTGGGGCTGGTGGAGGACGCCACCCGGCAGTCCGCCCATGAGCTGATGACCGCCTCCGGCCTGGTGGACCTGCTCATCCCCCGGGGGGGCGCGGGGCTTATCCGGGCCTGCGTGGACAACGCCACCGTTCCCGTCATTGAGACGGGCACCGGCATCTGCCACATCTACGTGGACAGGGACGCCGATTTGGACATGGCCCTGGACATCGTGGAGAACGCCAAGTGCTCCCGGCCCAGCGTCTGCAACGCCGCCGAGGTCTGTATGGTCCACCGGGATATAGCCGGGGCGTTCCTGCCCCGGCTGAAACAGCGCCTGGTGGACGGCCGGGCGGCCCGAGGCCTGCCCCCGGTGGAGCTGCGGCTGGACGGGGCGGCGGCACAGATTATCGCGGGTACGCCCGCCGGGCCGGATGACTTCGATACGGAGTTTTTGGATTATATTTTGGCCGTGAAGGTGGTGGACGGCGTGGATGGGGCCTGCGCCCACATTGCCGCCCACTCCACCGGGCACAGCGAGGCTATTGTCACCGAAAACGCCGAAACGGCCCGGCGGTTTACCACTGTGGTGGACAGCGCGGCGGTGTACTGGAACGCCTCCACCCGCTTCACCGACGGCGGGGAGTTCGGTCTGGGCTGCGAGATGGGCATATCCACCCAGCGGCTCCACGCCCGGGGCCCCATGGGGCTGGCGGAGCTTTGCACCTACAAGTATATTGTTCGGGGGACGGGACAGGTGCGGTGACGCATCGAAAAACAAACAGACGTTTCACGTGAAACGTCTGTTTGTCTTTGCGCGGCCCTACACGGGGATGGTCAGGAAGGTGCGCAGGCCCTGGCTCAAATCGGCAAACAGCGCCGCGTCCGGCGGGAAAAAGGTGAACCACACAATCAGTGCCCCCAGCAGACCGGACAGCGCCCAGGCCGCCTTTTCCGTCCCCGGCCACTCGCACAGCGGCCACAGCGCCCGGGGCAGCAGAAAGCCCAGGGCCAGGGGCACAAAGAACAGCAGCAGGTCCACGGCCATGGCCTCTCCCCGGAAGACCACGTGATAGACATAGCCCGCGCTCAGCATCACCGCGCAAATGGCAGCCTGTGAGAGCAGCCAGGGCGCGCGGCCCGCGCCGGCCTTTCCCCGGCCCAGAAACAGCGCCGCCCCCAGCATGGGGAAATAGAGCAGCTTGACGTGCTCCCAGACGCTCTCCCGCACGGGGGAGACCAGCGCGAAAATGGGATTGGGAAGCCATTGGTAAAGAAAGTGGAGCAGTACGCCCGCCGCGGACGCAGCCAGGTAGGTAAGCAGCAGCGTTTTTGTCGATTTTTTCATGTGGGCCAGCCTCCTTTTTCAAATGTTATGCCCGAAAGCGGGCAAACTATGTTTGTCCAAAACAAAAATGTTGGAACGGGTGAAAAGAGACCAAATTCAGAAAATTGTCCTGAATTTCCCAGTATCATTTGAAAAAGCGGGCAGTATCGGGGCGGGCGGCCCGGCCGGCTGACAAACCCGCCTGACTTTGCCACGATGAAAACCCGTCGCCGCCGCCATATTAACAAAGCGGGCGTTAGGACGCTTGGAGAGGAAGTCCTCCCCAGCCGCCCGGACGCCCGCCAGTTTCAAAAAGGCGGTGAATGGATTTGAATGAAGAAGCAAGACCAACTATGGGGGCGGCGGTTATGCGGGGGATTTTTTCCCTGCTGCTGCTGGCGGCGGTGCTGACCCTGCTGCCCACGGCGGCCGCGGCCCGCAGCCCGGCCACGCTGGTGCCGGTGGGCCGGGCCGTGGGCATCAAGCTGTTTTCCGACGGCGTGGTGGTGGTGGGCACCTCCGACATTGCCACCGACGGGGGCAATGTGAACCCGGCCAAGGACTGCGGGCTGCGGGAAGGGGACATCATCACCCACATCAACTCCACCGAGGTGGACACCATTGAGGAGGTGTCCGCCCTCCTCCAGGAGCTGGAGGGACAGACCATGAGCATCCGGGCCATCCGGGACGAGAAGCAGGTGCAGCTCACCGCCACCCCGGTGCTGTGCCCCGCCGACGGGGCCTATAAGTTGGGGGCGTGGATCCGGGACTCCATGGCGGGCATCGGCACGGTGACCTTCTACGACCCGTCCACCGGGGCCTTCGGCGCGCTGGGCCACGGCATCAACGACGCGGACACCGCCCTGCTCATGCCCCTGGAGAGCGGCTCCATCCTGCCCGCCACGGTGGCGGGGGTGGAGAAGGGCAAAAGCGGCGCGCCGGGCCAGCTCAAGGGCGTGTTTGACACCAAGACCACCCTGGGCCTGCTCAGCGCCAATACCGCCGGCGGCGTGTTCGGCACCATGACCAACGGCAAATGGGCCCAGGGCGAGCCGGTGGAGGTGGCCCAGCGCAGCGAGGTGAAGGCGGGCAGCGCCACCATTCTCACCAACATCTCCGGCGAGCAGGTGGAGGAGTACCAGGTGCAGATTGTCAAGGTGTTCCCCGAGAGCGAGAGCGACTGCCGGGACTATCTCATCAAGGTGACCGACCAGCGCCTGCTGGACGCCACCGGCGGCATCGTCCAGGGGATGAGCGGCAGCCCCATTTTGCAAAACGGGAAGATTGTGGGGGCGGTGACCCACGTCATGGTGGACGACCCCGCCAGCGGCTACGGCATCTACGTGGGCCGTATGCTGAACCTGGACGGGGCGGCGTAACCCCCGGGCTTGACAAGAAACGGCGGCGGGTATATGATCCCCTCATCATTTGAAAAAGGAGCGATCGCCATGATACCCACACCGGACCAGGCCTGGGAGCTTTTGTGCGAATACAACGAGGGGGACTTCCACCGCAAGCACGCCCGCACCGTGGGGGACGTGCTGCGCTGGTACGCCGTGGAGCTGGGCCACGGGGACCAGGCCGATTACTGGGAGGCCGTGGGCATCCTCCACGACCTGGACTTCGAGCGGTGGCCCGACGAGCACTGCGTCAAGTGCCAGGAGCTGATGGGGGAGCGGGGCATCGACCCGTCCCTCATCCGGGCGGCGGCCAGCCACGGCTGGCCCGACTGCGTGGACCTTCCGCCTGAGCTGGAGATGGAAAAGGTGCTGTTCGCCGTGGACGAGCTGACGGGCCTTATCGGCGCGGCGGCCATGATGCGGCCCTCCAAAAGCGTGTCCGACCTGGAGGTCAAGTCGCTGAAAAAGAAGTTCAAGGACAAAAAATTCGCGGCGGGCTGCTCCCGGGACGTGATCCAGAAGGGGGCGGAGCTGCTGGGCTGGGAGCTGGATGAGCTGATGGAGAAAACCATCCAGGCCATGCGGGCCAGCCCCAACGTGGACTGATGGAGCCTGTGGCCCGCATCCGCACGGAGTTCCCCGGCAAGTTCGGGGTGCCCCGGCAGGCGGGGCTGGTGCCGGAGCTGCGGGGCCGGGTGGTGTTCGAGCCGCCCTTCCGCAGTCCGGAGGCCCTGCGGGGCATGGACGGCTTCTCCCACCTGTGGCTGGTGTGGGTGTTCCACCAGGCGGCGCGGGGGGAGTGGTCCCCCACGGTGCGCCCGCCCCGGCTGGGAGGAAACGCCCGTCTGGGTGTGTTCGCCACCCGCTCCCCCTTCCGGCCCAACCCCATCGGGCTGTCCTGCGTGAAGCTGGAGGGGGTGGATCTGTCCACCCCGGACGGCCCGGTGCTCTTTGTCTCCGGGGCGGATCTGGTGGACGGCACCCCCATCCTGGATATCAAGCCCTACCTGCCCTACGCCGACTGCCGCCCGGAGGCGGTGGGCGGCTTTGCCGGAACGGCCCCGGAGCCATGCCTGGCGGTGGACTTCCCCCCGGCCCTGCTGGAGCGGGTGCCGGAGGGGGACCGGTCCGCCCTGCTGGGCGTGCTGGCCCAGGATCCCCGGCTGTCCAACCCGGAAAACCGGCCGGT
>CAQCFX010000029.1:8180-20683 GCA_948766235.1 uncultured Oscillospiraceae bacterium | reverse complement strand
CCGGGTTTGCCCGCAGTCGCAGGCGTTATCGACCCGGCCATGCGCCCAACGCGAGCGTGACAACGCCGAAGCGCAGAGAAGCGACCAAGCGCCCTGGCCGCTTCGTAGCGTGACAACGCCCCCTTCCAGGGCCGTCCCTGCGGGGCGGTACTTTCTCTCCCATGAGAGAAAGTACCCAAAGAGAATGCTCAGGGGGCAATCCGCCGGTTCGACTTCGGGAGCGAAGGGCGCTCCCTCGCTCACAGGCGGCTTTCCCCCCGAGACCCCCCGTTTACGGGGGAGCCCTATACGCAGATTGGCCGGATACCCTTCCGGCGCGTGGGGCTTTCGACGCAGGTGCTCCGATTGGTGCTGCCGCTTGTGTGCGGTCACTGAGAGCATCTGCGTCTATTGTTTTGTGCCTGGGGAGAAGCGCGGAGAAGCGGACAGCGAGGGGCGCTGTGTGCCGGTGGTACACGCCCAGCGCCGACCGAGCCGGAGGGCGTCCCCCTGAGTGTGTCTTTGGTTCCTTTCTGCACAAGCAGAAAGGAACGCCCCCGGCAGGGGGTATTTTTTTGCCATTCTTTAAGAATTTGTAAAAATGCCCTGGGGCATATTGACAGGACAATATTATGCGTTATATAATATTGCTCGAAAAGAAAAGAAGCCCGAAAAGGGACCCATGAAAGCCCGACCAAGAGGGCTCATGGGGAGAGGCGCCGCAGCGCACAAGCATGCCTGCGGCGCGGAAAGGAGGCGCTGCTATGGTTTTCGCAATCGGCCCCCAGCTGCTGGACGCCTGCGTGCTGGCGGTGCTGTCCCGGGGGGACGCCTACGGCTATGTGCTCACCCAGCAGGTGAAGTCCCGGCTGGATATCTCCGAATCCACCCTTTACCCGGTGCTGCGCCGACTTCAGCGGGACGGCCTGCTCACGGTGTACGACCGGCCCTACCAGGGCCGCAACCGGCGGTACTACGCCATCACCGGCGTGGGCCGGACCCAGCTGGAACGGCGGCGGGAGGAGTGGAGACAGTTCCGGGACGGCGTGGAGCAGCTTTTGAAGGAGGATGAAGCAAATGGATAAAATTACTTATCTGGCTCAGCTGGCGGAGGGCCTGGCCCGCTGGGTGCCCGAGCGGGAGCGGCAGGAGATTCTCCGCTACTACGCGGAATATTTCCAGGAGGCCGGCGAGGACCGGGAGGCCGAGGTGGTCCAAGAGCTGGGCGACCCCTGGGCGCTGTCCTCCCGCCTGGCGGTGGAGGGCGGCTACGTTACCCAGGAGAGGGCCAATGCCTGGACGCCCCGGCAGACGCAGCGGAAGGCCTGGCCCTTTGTCGTGGCGGGGGTGGCCGTTGTGGCCATCGTGGTCGGCGTGGCAGCGGCGCAAGTAGGGCGGTTCGTCGGCCGCACTGTGGAGCAGGTCATCGGCGGCGGAGACGCGGTCACGGGCATCGCGGTGGTGGAGGATGAACCGGCAATAGAATTTGGTTTTGTCCCCGTGCCCAGCGAGGACATCGCCTATATCGAGGGTAATGCTGTCGGCGGCTTCTGGAGCATGGAGGACGGCTATCTGGAGGCCTTCGACGAGATAGACGTGGACGCGGGCATCGCCGATGTGACGGTGACGGCCGGGGAGGACTACACGCTGTTCATCAGCTCCAACGCCACCCTGGGCGGCTACAGCCTGAAGTGGGAGGTTAGGGGCGGCGTGCTCAAGATTCGGGACGACGGTTCGGCCGACCACGTGAACATCAACAGCTGGGACGACTTTAAAAATATGTTCGGCGTCAACGCCAGCGCCATGGATGTGATCATCACGGTGCCTGACGGGCAGCTGGAAAAGCTCAAGGTCAAGACCGGCCTGGGCGATGTGTTTCTGAGCCAGCTGTACATGGAGCAGAAGCTGGAGGCCGAGACCGGCCTGGGGGACGTGGAGTGCTATGAGGTCCGGGCCCAGAACAAGGTGGATTTGAAGAGCGGGATGGGCGACGTGACCCTGGCCATCACGGAACCATACAGCGGCGTAGAGTTTGACGCCAAGACCGGCATGGGCACTGTGGAGGTCAACGTGGACGGCTACGAGAAGGATTGGGATTACGAGGCCAAGACCGGCATGGGGACCGTGACGGTCAACAAGGATAGCCGAGGGACCAAGGCCGAGCGAAGGGGCGGCTCCTATGAGCTGGAGGCCGAGACCGGAATGGGAGACGTGAACCTGTATTTCCGGGACGACAGATGGTGACAGAAATATCCCGGCGGGAGACCGCCGGGATATTTTTATGCCTATATGGCCCGTCCGCCCCGTCTAAATCCCCGCCGCCCCGCCTATACTGATTTATAGGTTGCATTTTCCAACAGGGCATTGTATAATGAGATGCTTAAAATGAGAAAATGCGTCGTAACGCTGAACATATGGGGTATGAATATGGAAACAAAGAATATCCGCGACTATCTCCGGCCCGGAATGCGGGCCCACCTGGTGGGCATCGGCGGGGTGTCCATGGCCTCCCTGGCGGAGGTGCTCCACGGCGCGGGGGTGAAGGTCACCGGCTCCGACCAGCGGGAGAGCGCCACGGTGCTCCACCTGCGGGGGCTGGGCATCGAAGTGACCATCGGCCACCGGAGCGAGAGCGTACAGGGGGCCCACTGCGTGGTGCGCACCGCCGCCGTCCACGATTCCAACCCGGAGATCGCCGCCGCGCTGGGCGCGGGCATCCCCGTCTTTGAGCGGGCCCAGGCCTGGGGGGCCATCATGCAGGACTACAAAAACGCCCTTTGCATCTCGGGCACCCACGGCAAGACCACCACCACCTCCATGTGCACCCACATCTTCATGGCCGCCCAGGCCGACCCCACGGTGATGATTGGCGGCACCCTGCCCCTGCTGGAGGCGTGCCACCGGGTGGGGCACGGGGACACCATTATTCTGGAGTCCTGCGAGTACTGCGACTCCTTTTTGTCCTTCTTCCCCACGGTGGCGGTGATTTTAAACGTGGAGGCGGACCACCTGGACTACTTCAAGGACCTGGCCCACGTGGAGAAGTCCTTCCGGGCCTTTGCCGACAAGGTGCCGGAAAACGGCCTGATTGTGGCCAACTGCGAGGATGAGAACACCATGTTCACCCTGAAGGGGGAGAAGCGGCCGGTCATGACCTTCGGCATGGACAAGGGGGACGTGCACGCGGAAAACCTGTCCATGGACCACGGGTTCGGCTCCTTCGACGTGGTGTACCGGGGGGAGAAGTACGCCCACCTGGACCTGTCCGTGCCGGGGGTGCACAACGTGAAAAACGCCCTGGCCGCCGCCGCCGCGGCCATCGCCCTGAAGCTGCCGGGCAAGGCGGTGGAGGACGGGATGCGGGACTTCCGCCTGCCCGGACGGCGGTTTGAGTACAAGGGCACCTACCACGGCGCGGAGGTGTGCGACGACTACGCCCACCACCCGGGAGAGCTGGCCTCCCTGTTCGACACGGCGGCGGCCCTGGGCCACAAGCGGGTGGTGTGCGCCTTCCAGCCCCACACCTACTCCCGCACCCACGAGCTGTTCGACGACTTTGTGAAGGTGCTCCAGCGGCCCGACGTCACCCTGCTGGCGGAGATTTTCGCCGCCCGGGAGGACAACGACGTGGGAATCTCCTCCGCCGATCTGGCGGCGCAGATTCCCGGCAGCGTGTTCTGCCCCACGCTGGAGGACGTCACCGCCAAGCTGCGGGAAATTGCCCAGCCGGGGGACCTGATTTTGACCGTCGGCGCCGGGGATATCTACCTGGCTGGAGAAGCGCTGGTGAAGGAGCAATAAACGAGGCCCCGCCCGAACATTCGGGCGGGGCTTTTGTCACGCTTCCTGCATTGTCACGTTCGGATTGGACGCGCTGCTCCCGGCGGCTTCCTTCCGCCTCGGACTGGTCTCCGGCCCGCTGCGCGGGCCTGCGCTCGTCCTCGCTCCAGTCCATCCGCCGGGGCGCGTCTATCCTCACGCTTCCTGCAAAAACATCGTGTTAAGCATCCGCTTAAAAATGCCGCCCAGGCTCAGGCGGGGCACGCCGTCGGCGGCCACCAGGTCGATGACGTCAGCGCTCTGGCCGTCTACCAGCACCTGAAGCTCGCCCAGCTTCTGGCCCGGCTCCACCGGGGCCTCCACGCTGTCGGCCAGCTTCACCTGGGTGGTGACGGCGCCGGACTTGCTCTTTTCCAGCAGAATGGAGCAGGGCCGCTGGGTGACGGGCTGAACGGTGTCCTGCTCGCCCAGCAGCACGCTCACCGGCGGGATGGCCTGGTCGGGGTAGACGTCGGTGAGGGCGTAGTTGGCGAAGCCGTAGTTGAGCAGGGCCTTGGCGCTGTCGAAGCGGTCGTTGGAGGTGGGGGCGTGCATCACCACGGCGATAAGCTCCATGCCGTCCCGCTCCGCCGTGGCGGACAGGCAGTACAGCGCCGTGTCCGTAAAGCCGGTTTTCAGCCCCGTGGCCCCCTCATAGTAGAAGATGAGGCGGTTGGTGTTGGAAAGCTGGAAGGCCCCGTCCCGCAGGGTGTCCATCCAGATGGTGGAGAACTCCCGGATGGCGGGGTGGTTCAAGATCAGCTCCCGGCTCATCAGCGCGATGTCGTAGGCGCAGGTGAGGTGGCCCTGGGCGGGCAGGCCGGTGCAGTTGACGAAGTTGGTGCGCTCCATGCCCAGCTCGGCGGCGCGCTGGTTCATGCGCTCCACAAAGGCGGCCTCGCTGCCCGCGATGTGCTCGGCCAGGGCCACGGCGCAGTCGTTGGCGGAGGCCACCGTCACCGCCTTGACCATGTCCCGCACGGACATCTGCTCGTTCTCCTTCAGCCAAATCTGGCTGCCGCCCATGGAGATGGCGTGGGTGGAGGCGGTGACGGTGTCATCCCAGCCCAGGCCGCCGGAGTCGATGGCCTCCATCACCAGCAGCAGGGTCATCACCTTGGTGACGGAGGCGGGCTCATACTGGGTCTCGGCGTCCTGGTTATACAGGACCTGGCCGGTGGTCTTCTCCATCAAAATGGCGGAGGGGGCGGTTATCTCCGCGGAGGCGGCGTAAGCCCTGCCGGGCAGCAGGCACAGCAGCGCCAGCCCAAGGGCGATTGTTCGTTTCATGGCGTAACCTCTTTCCTATATACTCAGGACGCGGCGCGTCCATATGTGTGAAGGATGTGATATTTTCCGCCGTTCTATGCGTGGGGGATGCTGGAATTGCTGGGGAAACGGGCCGGGTTTGGTCGAAGCGGTTGACAAGCCCTTTGGACAAGGCTATAATTTCTTCACTATGGTGAAAAGGAGGCGTTTTGATGGAAAAGTATGTTTGCGTCTGCGGCTGGGAGTACGACCCCGAGGTGGGCGACCCCGACGGCGGCATTGCCCCCGGCACCGCTTTTGCCGACATTCCGGACGACTGGGTGTGCCCGGTGTGCGGCCTGGGCAAGGACGCGTTTTCCCCCGCGTGACGGGGAAGGGCAGCCGGGGCGGAAGCCCCGGCTGCTTTGCTGATTTGACAGGGCCTGCGGGCTATGATAAAATATTTGGGCTGCCGCGGAAGGGCGCGGCCGGGAGGTGGGTGCGCATGGAGCTGCTGAGCATTATCGTCCCCTGCTACAACGAGGAGGAGACGGTGGAGAATTTCTACCAAACGGCGGCGGCGGTGTGCGCGTCGCTGCCGGAGGCGGAGACGGAGTTTATCTTTGTGGACGACGGCTCCCGGGACCGGACCCTGCCCATCCTCCGGGAGCTGGCCGGCCGGGATGAGCGGGTGCGCTATCTGGCCCTGTCCCGCAACTTCGGCAAGGAGGCGGCGCTGTTTGCCGGGCTGGAGCACGCCCGGGGGGACTATGTGGCCGTGATGGACGCCGACCTTCAGGACCCGCCGGAGCTGCTTCCCCGACTGCTGGAGGCGGTGCGCGGCGGGGAATACGACTGTGCCGCCGTGCGGCGGGTGGACCGAAAGGGAGAGCCGCCCATTCGCTCCTGGTTTGCCCGGCGGTTTTACAAGCTCATCAACAAAATGAGCCGCACGGAGATTGTGGACGGGGCGCGGGACTACCGCCTCATGACCCGGCAGATGCGGGACGCCATTGTGCGCCTGACGGAATACAACCGCTTTTCCAAGGGCATTTTCTCCTGGGTGGGCTTTCGTACCAAGTGGGTGGAGACGGAAAACGTGGAGCGCGCCGCCGGGGAGAGCAAGTGGTCCTTTTTCAAGCTGCTGCTCTACGCCCTGGACGGCATCATCGCCTTCTCCACCGCGCCGCTGGCGGTGGCGTCGGTGCTGGGGCTGGTGTTCTGCGTGATTGCCTTTTTCGCCATCATTTTCGTGATTGTGCGGCAGCTTTTGTGGGGCGGCAGTGCCTTCGGCTGGCCGTCGCTGGTGTGCATCATTCTGTTTCTGGCGGGGATACAGCTGTTCTGCATGGGCATTTTGGGGCAGTACCTGGCCAAGACCTATCTGGAAGTGAAAAAGCGGCCCATCTATATTCTGCGGGAGAGCGGGGGAGGGAGCGGCGATGAAAAGCAGGGCTGAGCGCTTTGCCATACCCGCCCTGGCGTTTGTTCTCCCCGGCCTTGTGATGCTGTGGGCCTACGCCGCGCTGGGCGCGGCCCCCTTTGGGGACAGGAGCGTTCTCATCTCCGATATGTCCAGCCAGTACGTGGAGTTTTTCTGCGCGCTGAAAAACGGGGAGCTGTTTTTCTCCTGGTCCAAGGCGCTGGGCACCAGCTACATCGGGGTGTTCTCCTATTATGTGTCCAGCCCCCTGTCTCTATTGACGCTTTTTGTGCCCAACGAGCAGATGCCCGCGGGGCTGGCGCTGCTCACGGTGCTGAAAATCGCCCTGGCGGGGCTGTCCTTCGCTCTGTTTGCCCAGAGGCGTTTTCCGGAGTGCGGGTGGGGGGCGCTGCTGGGGGCGGTGTGCTACGCGCTCATGTCCTACAACGCGGCCTACTCCATCTGCATCATGTGGCTGGACGGTGTAATCTGGCTGCCTCTGATTCTGCTGGCCCTGGAGCGGATTCTGGCGGGGCGGGGGGCGGGGCCCTTTATCGCCGCGCTCACCGTCTGCTTTTTTTCCACCTGGTATATTTCCTACATGATTGGCGGCTTCTGCGCGCTGTACCTGTGCGCCCGGCTCATTGTCCTATGGCCGGGGCGGCGGGAGCTGGGGAGGATTCTGGCCCGGTTTTTCGGCGGGGCGGCCTGCGCCCTGGGCCTGACGGCGTGGCTGTGGCTGCCCACCTTCCTGGCTATGTTCACCGGCAAGTTCAGCGGGGGGAACGTGGACTACGACGGGCTGCTGGCCTGCTCCCCCCTGGCGCTGCTGGACCAGCTGCGGCCGGGGCAGTACGGCTCCATCACCTACGGCGCACCCCCCTTTGTGTTCTGCGGCACCATTGTGCTGATTTGGGCCGTCGCGTACTTTTTCCAGAAAAGCATCCCGGCGCGGGAGCGGCTGGCCGGCGGTGCGCTGCTGGCGGCGCTCACCGCGTCCCTTCTGCTCGCCCCCTTGGACAAGGTGTGGCACCTGTTCCAGCGGCCCAACTGGTTTCCCTTCCGCTACTCCTTTTTATTCTCCTTTGTGCTGGTGTATCTGGCCGTCCAGGCCGCGCCCCGGCTGGAGGGGCAAAGGCCCGCCCTGCGGCGGGGGATAGCGGCGGCCCTGATATGCCTGAGCGTATTGGAACTTGGATGGAATACGGAAAGTATTCTATGGGAGCTGGAAAATCAGTTTCACTCCGACTCCTACGCGGCCTACCGGGCGGACTACGCCGCCAACGCAGAGCTGACAGCGGCGGCCAGGGAGGACGCCGGGGACGAATTTTTCCGCATGGGGGCTGCGGAGGACCGGGGGCACAACAGTCCGCTGGCCTTCGGCTACCCCGGCATCACCCACTATAGCAGCCTCTATAACGGCGATGTGAACCGGCTGACCCGGGCCTTGGGCTTTGCCCAGAGCTGGATGTGGTGCGCCTACTACGGCTCCACCCCGGTGACGGACGCGCTGCTTGGAGTACGGTATGTAATCAGTGGAGAGGATATGCCGCCTGGTTATGAGGCCATCGCCCAGGCGGGGGAGCTGACGCTGTGGAAGAACCCGGACGCGCTGCCCATGGCCTTTTGCCCGGAGGCAGTGGAGGGAACGCTGTTTGGCGCCACCCCCTTTGAGCGGCAGAACAACCTGCTCTCCTGCCTGTCCGGCAGCGGCGGGCCGGTGTTTGTCCCTGTGGCCGCAGAGGCGGAGAGCCAGGCCGGGGAGACGGTGCTGCGCTTGGTGGGTACAGGAAAACCCCTTTACATGGATTTGTCCGTCCAAGGGCTGCGGGAGGTGTTGGTGAACGGGGAGCGCCTGCTGTGGCTGGGCAGCAGCGAAGCGGCCTGCGTCCATTACCTGGGTACGCCCGCGCACGGCGAGGCATGGACCGTCACCGTGCGCCACAGCGGGGGCTGGCAGGGGCAGGTCTGGCAGCTGGACATGGACGCCCTTCACGCCGCGGCGGCGGGGCTGGACAACGTGGCGGTCACGTCGGTAGAGCAAAACGGCCGGGTGCGGTTGTCCGTCCCGGCGGACGCGCCCCGGACGCTGTGCGCCACCATCCCCGCCGAGGAGGGCTGGACGGCCTATGTGGAGGGGGCGCGGACGGACACCGGCGTGTGGCTGGACACGTTCTTGTGCCTGGACCTGCCCGAAGGGGAGCATGAGGTGGAGCTGCGCTACACTCCGCCGGGACTGATTCCCGGCGGGGCGCTGGGGGTTCTGGCGCTGGCGGGGCTGATGCTGGTGAACACAAAGCGTTATTTCCGCGATAGAAAATACAGATAGAGAGGGGAGAAGCCCCGTGAGCCACAGCTTTTTCGCCTACGTTTTCCGAATGCGCCACATCGCCCGCTGGGCGCTGATGCGCAATACCCGGACGGAAAACGTGGAGGAGCACTCCTATGAGGCGGCGGTGCTCTCACACGCCCTGGCGGTGATCGGCCGGGACGTGTTTCACAAGGATTTGAACCCGGACGCCATCGCCGCCGCGGCGCTGTTTCACGACGCGCCGGAGATTATCACCGGGGATATGCCCACCCCCGTGAAGTATCACAACCCGGCGCTGAAGGACGCCTACAAGAGGGTGGAGGCGGCGGCCCAGGACAAGCTGCTGTCCATGCTGCCCCCCGAGCTGGTCCCCGCCTACGATGGGCTGGTGCGGGAGAGCGACCCGGAAATCCGGCGGTACGTGAAGGCGGCGGATAAGCTCTCGGCCTACATCAAGTGCGCGGAGGAGCTCAAGGCGGGCAACGCCGAGTTTAAAAAGGCCGCCGAGCAGACCATGGCCGCGCTGAAGGAGATGGGCATGGAGGAGCTGGACTATTTCATGGAGCGGTTCCTGCCCGCGTTCAGCCTGACGCTGGATGAATTGCAGTAGCGAAGCGCGGAGATATCGTTAAGGAGGATTTACTATGAGAGCCATCGTCACCGTCATCGGCAGGGACCAGGTGGGCATCATCGCCGCCGTGTGCGCCCTGCTCAGCGAGAAAAACGTCAACGTGCTGGACATCAGCCAGACCGTGCTCCAGGAGTACTTCACCATGATCATGCTGGTGGACGCCTCCCAGGCCACGGTGCCCTTCGCCCGGCTCCGGGAGGACCTGGCGGAAGCTGGGAAGGAGCGGGGGCTGGATATCCGCGTCCAAAGAGAAGATATTTTTGACGCCATGCACCGGATTTGAGGGCCGATTATGATTAACACCAACGACATTTTACAGACCATTCAGATGATCGACCACCAGCATCTGGACGTGCGCACCATCACCATGGGCGTGAACCTGCTGGACTGCTGCGACCCGGACCCCCACGCCGCCTGCCGTAAGATTTACGACAAGATTACCGCCTCCGCCGAAAAGCTGGTGAAAACCGGGGAGGACATTGAGGCGGAGTTCGGCATCCCCATTGTCAACAAGCGCATCTCCGTCACCCCCATGGCGCTGGTGGCGGGGGCGTCCCGCACCAGCGATTACGTGCCCTTTGCCGCCGCCATGGACAAAGCGGCCAAGGCCGTGGGGGTCAACTTCATCGGCGGCTTCTCCGCCCTGGTGCACAAGGGCATGACCGAGGGAGACAAGAAGCTCATTGAGGCCATACCCGAGGCGCTGGCCGTCACCGACGTGGTGTGCTCCTCCGTCAACGTGGGCTCCACGAAGGCGGGCATCAACATGGACGCGGTGGCCCTCATGGGCCGGACCATCAAGGAGTGCGCCCAGCGTACCGCCGACCGGGGGGGCTTTGGCTGCGCCAAGCTGGTGGTGTTCTGCAACGCGGTGGAGGACAACCCCTTTATGGCCGGGGCCTTCCACGGCGTGGGGGAGGCCGAGCGGGTGATCAACGTGGGAGTGTCCGGCCCCGGCGTGGTCCACCACGCGCTGCAAAGCGTGAAGGGGCAGTCCTTCGACGTGGTGGCGGAGACCATTAAGAAGACCGCCTTCCAGGTGACCCGCATGGGCCAGCTGGTGGCCCGGGAGGCCAGCGCCCGCTTAGGCGTACCTTTCGGCATTGTGGATTTGTCCCTGGCCCCCACCCCCGCTATCGGGGACAGCGTGGCCCGGATTTTGGAGGAGATGGGGCTGGAGGTGTGCGGCACCCACGGCACCACCGCCGCCCTGGCCCTCTTAAACGACGCGGTGAAGAAGGGCGGCGTGATGGCCAGCTCGTCGGTGGGCGGGCTGTCCGGGGCGTTCATCCCGGTGAGCGAGGACGAGGGCATGATTGCCGCCGCCCAGTCCGGGGCGCTGACCCTGGACAAGCTGGAGGCCATGACGTGCGTGTGCTCGGTGGGGCTGGATATGATCGCCGTCCCCGGCGACACGTCCGCCGCCACCCTTTCGGCCATCATCGCCGACGAGGCCGCCATCGGCATGGTCAACCAGAAGACCACCGCCGTGCGTCTGATTCCCGCGCCGGGGAAGCAGGTGGGGGACGTGGTGGAGTTCGGCGGGCTGCTGGGCAGCGCGCCGGTGATGCCCTGCCACACCGGCAGCGCGGAGGAGTTCGCCGCCCGGGGCGGCCGGATTCCCGCGCCGCTGCACAGCTTGAAGAACTGAAAGGGATGGAACATCAATGGAGAAAACCATACAGGGCCCCGTTATGGGGAAGGAATACCGCTTTTTGGAGGACGGCTTTTTGTGCAAAAACTGGGACGGCCCCATTGCGTATCAGAGTGTGACCAGTGTGACCAGCGCAGAGGGGGACGGCAGTTTTGATATCAGCTTTGTCACCCCCAAGGGAAAACAGCGCAGTGTGGAGGTCATTTTGGACAGCATCGCCCAGAAGGGGGCGGTCCAGGCGCTGCTGCTGCAAGGGGTGCCCGGGGCCCGCGTCCGAACCCGGACCCAGACGGCCTGGGAGGCCTGCGGGACCTGGGTGACCACGGGACTGAGCCTGGCGGCGTTGGTTTTGGTTATCATCGCGATTAACACGTGGGGCCAGGGGACCACTGTCCGCGTGCCCGTTTGGGCTTTGCCCATTATCATGATAGGTTCGTTTTTGAGTACCCCGGTGCTGCTGGCCATTGCCGCCGTGATCCTGGCGGCCTTTGGGGTGGGGGCTGTGCGCTCGCTGGGGAAGCGAAAGACTGTGTGGGTTCTGGAAGGAAACGCATAAATAAGAAGGGCCGAAGGCATATGCCTTCGGCCCTTTGCGTTGATTTTATGTGGATTCTCTGGGGTCCGGGTCCGCCCATAGGGTGGAGAAATAGTCGTAGTAGGGCATGAGGAAGGAGAACCCCTCCACCAGCCTGCCGGCCAGCTCCGGAGTATAGAGAAACTCGGTGAGCGGCTCCTCATGGCCGATGGACAGGGATTTTTTATTGTACCACTCCCCCAGCCTTGCCTCAGCGCAGGGCTTGGGCCGGGCGTAAGACGGCCCCTGGAGGACAAACTCCTCCTGCCGGACCAGCCGGTTGTGCAGCTTGAGCAGGGGCTTGGGGCCGGCGTCAATGCGGGCGCGGTGCTTCTCCATGGTGAGGGCCGGGGCGTCCCAGAAGCCCATGCCGTAGCTCCAGCCGTCCGGGGCCAGCTCAAACCAGAACACCGGATGACCGCCGGACTCGTTTCCAAAGCGGAACAGGGACAGCCACAGATGGTCCTTATAGGGCCCCCGGCCAAACAGCCGCCGGGCGTCCCGGTAAATGCGGGAGACCTTCAGGTTCAGCCCGCACTTGGGAAAGCGGTCCAGCAGCGCCTGCTGCACCTGGCCGCCCAACTCCTTCATGGGGGCGAGGAAATAGGTCTGATAGTCGGACTTGTGGGCCTCGAACCAGCTCTTTTCGTTGTTGAAGCGGATGCCCCACATGAAGTCCACCGTCTCCTGAGAAAAACCTTCAAACATGGCGCTCACTCCCACTGACCCGTGAAGGGGTTCCAGGTGCCCTGGCTGGCCTCCGGCGTGGGGTCGGGGCTGGGCACATCCACATACTGGCTGGGGGTTGGCTCTGGGGTGGGCTCCACGCTGGGCGGGGTCTCCGGGGTGGGCTCCGCCGTGGGC
>CAQCFX010000029.1:0-8164 GCA_948766235.1 uncultured Oscillospiraceae bacterium | reverse complement strand
CCTGCGTGGGCGGGACCCAGGGGTCTGGGGTGGGCTCCACGGCGGGCGGCTCGGTGACCGCCGGCTCCAGCCCCAGGGAGGCGGCGTCGGCGGGATTGTAGAGAATCACCTTGTCCCGCTTGGCGTATTTGCTGTGGTTTTCAAAGGTGCGGGAGATGAGCTGCCCGTCTCCGTCGTACACGCAGCGGTACACATCCACCTCGTAGCCGGTGTAGGGGGTGATGTCCACCTTGGGTGCGCCCACGGGGATGGTCTCGTCCGGCTGGTACACCGTGGTCCAGGGGGTGGAGGACAGGGTGTAGCGCTCGGTTTTCACCGTGATATTGTCGGGATTGCTGCCGTAGAACTGCACCGTCAGCTTCCCCGCCGCCCCGCCCTCCGTATAGGCCACAATCTTGATGGGGAAGCCGGTGTTATTGCGGAACTTGAAGTCCAGCGAGGGATAGTAAATGGTGGCGTCCAGGCCGTTGGGGATATAGCCGGTGGAGAAGGCGTGGCAGGCCCGGCGGACAATTTCCAAGTTGGCGTACACCGCGCAGTAGTACAGGGAGGAGGACACCTGGCACACGCCGCCCCCGTCCATGGGCACGGTCCGGCCGTCCTGATAGCCGGTGCTGGGCTTGTAGCCGTTGGCGGAGCTGGGATCGCCGATGGTGTCGATATAAGAGAATACCTCGCCGGGCTGGATGACCTTGCCGTTGCAGAATTCGGCGGCCCGGTTTACGTTAAAGGAGCGGTTGGACACCCCGTCCATCCAGGTGGTCACTTCGGACAAAAGGTCCTTATAATAGAGCTTTTCGTCGCCGGTGGTGCCCGGCGGGGTGAACTCCAGGGGGATGGTGCAGGGCTGGCCGGGGACGGCCTCGTCCAAAATGGCCTGGGCCTCCTCAGGGTTGACGCTCAGGCCAATCACCGCCGGGGCCAGCTTGCCGTTTTCGTCCAGGCTGGGGGCCTTGGGTTCCACGTAGACAAGCTCGTTAAGGCTCTCGCCGGTGAGCTCCGCCCCGGGCAGGGGCTGGGGCTGGGCGGTGAGCTGGGTCTCGCCGTCGGCCAGGGCGGCCAGCACCTGGGCGAACAGCTCCTCCACGTCCAGCTCCTGGCCGTCAAAGCCGGGGGTGACCTCCACGGTCTCCTCGCCTACCTCATAGGTAAAGTCCACCGGCGCCACGTACAGCTCGCCGGCAATCTCCTGGATGAGCTGGCGGGCCTTGGCCTCCCCCTCGGGGGTAAAGGCGGCGGCGGACAGGGACAGGTCGGTGGGCTCCTCAATCAGGCCGAGCCAGAGCATTCCCAGCTTCCAGAAGGGCTGCGCCGCCTTGGCGGACATACCCCGCTCCACCGCGGCCTCCGGGGAGCAGGCCAGCAGCTCGCCGGGGAGCACCACGCTTTTGCCCTCGCCGTACTCGATGGTGAGGGAGCGCTGGTCCAGCCGCTCGTCCATGGCCTGGGCCACGAGGACCGCGGCCTCGTCGGCGGGGAGCTTGCCCAGCTGGGCCACCGGGTCGCCCCGGTCGTCCACCGCCACCGCGCCGGGCAGCAGGCAGCCGTTGTCCTGCACCCAGGAGCACAGCCCGAGATAGCCGCCCACCAGCGCGACGGACAGGGCCGCGGCGATAATGCCCGCAATCAGGGCCGCGGGAACACTTTTTTTTGGAGTGGAACCTTCCATAACGTAGCAGACCTCCTACGAACACAGTCATGAACATTGTACCACCATATCCTGAATTGGGCAAGGAAAAGTATTCACAAAAAAGTTACAATTTGGTATCAAATTTGCGAAAAGATGTAGATATTGTCAAAATTTGCACAAAAAAGCCGCCTGCCAGCAGCCTGGCGGGCGGCTTTTGGGACGTTAGGTTTTGTGGCCCTCCACAATGGCGCCGCTGCGGTAGGCCCGCAGCAGGTCCAGCAGGTCGTCCACCTGGGACTGCATCCGGCGGCCGTTGTCCGTGTCCTCAATGGTGGCGCGGCTGTCCAGGCGCTCGAAAATCTGGGAGGTGGAGGCGATGTCCCAGTTTTTGCGGATGGCCTCCGCCCGGCCCACAAAGGGCTGGTGGGCCACCAGGCGGAAGCAGCCGGAGTTATAGATGAGGGTGTAGCCGGCGATGCCGGTGGTCTTCTGATAGGCCTTGCAGAAGCCGCCGTCAATCACCACCAGCTTTCCCCCGCCCTTCACGGGGCTCTCCCCCTTTTTGGACTTTACAGGGACGTGGCCGTTGATGATGTGGCAGTGGGGGCCGTCCAGGCCGAAGGCGCTGAGAATGCCCTCGCACACGGCGGGGTCGTTGTACAGCCGGTAGTAGGCGTTTTTGGTCTCCACATGGGTGGATTCGTCGGCGATGAAGCGCCGCTCGAAGGTGGTCATCCGGTCCCGGCCGAAAATGGGGCTGTTGCGGCCACACCACAGCCACCACAAAAAGTCCATGCCGAACTGCCGCTCGGGGGAGCCGGGCTTGTTGTAATAGGCCCGGCGGGCGGTGGCGTCGGCGTAGTCCAGGAAGGCCCGGCCGGACAGGTTCTTGCAGCCGATGGAGAAACTCATCAGCGTGCCGTCCTCGTGCATGGGGATGCAGCCGTGGAACAGCAGGTTGCCGTTATACACCCGGTACAGGCTGCCCTTGGAGTAGAGGAAGCGGACGTGGCGCTGGAGCTTTTCGCTGTGGCGGAAGGAGCGGGTGAGGGTGTTGATGAGCGCGTCCTCCTCGGGGGTGAGGGCGCAGGGGTCCTTGGGGTCCACGGTGGGGAAGTCGGCGTCCAGCAGGGGATAGACCGTCTCGTCGATGGCGACGGTTTTGTTCTGGAAATCCACCTTGTCCAGCAGCAGCCGGTCGTCCATGCCGAAGCAGGGGTTGCGGCGTATCTTCTGCCCCTCCAGCTTGAACAGTATCATGGTGATGGCCTTGTGCATCCGGGCGCACAGCAGCTTGTCCCGCTCGGTGACGCTGTCCTCGTCCTCCTTGGCCAGCTTGAGCTGGAAGCGGCTCACGTCGCACTTGCGGTAAACCTCGTCGGCAAACACGGACAGGGGGCGCAGGGAGATGCCGTACCCCGTCTCAATCACGTCCAGGTTGTTGTAGCGCAGAGAGTTGACCAGCACCGTGGCCACCAGGGTGCGGGAGCCGGAGGCGGCGCCCATCCACAAAATGTCGTGATTGCCCCACTGGATGTCTACGCTGTGGTGCTCCATGAGGCTGTCCATGATAACATCCGCGCCGGGGCCCCGGTCGAAGATGTCCCCAACCAGGTGGAGGTGGTCCACCGCCAGGCGCTTGATGAGCTCGCACAGCTGAATCAGGAAGTTGGACGCCCGGTCCAGGTCGATGATGGTGTTGATGATGTTTTCGTAATAGCCCCGCTTGTCCGCCTCGTTCTTCTCGTAGTGGGTGTGGATGAGCTCGTCGATGATGTAGGCGTATTCCTTGGGCATGGCCTTGCGCACCTTGGAGCGGGTGTACTTGGCGCTGACCAGACAGCACAGGTCGATCAGCCGGTGGAAGGTGATGCGGTACCACTCCCGCATATCCTCCGTCTCCCGCTCAATCTCCTCCAGCTTCTCCTCGGGGTAGTAGATGAGGGTGGCCAGCTGGTCCCGGTCGGAGCGGGGGACGGTGGAGCCCAGCAGCTCGTCAATCTTCTCCCGCACCACGCCGGAGGCGGAGCTGAGGATGTGCTGGAAAGCCTCGTACTCGCCGTGGACGTCGGAGATGAAGTGTTCGGTGGCCTTGGGCAGGTTCTGGATGGCCCGCAGGTTGATGATTTCGGTGCTGGCGTCCTGTACGGTGGGGTACTGCCGGGCGAGCAGCTTCAGGTATTCCAGCTTCTCCCGGGTGAATTCGGCGCTGCGCTTCATGGGGGAACCTCCTTTGCGGATATTCTGATGATAGAGTGAATCAAATCTCCCGGCGCCCCTCCAGGGCGCGCATGAGGGTGGCGTCGTCGGCAAACTCTAAGTGGCTGCCCACCGGGATGCCGTAGGCCAGGCGGGTGGTCTTCACCCCGAAGGGCTTCAAGAGCCGGGACAGGTACATGGCGGTGGTCTCGCCCTCGGTGTCCGGGTTGGTGGCCATGATGACCTCGCTCACGCCCCCGGCGGCCACCCGCTCCACCAGCTGGGCGATGCGCAAATCGTCCGGCCCCACGTGGTTCATGGGGGAAATCACCCCGTGGAGCACGTGGTACACCCCCTGGTACTCCCGGGAGCGCTCCATGGCCACCACGTCCTTGGGGTCGGCCACCACGCACACCAGGGAGCGGTCCCGCTTGGAGGAGGCGCAGATGGCGCACTCCCCGTCCCCGTCGGTGAGGTTCTGGCACACCGGGCAGCAGCCGATGCTCCTTTTGGCGTCCAGCAGGGCGGCGGCAAAGTCCTGCGCCGTCTGCTCCGGCTGGTCCAGGATATAAAAGGCCAGGCGCTGGGCGCTTTTGCGGCCCACGCCGGGGAGCTTGGCGAACTGCTCCACTAAAGTTTCCAGCGCCGCGGGGAAGTAGTCCATGGTAAGACCTCCAAACAGTTATGCGTCCTTCTCAAAGGTAACCATCAAACGGTGGCCGCTAATGGTTTCCCAGTGCGTTACCGCTTTGACGGCCCAGCCCTGGCGGGCCATCTCGTTCATCGCCGACTCGGCATCTTCGGGGTTTTTGACCGTCAGGATTTTATAGGTTTTCACGCGCTCACCTCCCTGTCCGCAAAAGCTCGATGGCGTTTGCCGGATTCTCCGCGCCGTACACCGCCGAGCCTGCCACCAGCACCGTGGCCCCGGCCTCAATCGCCTTCCCGGCGGTGCCGGGGGCGATGCCGCCGTCCACCTCCAGCTCGCAGCCGGGGTGATAGCGGTCGATGAGCGAGCGCACCTCCCGGATGGTGGAGAGCTGCTGCTCCATAAACGCCTGCCCGCCGAAGCCCGGCTCCACCGTCATCACCAGCACCATGTCCAGCTGCTCGATGTAGGGCAGCACGGCCTTGGCCGACGTGATGGGCCGCAGGGCCACCGCTTTTTTCACCCCGTTGGCCTCCATGGCGTGGAGAGCGTCGGCGATGCGGGCGGGGTGGTCGGCCTCCAGGTGGACGCTGAGCAGGTCCGCCCCCGCTTTGCAGAAGGCGTCGATATACCGCGCGGGCTTGTCAATCATCAGGTGGACGTCGAGAAACATATCTGTGTGCCGGCGGATGGAGGCTACCACGGGGACGCCTACGGTGAGGTTGGGGACGAACGCCCCGTCCATCACGTCCACGTGGAGCCAGTCCGCGCCGGACACCCGGCGTATCTCCGAATTTAAATTGCAAAAATCCGCTGAGAGAATGGAGGGGGCGATTTTGACCATGGTTTTTTACCTCCTTTTTGGGGAATCCGCCGCTGGGACAGGCTGGGCCGCTGCGGTTGGACCCGGCGCAAGGGCCGAAGGCGTGCATAAGATAGAGTACGCGGAGGTCGCCGCCGGGGCCGGCTGGGCGGTTCCCCCAAGCCCCCGCTCGCGCCCGGACGGGACGCCGGACGGCGCGCCGCACCTGAATACCCCCTGCCGCCGCAACCGCGGCGGCGGGGGGATTGTGATTTTGCGGGGTTATCCTGTGATGGTGCCGCTGAGGGGCACCTCCCTGACCTGATAGCCCGCTTCTCCCAGGGCGTTCATAATCTCCGCTTTGTGGGTCAGGCCGAAGGCCTCCAGCGTCACCTTCAGCTCCACCCCCGCCTGACGGTTGATGTTGACAAACTGGTTGTGGTCCAGCTTGATGATGTTGCCGTTGAGCTTGGCCACCAAATCGGCGATGCGCAGCAGCTCGCCGGGCCGGTCGGGCAGCTGCACCGAGAAGGTGAAAATGCGCCCCCGGTTGATAAGGCCGTGCTGGACCAGGGAGGAGATGGTAATCACGTCCATATTGCCGCCGGACAGCACGCTGACCACGTTCTCCCCTTGGCAGTCCAGGTGCTTGAGGGCCGCGATGGTGAGCAGTCCCGCGTTCTCCACAATCATTTTGTGCTTTTCCATCACGTCCAAAAAGGCGTCCACCAGCTCGTCGTCGTCAATGGTGAGCACGCCGTCCAGGTTCTTTTGGATGTAGGGGAATACCTGCTCCCCGGGGGTCTTCACCGCCACGCCGTCGGCAATGGTGGTGACCCGGTCCAGCGTCACCACATGGCCCGCCTCCAGGCTGGCCTTCATGGACGCCGCCCCGGAGGGCTCCACGCCCATGACCCGCACCGAGGGGTTCAGCAGCTTGGCCAGGGTGGACACCCCCGCCGCCAGCCCGCCGCCCCCCACGGGAACCAGAATCACGTCCACATCGGGCAGGTCCTTGAAAATCTCATAGGCGATGGTGCCCTGGCCGGTGGACACGGTGAGATCATCAAAGGGGTGGACGTAGGTCAGCCCCTCCTCCCGGCTGAGCTGGGCGGCCAGGGCCGCCGCGTCGTCAAAGGTCTCGCCGTGGAGCACCACCTTCGCCCCGTAGTCCTTGGTGTTGTTCACCTTCACTAAGGGAGTGGTGGTGGGCATGACGATGGTGGCCGCCACCCCCGAGGCCCGGGCGGCGTAGGCCACGCCCTGGGCGTGGTTGCCGGCGGAGGCGGTGACCAGCCCGCGCTCCTTTTCCTCCTGGGACAGGGTGGAGCACTTGAAATAGGCGCCCCGGATTTTATACGCCCCAGTGACCTGCATATTCTCCGGCTTGATGTACACCTGGTTGCCGGTGGTTTTGGTGAAAAAGGGGCTGTAGATCAAATCGGTGCGGTGGAGCACGCCGTCCAGCGTTTTTCGGGCCGCCTTGAAATCGTTCAGCGTCATCATGGTGGAAGAACTCCCTTGCCTATTGTCTGTTTCTGAGATATAACAACCTATTTTACATGAAGAAAATCTTAAAGTCAACCGCTTCGCCCCCCTTCTTCTTGACACGGCGGGTTGGCGGGGGTAAAATAGAGGATGAAGTATACCCTTGAATTGGAAAGGAGCGTCCGCCGTGTCCTATGTGAAAAAACGCAGCGTGCTGCCCATCTACTTCATCGGGGGGACGTGGCTTGTCTGGGCGCTGCTGGCCCCGCTGTACCGGCCCACCCACTATATTATGGCGGCGCTGGCCTCCTTCATCGCGTACCATGTGGGCAAAATGCTCTTTCCCGACCGGGGATATGAGCTCCAGGAGGAGGCGGCGGCCAAACCCGAGCCCCAGGCCGCGCCCAAAAGGGAGGAGAAGCCCAAGTCCACCGGAAACGCGGAAATCGACGCGCTGCTGGTGGAGCGGGACCGGGCGGTGGGCGAGATGCGCCGGCTCAACGACTCCATCAAGGACGTGAAGATTTCCGCCCAAATCAGCCACCTGGAGACCACCACCGGCAAGATTATCGACGCGGTGGTGGAAAAGCCCGCCAAGCTGCCCCAGATTCGCAAGTTTATGAACTACTACCTGCCCACCACCCTGAAGCTGCTCAACGCCTATGACCGCATGGACTCCACGGGGGTGTCGGGGACCAACATCGACGGCACTAAGGGCAAGATTGAGGAGATGCTGGACACCGTGTGCGTGGCCTTCAGCCGTCAGCTGGACGCGCTGTACGGCGAGGAGGCGCTGGACATCTCCGCCGACATCAAGGTGATGGAGCAGATGCTTCAGCAGGAGGGCATCGGCGGCATGACCCTGGGCGGCTTATGAGGAGACCGGCATGAAAAAGAAGATTCCCAAGAAGGGCTACCGGGTGCTGGCCATTGTGTGGGCCCTGGCCGCCGCTTCCATGGCGGTGGCGGTGGTGCGGCGGCTGCCGGAGCTGAATATAGCCCATCTGGCGCTGCTGGCGGCCAGCGCCGTGGCCGCGCGGAGCTTTTGGAAAACCTATCGGCGCACTCCGGAGGATTTCCCGGAGTACGCCCCCAATTCCAATCACGATTCGGAGGAGAATGACAATGAGTGACGAGCTGAACATGATGCCCGAGCTGACCCTGGACCCCAGCGGCGCGGCCGCGGCCGAGGCCGCCATCCCCAAGGCCCCCGAGGCCCCCACCCTCACGCTGGAGAACAGCGTCACCCCGGAGGACGCCGCCGCGGTGCAGGCCGCCCGGGACGCCCAGGCCATCCAGCTGGACGAGAGCCAGCTCAACGAGGCGGAGCGGAAAATGGTCAACGACTTCGCCCAGAAGATCGACATCACCGACTCCACCCAGGTGCTCCAGTACG
>CAQCFX010000028.1 GCA_948766235.1 uncultured Oscillospiraceae bacterium | reverse complement strand
GTGGAGCCAAAAGCCCAAGAAGGCACGAAAGGCCGGATGGGTTTTGGCGGAATCGGAGGACTTGGGCCCCGTTGCGAAGGATGCGCAGCGTGACAATGGGGGGCGTGCGCTATGACATTTGAGGAACTGCGGGACAAGGCCCACGCTTTGCCCCTGAAGCCGGGCGTCTACATCATGCAGAACGGGGCCAGCGAAGTGATCTACGTGGGCAAGGCCAAGGCCCTGAAAAACCGGGTGAGCCAGTATTTTCAGGACTCCGCCTCCCACACGGAGAAAACCCGGGCCATGGTGTCCCAGATCGACCACTTCGACGTGATCGTGGTGCAGTCCGAGTTTGAGGCCCTGGTGCTGGAGTGCGCCCTCATCAAGCGGCACCAGCCCCGGTATAACATCCTGCTGAAGGACAGCAAGGGCTATCCCTATATCCGGCTGTCGGCGGGGGAGTACCCCCGGTTTTCCCTGTCCGCCAAGGCGGAGGACGACAGGGCGCGGTACTTCGGGCCTTACGGCGGGCGGTTTGCCAGCCAGGGCATCATCGACGCCCTGCGGGAGGCTCTGCGCCTGCCGGGGTGCCGCCGGAAGTTCCCCCGGGACATCGGGAAGGAGCGGCCCTGCCTCAACTTCCACATGGGCGTGTGCGACGGCTACTGCCGGGAGGAGATGGATCAAAGCCAGTACGGGCGGTCCATCGACCAGGCGGTGCGGCTGCTGGAGGGGCGGCTGGACGAGGTGGTGGACGAGCTGACCGCCGAGATGGAGCTGGCGGCGGAGGAGCTGCGCTTTGAAAAAGCCGCCCAGCTGCGCGACCGCATCCGCTCCATCCAGCTTTTGAGCAAGCGGCAGAAGGCGGTGGCCGGGTCGCTGGCGGACACGGACGTGGTGGGCTACCACCGGGGGGAGGCCAAGAGCTGCTTCGTGGTGCTGCACTACATGGGCGGCGAGCTGGCGGCCAAGGACTGGGAGCTGCTGGGCGTGCCCATGGAGGATGAGCAGACCACCGTGTCCACCCTGGCGGCCCAGTATTACGGCGGGCGGGGGCAGCTGCCAAAGCATATTCTGCTGCCCTGCGACATTGACGAACAGGTAGAGCTGGCCCGGATGCTCACCGAGGCGGTGGGGCGCAAGGTGGAGGTGCTCACCCCCCAGCGGGGGGCCAAGATGGAGCTGGTGCGCCTGGCCAACGAGAACGCCGCAGAGGAGGTGCTCCGGGCCACCACGGCGGAGGAGCGCCGGAGCAAGCTCACCGAGGCGCTGGGGGCCCTGCTGGGGCTTTCTGAGCCGCCCCATCGAATCGAGGCCTTCGATATCTCCAACACGGGCAGCTCGGACATTGTGGCGTCCATGACCGTGCACATCGACGGCCGGCCGCTGAAGCGGGATTACCGCCACTTCAAGCTGAAGAATATGCCCCACGCCGACGACTACGCCTCCATGGAGCAGGTGGTAGAGCGGCGGTTCCGCCGGTATCTGGACGGGGACGAGAAGTTTGCCGGCCGGCCCGACCTGCTGCTCATCGACGGCGGAGCGGGGCAGGTGCGGGCCGCCGAGGCGGCGCTGGAGCGCCTGGGGCTGGGGGACATCCCAGCCTACGGCATGGTGAAGGACAACCGCCACCGCACCCGGGCCCTGGCGGCGGGGGACGGACGGGAGATTGGCATCCAGGCCAACCAGGCCCTGTTCGCCATGGTGGGCCGCATCCAGGAGGAGACCCACCGCTTCGCCATTGAGTTCCACCGCCAGCAGCAGGCGGGGCACCTGAAGGGCTCGGCGCTGGACGAGATTTCCGGGGTGGGGCCTGCGCGCAAGACCCAGCTGCTCAAGCATTTTAAGAGCGTAAAGGCGGTGAAGGTCGCTTCGCTGGAGGAGCTGACGGCTGTGGTGCCCAAAAATACCGCCCAGGCGGTGTATGCCCATTTCCATCCGGCGCAGAGCCAACAGGGAGCGGAGGAGACGTTATGAGAGTGATTACCGGACTTGCCAAGGGCCGGCGTCTGGAGGAGCTGCCCGGCCTGTCCACCCGGCCCACCACGGCGCGGGTAAAGGAGGGGCTGTTCAGCGCCATCCAGTTTGATATCGAGGGCAGGCGGGTGCTGGACCTGTTTTCCGGCACCGGGCAGCTGGGCATCGAGGCGCTGAGCCGGGGGGCGGTTTTCTGCGACTTTGTGGACAGCGCCCCCGCGGCGCTGAAGGTGACCAGGCGCAACGTGAGCGCCTGCGCTCTGGAGGACCGGGCCGCCTTCCACGGAAAGGACTTTTCCGCCTTTCTGGGCCGCGCCGGGGAGAAGTACGGCCTCGTCTTCCTGGACCCGCCCTACGCCTCGGGAAATCTGGAACGGGCGCTGGAGCGCATCGCGGCGATTGACATTGTAACAGGAAATGGTATAATAGTGTGCGAAAGTCCGGCGGAGCATACGCTGCCCGCCCTGCCGGACCCCTATGAAAAGGGCGGCGAGTATCGGTACGGCAAAATCAAAGTGACCATTTACCGCAGGAGGGCATAATCCATGAGACGCGCCATCTACCCCGGCAGCTTCGACCCGGTGACTCTGGGCCACCTGGACGTCATCAAGCGCGCCGCCGCTATTTTCGACGAGCTCATCGTGTGCGTCAGCGTCAACTCCGCCAAGGACGGCGGGTTGTTTTCCCCGGAGGAGCGGGTGGAGCTCATCCGCCGGGTGACGGAGGAGCTGCCCAACGTGCGGGTGGACTGCTCCAAGGAGCTGGTGGCGGAGTACGCCAAAAGCCACCGGGCCCGCGTGCTGGTGAAGGGTCTGCGGGCGGTGTCCGACTATGAGTCTGAGATTCAAATGGCCATGCTCAACGCCAAGCTGTACCCGAAGCTGGACACGGTATTCCTCTACACCCGGCCGAAATACGCCTTTCTCAGCTCCACTGTGGTGAAGGAGCTGGCCCGGTACGGGGCGGATTTGTCCGATTTTGTACCCCGGCAGATTATCGACCAGGTGCGGGCCAAGGTGGCGGACAGCGCCGCGCAGCAGATGGAGTGAAGCGCACGTCAGAAACGCAGGAGATAAAGGAGAGATTTGAACATGGCGACTGCCGTAGACGAACTGCTGGATATGCTCTTTGATATGATTGACGAGGCCAAAAACGCCGCCTTCAGCGGCGACAAGTGCGTGATTGACCGGGACAAGGCGCTGGACCTGATTGAGGACGCGAAAAAGCAGCTCCCGGTAGACCTGGCCGAGGCCAGAAAAATTCTCAGCGCCCGCAACGAGTATCTGGCCGCCGCCAAGCGGGAGGCGGAGGAAATCCGCAAGCGGGCGGAGATTGAGGCCAATCAGATGGTGAGCGAGGCGCCGGTGATGAACCAGGCCCGGCAGAAAGCGCGGGAGATATTGGCCCACGCCGAGGCGGAGGCAAAGAAAACCTGCCGGGAGACCAACGAGTACTGCGTGGACCTGCTGCGCCGCACGGAGGACGCGCTGGCCTCCGCCCACGCGGAGATGCGCCAGGTACATAACCAGTTTCGCTCCGGCATGGGGGGGAGCACAGGCGCCTCCTCCAGCCAGTCCGGCGGCAGCCGAATGTACGACGCCGAGGCGGATATGTGAGAAAAAAGAAAATAGTGGAAATTCTGCCCTGCCGCGGGAGAACGCGGCAGGGCTTTTTTTCGCCCTACAAGATATGGGGGGTGGGTGCTGAAAGAGCCTCAGAGAGAGGGTATGCAAACTGCAAAACGAATGACTGTTCGATAAAAAACTGCTGTCAGAACCCGAAAATGGGCGAGATTCGCCGAAAAAAAGTTCTTGCAATTTATAGGTGGGTCCTGTATACTGAAAAGCACAATGGAGTGAAATGGAGGATAAGCACCATTTCATGGAGAGAAATGGAGGGAACAGGATGACTGGCACCTATGAGCACAGCATTGACAACGCCGGCCGCCTGATTGTGCCCTCCAAGCTGCGGGAGAAGCTGGGCTCCGCGTTTTACCTGGCGGTAGGAGTGAAGGAGAACCTGACCCTCTACCCCATGGAGACCTGGGACAAGCTGCGCCAGCGCGTGTCCGAGCTGTCCACCACCGACGCGGCGGCCATGGACCTGTTTTTCGCCAGCGCCCAGCTGTGCGAGGCGGACAAGCAGTGGCGCTTTCAGATTCCCTCCTATTTGAAGGACTACGCCAAAATCGACCGGGACGTGGTGATTACCGGCAACAACGACCGGGCCCAGATTTGGAGCGCAGACAACTGGAGGGCCAAGACCCAGCAGCAGCTCAATCCCGAGACCATTGCCAACCTGATGAAGAACCTGGGGATTTGATATGGAATACAGCCATAAGCCGGTGCTTTTAAGCGAGTGCCTGGACGCTCTGGCCCTTCGGCCGGACGGCGTGTATGTGGACGGAACCCTGGGCCGGGCGGGCCACTCGCGAGAAATCGTCAAGGGGTTGACCACCGGGCGGCTCATCGCCATCGACCGGGACAAGGCCGCCCTGGACGCCGCGCCCCAGCGCCTGGAGGGGTACATGGACCGGGTGACCCTGGTGCGGGGAAACTTCGGCGGCCTGACGGAAATCCTGGCCGGGCTGGGCGTGAGCGGGGTGGACGGAATGCTGTTTGACCTGGGGGTGTCCTCCCCCCAGCTGGACGACGGCAGCCGGGGCTTTTCCTACCTCCAGGACGCGCCGCTGGATATGCGCATGGACCAGTCCGCCTCCCTGACCGCCAGAGACGTGGTGAACGGCTGGGAGCAGGAGGAGCTGCGCCGCATCCTGTGGCAGTACGGCGAGGAGCGCTATTCCGGCCTGATTGCCGCCGCCATTGTCAGGGGGCGGGAGCGCGGACCCATTGAGACCACCGGGCAGCTGGCCCAGATTATTGCCGGGGCCATGCCCGCCAAGGCGAGAAGGGAGAAGCAGCACCCCGCCAAGCGGTCGTTCCAAGCCATCCGCATCGCGGTGAACGACGAGCTGGGCGAGGTGGAGCGGATGCTGGAGGGGGCGCTGGACGCGCTGAAGCCCGGGGGACGGCTGGCGGTCATCTCCTTCCACTCCCTGGAGGACCGGCTGGTGAAAACCGCCTATGCCCAATGGGCGAAGGGCTGCACCTGTCCGCCGGACTTCCCGGTGTGCGTGTGCGGCAAAACCCCAAAGGTGAAGCTGATTGGCAGGCGGCCCATCACCGCAGGCAAAGAGGAGCTGGAGGAGAACCCCCGCGCCCGCAGCGCCAAGCTGCGGGTGGCGGAAAAGCTTTCACATTAAGGCCCTGCGGATGCCGTTGCGGGGGCGTGGACCAAGTACAAAGGAGAGTGCCCCATGGCAAGGGAACGCAGGAACAGCAGCAGAAGATACCGCACCTATGGCAGCGTGGCATATCAGCCGGAGTTTGAGCAGGAGCCTGTCCGCGCGCCATCCCGGCGGGGGCAGCAGGCGGGCAATCCCGTCCGCCGCCCGCAGCAGCCCCGGCGGCCTCAAATCCGGCCTCGCAGGCAGCCTGTCGTCCGCCCCAGCATACAGGTCCGCCCCCAGAGCGCTGTGGCGCCCTTTGCCGTGGTGGGCATTTTCGCGGTATTGGTGTGCACGCTGCTGCTGGTGGTGAGCAGCGCCAAGCTGGCGGTGCTGAACAACGACATTGTGGACCTGCGCTCCAGCCTGGCCAGTCTTCAGGACGAGGGGCAGAGGCTCCAGGCCAAATACGAGCTGATTTTCGATTTGGAGGCCATTGAAAAGCAGTTCCTCTCCAATGGCTCCATGGTGCGGGCGGGAGCGGGGCAGACCGTGTACCTGGACCTGTCCGCCGAGGACAGCGTGGTCTATTACGATGGGGCCAAGGAGGGCCTGTCCGCCCTGCTGCAGCGGGCGGAGAACTACCTTTCCAATTTGCTGTCATAAGCGGGCTGGAGAGGGACATAAACTGCGTATAGAGAAACATCAAGGGCGCGAGGAATACAATCATTTCCCGCGCCCTATTTCCCATATCTGAGGATTCAGGAGCGAAGGCCTATGCAGGTTCAAAAACACAAAGTCCACCGGGGCGACCACGGCAGGAGCAACCGCAGCCTGTTCCGGCGCACCATTTTCCTGATGGTGACGCTGGGCGTAGCCATATTTCTCCCGCTGATTGCCCAGCTTTACAAGCTGCAAATCACGGAGCACACCTACTGGAGCGAGCGGGCGGCCAACCAGCAGAGAAACGATGTGTCCGTCAGCGCCAGCCGGGGGACCATCTACGACCGCGAGGGCAGAACCCTGGCCATGTCCGCCACCGTCTACAAACTGATTTTGTCTCCCCGGGGCGTGTACGGCTCGGTCAAGGAGGAAGACTATAAGACGGAGAGCGAATACCGTCAGGCCCTGCGCGACAAGCGGGAGATGATTGTGGATTGGCTGGCGGACACCTTTGACTATGATGAGGAGTGGCTGTGGGCGCGGATGGAGAACACCAACAACGCCTATGTGGAGGTGGCCACCGAGCTGGAGGAGGAGGACGCGGAAAAGGTCCGGGAGTTTGTGCAGAAGAATAAGCTCTCGGAGCAGCTCTACCTCACCCCCAACAGCAAGCGGTACTATCCCTATTCCTCCGTGGCCTCCCACGTGCTGGGCTATATGTCCAAGAACGAGAACAGCGGCGACAACAAGGTGGGCGCCATGGGCATCGAGGCGCTGTACGAGGACGCTTTGTCCGGCGAGCTGGGCCGGGTGGTCACCTCCAAAAACGGCTACGGCATGGAGATGATTTCCGGCTATGAGATGTACTTTGACGCCCAGGACGGCTGTGATTTGACTCTCACCCTGGACGAGCGCATCCAGGCCATGCTGGAGCAGACGATGGAGAAGGGCATCGCTACCTACGACGTGAAAAACGGGGCCTTCGGCATCGTCATGGAGCCTAAGACCGGGGCTATCCTGGCCATGGCCAGCACCCCGGACTTTGACCCCAACCATTACGCCGCCATCATCAATGAGGACCTTCAGGCGGAGCTGGACGCCATCGCGGCGGAAAAGGGGGAGGACAGCGACGAGTACAAGGCCGCCCGGAAGGAGGCCCGGGATAAGCAGTGGCGCAACCGGGCCCTGGCGGACGCCTATGAGCCGGGGTCCGTGTTCAAGCCCATCACCGTAGCCATGGCCCTGGAGGAGGGCTATGTCACCCTGAGCGACCATTTCTACTGCGGCGGGTCCAAGGTGGTGGTGCCGGGCACCAACCCGGTCCACTGCCACAAACACTCCGGCCATGGGGACCAAACCCTCACCGAGGCGGTGGAGAATTCCTGCAACGTGGCGCTGATGGACATCGGCCTGAAAATGGGTCCGGAGGTCATGTGGAAATACTTCAATGACTTCGGCCTGCGCTCCAGCACCGGTATCGACCTGGTGGGGGAGGGCACGCAGGTGTTTTGGGCGGAGGAGTTGTTCAAGGGTCCCACGGGCACCATGTCGGTGGCCATCTCCTCCTTCGGCCAGACCATGAAGGTCACCCCCATCCAGATGATTACCGCCTTTGCCGCCGTCATCAACGGCGGGCATCTCTTAGAGCCCTACCTGGTGCAGTCCATCACGGACAGCGACGGCGGCACGGTGTACTATCATGAGACGTCCGAGGTGCGCCAGGTAATCAGCGAGGCCACCTCCGACACCGTGCGGAGCATTTTGGAGAGCGTAGTGGCCAACGGCTCGGGGCACAACGCCAGCATGGCCGGCTACCGCATCGGCGGCAAGACGGGCACCTCGGAAAAGCGGGATGAGGAAGGGGACGACGTAATCTGCTCCTTCATGGGCTTTGCTCCGGCGGACGACCCCCAGGTGCTGGTGCTGCTGGCCTATGACTCCCCCAGGCGCTCTGCGCCGGGCTCCAACTACACCGCGTCGGGCACCTATATCAGCGGCGGCAATATCACCGCCCCCATGGCGGGCTCTCTCATCGCCAGCATTCTGGACTACATGGGCGTGGAGAAGCAGTACAGCGAGGGCGAGCTGGCCGGCGAGGACACCGCCATGCCGCGGGTCATCGGCAGCGAGCTGACGGTGGCCAAGGGCGCGCTGCAAAACAGCGGCTTCAATGTGCGCACCGTGGGAACGGGCAGCATCGTTACCGGGCAGCTGCCCTCTCCCGGCGTGTCCATCCCCGGCGGCTCCACAGTGGTGCTCTATCTGGACGAGACGGTGCCGGAGGAGCAGGTGGAGGTGCCCAGCCTGACGGGCATAAGCCCCACCAAGAGCAAGGAAATTCTGGAAGGGATGGGGCTGTTCCTGCGGGCCACCGGCGTGGCCGACTACAACGACCCCAGCGTTATTGCATCGGAGCAGTCCATTGATGGGGGGACTTTGGTGTCCCCAGGCACAGTGGTGGAGGTGCGCTTTGTCAGCAGTATCAACTATGGCGACCAATAAGAATCAGCGGCAGACGCCGGTGGCGGTGGTGGGCCGGGGCGGAACAATGACGGCGCAGCTGCTGCGCCGGCTGCTGCCCCACCCGGTGGTGGAGCTCACCCCCTGCCAGGCGGCGGCCTTTGACCGGCCCTGCCGGGCGGTGGTGGTGGAGAACTTTGACCAGCCTGCCCAGGGGGGCTTGAGCGGCTGCGCCGCGGCGCGGTGGGCGCTGTCCCGCCGGGCGCCGGTGACGGTGGTGGGCCTGGATGAGCCGGAGGGCCGCCGCTTTGCCGCGGCCTGCGCGGGGCTGATATACGCCTACTCCGACGGCAGGCCCCAGGCGGACCTGACGGCCAAAAATGTCCGCCTGCGGGGGGAACGGCTTGAGTTTGAGGCGCTGACCGGCCAGGAGCTGATGCGGGTGCGGGTGCGCGCGGGGGAGCAGCCCCGGCTGTACGACCATCTGGCGGCCCTGGCGGGGGCGCTGGCGCTGGGCATGCCGCTGAGCGACGCGGTGGAGCGGCTGAGCGGAAGCTGAGCGCTTGAGAGAACTGGGAATACGAAAGAGGAGAGGTTGGAAACATGGCAATGCGGATATTACTGGCGGCAGTGACTGCCTTTGTAATCTCGGCGGTGGTGGGGTGGTTTCTCATACCCGCCCTGCGCGCCCTGCACGCGGGGCAGTCCATCAAGGAGATAGGCCCCAACTGGCACAAAAGCAAGGAGGGCACACCCACCATGGGGGGCCTGATGTTCATTGTGGCCATCATCGCGGCGGTGCTGATTTTTGGCTGGCAGGACATCTCCCAAGGCAGCTGGCAGGCGCTGTTTGTGCTGGGCTTTGCCCTGGTGTGCGGCGCCATCGGCTTTGTGGACGACTACGCCAAAATCCGCCACCACGAGAACACCGGCCTCACCGCCGGGTGGAAGTTCCTGCTTCAGCTGGCGGCGGCCATCGCCTTTCTGGCCCTGCTGCGGTGGAGCGGCCACCTTACGCCCAACCTGTATATCCCCTTTGTCAATGTGATTTGTCCGCTGCCCTGGGGGGTGTACCTGGTGTTCGCCGCCTTTGTGATGGTGGGCTGCGTCAACGCGGTCAATCTCACCGACGGGCTGGACGGCTTGGCGGGCAGTGTGACGCTGGCGGTGGCGGTGTTTTTCGTGGCGTTGGCCAAATGGTGGGATTTCGGCGCCATCGGCATTTTCGCCGGGGCGCTGGCGGGGGGGCTGCTGGGCTTCCTGCTGTACAATTTCTACCCGGCGAAGGTGTTCATGGGCGATACGGGTTCGCTGTTTCTGGGGGGCGCGGTGTGCGCCATGGCCTTTGCCCTGGACGTGCCGCTGGTTTTGGTGTTTGTGGGCGTCATCTACATTGCCGAGACCATGAGCGACATCATCCAGGTGGGCTACTTCAAGCTCACCCACGGCAAGCGGATTTTCCGCATGGCCCCCCTGCACCACCACCTGGAGCTGGGCGGCTGGAGCGAGGTGCGCATTGTGCTCACCTTCACGGGCATCACCGTGGCGTTCTGCCTGCTGGCGTTTGTGGGGGTTATGTACCGGTACGCGATTTAAGCGTGGAGAAGCGGACAGTGAGGGAGCTTGGACTGGAGCGAGCTTTGCAAACCAAGAATCGCGCAGCGATTCTGTTTGTGAAGCGAGTCGGAGGGAAAGCGACCGAGCGCCCTGGCCGCTTCGCAACGTGAGAACATCGGAGCGCGCCCAACGTGAACGTGACAGGGAAGCCCAGCCCTCTCCCTCCCTTCGAGGCAGCCACAGGCTACGAGGCGCTGGGTGACTGCCTCTGCGTTCAGGAGAGGGCTCCCCAGGGCCGCGCCCGTTGCGTCTTTCTTCCAGCGCTTTACGTGAAATATCAGTTCTATAAACGGAGGAGGTGGCGATACCCATGGCTCGAAAAGCGAAGCGGGACCTGACCATTGAGCAGCAGCTGGCGCGGGGACCCATTGATCTGCCGTTTTTGGCGCTGGTGCTGCTGCTGGCCGCCGTGGGGCTTATCATGGTGCTGTCCGCCTCCTATGTCTCCGCCATGTATAACCTGGACCCGGCCATTAACACCGAGGGCGACCCGATGTATTATTTCAAGCGGCAGTTCGTTTTCGCGGTGATGGGGGTGGCGGCCATGTTTGTCATCTCCAAGATTGACTATCAGCACTTCCGCTGGATGTCCATTTTTGTGCTGGCGGCGTCGGTGGTGCTGATGCTGCTGGTGTTCACGCCCCTGGGGCGCAGCGGCGGCGGCGTGCGGCGGTGGGTCAATATCTTTGGCATTCGCTTCCAGCCGTCGGAAATTGCCAAGATTGGTGTCATACTATACTTTTCCGCCCGGCTGTCCAAGCGCAACAGCCAGCTTGGCCCGCCTAAAAAGTGGAACCGGCGCACGCTGGTGGGCCGGTGGGGAGAAAAGCTGGACCGGGTTGGCTTTCTGGAGCTGGTTCCCTATGGGGTGTGCCTGGTGGTGGTGCTGGGCGTCATCGCCCTGCAAAAGCATATGTCGGCCATGATTCTGGTGATTGTGGCGGCGGCGTCGGTGCTGTTCGCCTCGGGCATCCGGCTGTACTGGTTCTTTGCCGGCGGCGGGCTGGCCGCGGCGGCCCTGTGGTTCATCATCACGCAGACGGACTATATGAAGGCCCGCATTGAGATCTGGCGGGACCCCTTTGTGGACCCCCGGGGGGACGGTTTCCAGCCCATCCAGGGCCGCATCGCCATCGGCTCCGGAGGACTGCTGGGGGTGGGGCTGGGCAACAGCCGGCAGAAATATCTGTTCCTCCCCGAGGAGCACAACGACTATATCTTTGCCATTGTGTGCGAGGAGATGGGGATGGTGGGGGCGTGCGTCATCATCGCCCTGTTCTCCCTGCTTATCATCCGGGGCTACTGGCTGGCCATACACGCCCGGGACCGGTTCGGCACCCTGCTGGTGGTGGGCATCACCACCCTGACGGGAATGCAGGTGTTTTTCAACATCGGCGTGGTCACCGGCGTTCTGCCCCCCACCGGCATCTCCCTGCCCTTTTTCAGCTACGGCGGCACAGCGTTGATGATTCAGCTGGCGGAGATGGGGATGGTGCTCAGCGTGTCCAGGCAGATTGCCGCCCCCAAGGCGGAATAAGAGGAAAGGCGGAGGCGAGAGAATGAAGCTTGTGAGACAAACAGGGGCCCCCACAAAGCCGGCCTTTGGCTTTGCGGGGAGAGGAGAAGCAAGGGAGCGGGCTTTGTTTTCGCCAAAGGCGGAAACAAAGCCAAGCGGACTTTGCTTTGACGATGTGAGGACGATATGAGAGTGATATTTACCTGCGGCGGCTCGGCGGGTCATGTAAACCCGGCCCTGGCGGTGGCCCAGGTGTTCCAACAGCGGCACCCCGGCTGCGAAATTTTGTTCATCGGCGCGGAGCGGGGGATGGAGCAGCGGCTGGTGTCTCAGGCGGGCTACCCCATCCGCACGGTGAAGGTGTCCACCTTTGAGCGCGCCTGGAGCCTGAAGGTGCTGCGGCATAACGTGAGCAGCGCCCTGAAGCTCCCCGTGGGCCAGCGGGAGGCGGCGGCCATTCTGAAGCAGTTCAAGCCCGACCTGGTGGTGGGGACCGGGGGCTACGCCTCCTATCCCGCCGTCCACGAGGCGGCAAGGCGGCGCATCCCCTGCGCCATTCACGAGTCCAACGCCTATCCGGGTCTGACCACCCGGACGCTGGCCAACAAGGTGGACCTGGTGATGGTGGGCTTCCCGGAGGCGGCGCAGTATTATCAGGACGCCAAGCGGGTGGCGGTTACCGGCACGCCCGTGCGGGGGGAGTTCTTCTCCCTGGACCGGGAGAGGGCGCGGCTGGAGCTGGGGCTGACCGACAGCCAGCCCCTGGTCATCTCCTTCTGGGGCTCTCAGGGGGCGGGGCACATGAGCCGGCACACGGTGGATTTGGTGGAGCGCTGGGCCGCGGAGGGCCGGCGGTTCCACTACATTCACGCCGCCGGGCGGGACTTCGAGGACATGACGGCGGAGCTGTCCAAGCGGGGCGTGGCGGTGACGGACAGCGAGGTGCGGCCCTATATCGACAATATGCCGGTGGTGATGGCGGCGGCCGACCTGGTAATCTGCCGGGCGGGAGCGTCCACCATCGGGGAGCTCACCGCCCTGGGCAAGCCGGCCATTTTGGTGCCCTCTCCCTTTGTGGCGGCCAACCACCAGTATAAAAACGCCAAGGTGCTCTATGACCGGGGCGGGGTGGAGCTGGTGGAGGAGAAGGACTGCACCGGCGAAAATTTGTACCGCATGGCGCTGGAGCTGCTCTCGGACGGCGCGCGGCGCTGCGCCATGGGCCGGGCGCTGAAGGGGCTGGCCGCGCCGGATGCGGCCCAGGATATCTACGAAAATCTCATGAAGCTGGTGAAAAAATAGCAGTGACGAACGCTCCCACATAGAATGGGTGGAGATCTTTCTATGGGGAGGCTTTGTCATGAGTGTGATGTATATCCGCGGCGGCCGGGCGCTGGAGGGCGAGCTGGCCGTCCACGGGGCGAAAAACAGCGTGCTGCCCATTTTGGCCGCCTGCCTGCTGGCAAAGGGGCCGGTGACGCTGACCAATTGTCCCCGGCTCACCGATGTGACCGCGGCGCTGGGCATTCTGCGGCGGCTGGGCTGCCGGGTGGAGCAGGAGGGGCACACCATTGTGGTGGACCCCACCGGGGCGGCGGGCTGCTCCATTTCAGAGGAGCAGATGCGCGCCATGCGCTCGTCCATCATCTTTTTGGGGCCGCTGCTGGCCCGGGCGGGGGAGGCCCACCTGAGCTATCCCGGCGGGTGCGAGCTGGGCCCCCGGCCCATTGACCTGCACCTTTCCGCCCTGCGCGCCATGGGGTGCGAGGTGAGGGAGGAGCAGGGCATTCACTGCCATGGGCGGCCAAAGGGCGGGGAGGTGCAGCTGTCCATTCCCAGCGTGGGGGCCACGGAGAACGCCATGCTGTGCGCCGTGGGCGCGTCGGGGTCCACCACCATCACCAACGCCGCCCGGGAACCGGAAATCGGCGATTTGCAGAGCTTCCTCAACAGCTTGGGGGCCGACGTGCGGGGGGCGGGCAGCTCCACCATCACGGTGGAGGGCGGCAGGCCCCTGTCCGGCGGAACGTACGCGGTGATGGGCGACCGCATCGTGGCGGCCACCCTGCTCTCCGCCGCCGCTGCGGCGGGGGGAACCGTCCGGCTGCGGGGGGTGGACTGGCGGCACCTGGCCACCGTCCTCTCCGTATTCCACCAGGCGGGCTGCCGGGTGGAGAGCAAGCTGGAGTATGTGGAGCTGTCCCGGGACGCGAGCGTGCCCCTTCGGGGGGTGCCCACCATCCGCACCGCCCCCTATCCCGGCTTTCCCACCGACGCCCAGGCCCCCGTGATGGCGGCGCTGGCCTGCTGCCAGGGGTGCACGCTGTTTGTGGAGACCATCTTCGACAGCCGCTACCGCCATGTGCCCGAACTTATCCGCATGGGGGCGGACATCACCACCGAGGGCCGGGTGGCCCTGGTGCGGGGGGTGGAGCGCCTCCACGGCGCCCGGGTGGAGGCCGCCGACCTGCGCGGCGGCGGAGCGCTGGCCGCGGCGGCCCTGGGGGCCGAGGGGACCACCGTTTTGTCCGGCCTGAACCATATCGACCGGGGGTATGAGGGGCTGGAGGAGATGCTCCGCCGCCTGGGCGGGGATGTGGAGCGGCGGGAAGCGTGACAAAAAGCGTGAAGCACGCCGCGCAGATACAGAAGATCAGAGGTGATGACCGTGGCACGGCAGCGCAGACACAGCAGACCCAAACGGCGCAGGGGCCGCTTTGGCGGCCTTTACAAGGTGCTGTCCGTTTTGCTTGTGGCGGCGGCGGTGGTGGCGGCCTGCGTGGTCTTTTTCCGGGTGAACAGCGTGGAGGTGACGGGCAATGTGCGCTATACCGCGGCGGAGGTCATTCAGGCCTCCGGCATCCAGATGGGCGACAACCTGATTACCCTGCCCCGCAGCCGGATTTCCGCAGCGATCCGGGCGCAGCTGCCCTATGTGGAGGGGGTGTCCATCCGCAAGGCTTTGCCCGACGGCGTGGTGCTCAAGGTGACGGAGCGGGTGGCGGCGGCCTCGGTGGACTCGGCGGAGGGGCGCTGGCTCATGTCCTCCCAGGGCAAGCTTCTGGAGCCGGATACCGGGGCGGACAGCGTGACCGTCACCGGCCTGACGGCGGTGGGACCCTATGCCGGGGGCATGATTCGGGTAGCGGAGGAGGAGGAGAGCACCCTGGAATACGTAAAAGAGCTGCTGGGCGTGCTGGAGAAGCGGGGGCATTTGAGCCAGTGCACCGCGCTGGACTGCTCGGCGGCCACCTATATGACGCTGGACTATGACATCTACCGGCTGAAGCTGCCCCGGAGCGGAGACTATGATTATTATATTCAGCTGACGGAGCGGGCGCTGGCCAGCGAAAAAATCCCGGAAGGGGTGGCGGGTACGCTGGACCTGACCGTGGCGGAGGGGAAAGCGTACTTCAAGCCGGGGAAGTGACGGGGCGGACAGGAAATTTTCCCCTGCTTCAAAAATCTGCGATTTTCTATTGACCCCATGGAGAAAAAAGGGTACAATAAACAAGATATAGTCATTTGGACTGAAATTGACAGCTACTACTTGTTTCACATAGGAGGAACGTGGGTATGGCGTTTGTAATGGATACCGCCGAAAACCATGAGGATGTATTAAAGGTCATCGGCGTGGGCGGCGGCGGCAATAATGTGGTAAACCGCATGGTGCGCGCCGGAATGCAGGGCGTGGAGTTTATCGCGGTCAATACGGACCGGCAGTGCCTCAACGCCTCCGAGGCCACCCAGAAGCTGGCCATCGGGGAAAAGCTCACCGGCGGCAAGGGCGCGGGGGCCAACCCAGAGGTGGGCCGGGAGTCCGCCAAGGAGAGTAAGGAGCAGATTACCGCTTTGCTGGACGGGGCGGATATGGTGTTTGTCACCGCCGGCATGGGGGGCGGCACCGGCACCGGCGCGGCCCCCGTGGTGGCGGAGCTGGCCAAGGAAAAGGGGATTCTCACCGTGGGCGTGGTCACCAAGCCCTTCAACTTTGAGGGCCGCCGCCGCATGGAGCAGGCAGCCAAGGGCATTGAGGAGCTGCGGCAGAAGGTGGATTCGCTGGTGATTATCCCCAATGACCGCCTCCAGTACGCCACCGATGAGAAAATCACCTTTGCCAACGCCTTTGCGATTGCCGACGATGTGCTGCGCCAGGCGGTGCAGTCCATCTCCGACCTCATTAAGACCACGGGCCTTATCAACCTGGACTTTGCCGACGTCACCGCCGTGATGAAGGACGCGGGGCTGGCCCACATGGGTGTGGGCCGGGCCGCGGGCAAGAACAAGGCGGAGGAGGCGACCCAGATTGCCATCAACAGCCCCCTGCTGGAGACCTCCATCCAGGGGGCCAAGGGCATCATCGTCAACATCACCGGGCCGATGGATATGGGCCTGGAGGAGGTGGAGCTGGCCGCCGAGATGGTCAAGAAGGTGGCCGACCCCGACGCTTTGTTTATGATGGGCACCGCCTTTGACGATACATTGGAGGATGAGCTGCGGGTCACCGTTATCGCCACCGGCTTTGGCAGTGTGAACAACCCCGTTCCCGGCCAGGAGGAGGAAGCCAAGCAGGCGCCCCAGGCCGCCAAGGAGGAGGACAGGCCTGACTGCGTGCCCGCCGGAGTGGGCGCGGTGACGCCGCCCAAGCCCTTGTCCAGCGCGGCGGTAGAGCCCCCAGAGGCGGACCCCTTTGACGATATCTTCCGCATTTTCAATAAGAAATGAGCCGCGCCCCTCCCTGCCCATCGGTGGGGAGGGGCGTTTTCAGCGCAGAAGCGTTGGGAAGGGAGCGGACATGGAATACATACCGGCCAAGCATCTGCTCCACCGCAGCCGGTCCACCGAATGGTTCGGGACGGACCACACCATGAACATCTACCGGGGCTGCTGCCACGGCTGCCTGTACTGCGACAGCCGCAGCGACTGCTATCAGATTGGGGAGTTTGACACCGTGCGGGCCAAGGCGGACGCGCTGCGCATCCTCCGGGACGACCTGGCCCGGAAGGCGCGCCCGGCGTTTGTGAGCATGGGCTCCATGAGCGACCCATACAATCCCTTTGAGGAGGAACTGTGTCTGACGCGCCATGCGCTGGAGCTGATTGACGCCTATGACTGCGGGGTGGCCGTGGCCACCAAGAGCGGCCTGATTACCCGGGATATGGACATCCTGGCTTCTATTCAGCGCCACTCCCCGGTTATCTGCAAGCTCACGGTGACGACGGCGGACGACGCGCTGGCTGCCAAGGTGGAGCCCCACGCGCCGCCCCCCAGCCGCCGCCTGGCGGCGCTGAAGGAGTTGAGCGGCGCGGGGGTGTTTGCCGGGGTGCTGTTCATGCCGGTGCTGCCCTTTCTGGAGGACAGCGACCAGGGCGTGCTCTCGGTGGTGGATGGGGCGGCGAGGGCCGGGGCGCGGTTTATCTACCCCGCCCTGGGCGTCACCATGCGCCAGGGCCAGCGGGAGTATTTCCTGGACGGCCTGGAGCGGGCTTTCCCCGGCCAGGGGCTGAGGGAACGCTATCTGCGGCAGTATGGGGAGCGCTACCAGTGCGCCAGCCCCAGAGCGGGACAGCTGTGGGCGGTATTCACCGCCGCCTGCCGGGAGCGGGGGATTTTATACGACATGAAGTCCATCATCCGAGCGGCCACCCTGGGTTATGGGGACCGGCAGCTCACCTTTTTTGATTGACGGGAGGGAGAAGCGATGAAGATACGGGGCCGGTTTGCCCCCACGCCCAGCGGGCGGATGCACCTGGGCAATCTGCTCTCGGCGCTGCTGGCCTGGCTGGACGTGCGCAGCTGTGGGGGAGAGCTGGTGCTGCGCATTGAGGATTTGGACACGCAGCGGACAAGCCCCGAATTTGCCGCTCAGCTCATGGACGACCTGCGCTGGCTGGGGCTTACCTGGGACGAGGGCGGGCTGGAGCCGGAGTATATGCAGAGCTGCCGCACCGCGCATTATGAGGAAGCGTTTCACCTTTTGGAGGAAAAGGGGCTCATTTACCCATGCTACTGCTCCCGGTCGGAGCGCATGGCGGCGTCCGCGCCCCACCGGGACGACGGCGCGGTGGTGTACAGCGGGAGGTGCTTCCATCTGACCGCAGCGGAACGGGCTGAGTTGGAGCGCCAGGGCCGCCGGCCGGCGTGGCGGGTGCGCTGCCCCGACTTATCCGTCACCGTGGAGGACGGGAACTGCGGGACGTACACGGAAAACCTGGCCCGGGACTGCGGGGACTTCATTGTCCGCCGGTCGGACGGGGTGTTTGCCTATCAGCTGGCCGTGGTGGTGGACGACGCGCTCATGGGCGTCAACCATGTGGTGCGCGGGCGGGACCTGCTGTGCTCCGCCCCCCGGCAGGCCTGGCTGCACCGGGAGCTGGGCTATGCCCCGCCCCGGTTTTTCCACACGCCCCTGCTGCTCGCCCCCGACGGGCGGCGGCTGGCCAAGCGGGACCGGGATTTGGACGTGGAAGCGCTGCAGGCGCGGTATGCCCCGGAGGAGCTCACAGGGCTGCTGGCCTTCTACGCGGGGCTGCTGGACAGGCCGGAAAAAGTGACAGCCGGAGAGCTCGTGGGTCAGTTCTCCTGGGCAAAAGTGCTGAAAAATGACGTTGTGGCCGGTTCCGCTTGACAGTGCCCCGGCCAGAGCGTACAATAGATGAAATCCAAAAATAAGCAAAAATGGAGGAGTGGAATATGGCCCAGCCCGCGTGGAACGAAAAGTTTGTAAAGACCGGCCTCACCTTCGACGATGTGCTCCTGATTCCGGCGGAGAGCAATGTGCTTCCGGCGGATGTGGATTTGCACACCCGGCTGACCAAAAAGATTACTTTGAACATCCCGGTGATGAGCGCAGCCATGGATACGGTGACCGAGTCCCGCATGGCCATTGCCCTGGCTCGTGAGGGCGGCATCGGCGTGATTCACAAGAATATGTCCATCGGAGCGCAGGCCGAGCAGGTGGACATGGTGAAGCGCAGTGAAAACGGCGTCATCATCAATCCCTTCTGGCTGGGCCCCGGCCATACGCTGGCCGAGGCGGACGAGCTGATGGCCAAGTTCCGCATCTCCGGCGTGCCCATCTGCGACGGAGGCAAGCTCATCGGCATCATTACCAACCGGGATATGAAGTTCGAGACGGATATGAATCAGCTCATCGACAACGTGATGACCAAGGACCACCTGGTCACCGCGCCGGAGGGCACCACTCTGGACGAAGCCCGGGAGATTCTCCGCCAGCATAAAATTGAGAAGCTGCCCATTGTGGACGAGCAGTTCCACCTGAAGGGCCTCATCACCATCAAGGACATTGAGAAGGCCCAGGTATACCCTAACTCCGCCCGGGATGAGAAGGGCCGGCTGCTGGTGGCCGCGGCCATCGGCGTCACCGCCGACGTGCTGGACCGGGTGGCGGCGCTGGTGGAGGCGGGGGCGGACGTGCTGTGTCTGGACTCCGCCCACGGCCACTCCAAAAACATTCTGGAGTGCGTGATGCGCATCAAGTCCCTGTACCCCGATGTGCAGCTGGTGGCGGGCAACGTGGCCACCGCAGAGGGCACCCGCGCCCTCATTGAGGCGGGGGCGGACTGCGTGAAGATTGGCATCGGCCCCGGCTCCATCTGCACCACCCGCGTGGTGGCGGGCATCGGCGTGCCCCAGGTCACCGCCGTGTTCGACGCGGCCCAGGTGGCCGCCGAGTACGGTGTGCCCATCATCGCTGACGGCGGCATCAAGTACTCCGGCGACATCGCCAAGGCCATCGCCGCCGGCGGCAACGTGGTGATGCTGGGCTCCCTGCTGGCGGGCTGCGAGGAGTCCCCCGGCGACACCGAGGTGTATCAGGGCCGGCAGTTTAAGGTCTACCGGGGCATGGGTTCCCTGGGGGCCATGGCCCACGGCTCCAAGGACCGCTACTTCCAGCAGAACAACAAGAAGTTGGTGCCCGAGGGCGTGGAGGGCCGGGTGCCCTACAAGGGCCCGGTGTCCGAGACCATCTATCAGATGATGGGCGGTCTGCGCTCCGGCATGGGCTACTGCGGCTGCGGCACCATCGAGGAGCTGCGCACCAAGGCCCAGTTCACCCAGATTACCGCCGCGGGCCTGAAGGAGTCCCACCCCCACGATATCTATATCACCAAGGAAGCGCCCAACTACACCATTAATCCCCAATAAGAGGCTTCGCTCCCCCCGGCTTTCGCCGGGGGGAGCGTTTATATGCCGGCAGGGAAGCGCCCAACCACTCCATTCGTCCCGAATAAGGGCTTCACTCCCCCTGGCGAAAGCCGGGGAGAGCGTTTTTGCCGGCCGGCTATGGGTCAAACCGCACGGCGGGGGAGTGGGGGCGCTGGGGGTCCAGCAGCAAAACAGCCAGCTTTTGGTCCATGGCGTAGTTCAGGGTGTACTGGGTGCCCCCCGGCGTGCCGTCAAACACCGAGAGGATGGCGGCGGAACGGTCCACCATGTACCGGTCCCGCCGGAGCATACAAAATCGGTCGTAGCTTTGCTGCACCACCGTCTCCAGGTCGCAGCGGTCCAGAATGCTGCGCCAGCGCCGGCGCTGGGCGCCGGGCCAGCGGCCGGCCTGAGTGGGGCAGGGGACCGCGCCCTCCACCGTCAGCCCCGGGCAGCTCTCCCGCAGCGCCAGGGCCGCTTCGGCAAAGTACAGGTCGCAGCCCATGGCCATGCCGGAGATGAAGTGCCGGAAGCCCCGGCGGTACAGCCCCTCCAGCTCCCGGACCAGGCTGCGCTTGAGCGCGGCGCAGCGCGGGTCCTCCTCGTCCAGCCCCCAGGGCAGCTTGTCCGGCCGGTGGCCGCTGAAGCAGCAGGTGAGCGCCCGCTCTATGGTCATGTCAGTCCCTCCCGTCATGAAACTGATACGATTGTACAATATAAATGGGGAAAGGTCAAGAGGTTATGAAACGTTAGTTTTAAAAAGTGGAGAAAACATCTGAAAAAGGGGGTTGCATTTTTTCCGCGGCGGGGATATAATGTGGGAGAAACAAGTGAATGAGTGTCTTCAGGGCGGGGTGAAATTCCCCACTGGCGGTATAGTCCGCAACCCGCGAAAGCGGTGGACCCGGTGAAACTCCGGGACCAACGGTTACAGTCCGGATGGAAGAAGACGCGCGGCCCCTCTTGAGGTAGTGTTGCGCCTGGAAGACAGTCTTTTCAGGCGTTTCAGACTATTTCAGGAGGTTTTTGTTATGTTGGAAAATTGGGGTAAGCTATGGGGAACCGTGCTGGACAATGTGCTGTATGTGCTGGTGTTTTTGCTGATCTTCGCGGCCATCTTTGCCGTGGCCATGGTACTGGAAAGGGTGTGGTTGAAGCCGGAGAGGCAGTCCCCGGCCCGCCGGACG
>CAQCFX010000027.1 GCA_948766235.1 uncultured Oscillospiraceae bacterium | reverse complement strand
CCCCAATGATAGCCCTCCCGCTTGGACAGGCGGAGGTACTCCCGGGCAAAGGACACTTCCTTCCGGGAGGCGGAGGCCATCCAGCCCTGGATGGTGTCGTTGTCGTGGGTGCCGGTATAGGCCACGCAGTGGGGGCCGTAGCAGTGGGGAAGGTAGCCGGGGGCGGGGTCGCGGTGGTCAAAGGCCAGCTCCAGCACCTTCATGCCGGGGAAGCCGGTCTCCCGCAGCAGTTCCCGCACGGAGTCGGTGAGGAAGCCCAAATCCTCGGCGATGATGGGCTTGGGGCCCAGGGCGGCCTCCACAGCGCGGAAAAATTCCGCGCCGGGGCCGGGCCGCCAGCGGCCGTTTCGGGCGGTGGCCTCTCCGGCGGGAATGGCATAATAGGCGTCAAACCCCCGGAAATGGTCGATGCGCAGCACGTCATAAATGGTGAACTGGAAGGCGATGCGCTTGAGCCACCACTGGTAGCCGTCCTCCTTCATGCGCTCCCAGCGGAACAGGGGATTGCCCCACAGCTGGCCGTCGGCGGCAAAGCCGTCGGGGGGGCAGCCGGACACCTCGGTGGGGGCGCCGCTTTCGTCCAGCTGAAACTGGCCGGGGCTGGTCCACACCTCGGCGCTGTCCCCGGCCACGTAGATGGGCAGGTCGCCGATGATGTAGATGCCCGCGCCGTTGGCGTAGGCCTTCAGGGCGTTCCACTGCCGGAAGAACAGAAACTGCACCGCCTTCCAGAACTGAATCTCCCCGTCCAGCTCCTCCCGGGCGGCGGCCATGGCCGATGGGCGGCGCAGCCGCTCCTCCTCGGGCCAGCTGAACCAGGACGCGCCGCCGTGCTTTCCCTTCAGGGCCATGAACAAAGCGTAGCCCTCCAGCCAGTCGGAGGCTTGGCAGAAGGCCTCATACTCGGCGGGAGGCTGGGCCAGCAGGCGGGCGGCGGCCAGATGCAGGACGGGGTAGCGCTGCTGGTAGAGCAGGCCGTAATCCACCTGCTGGGGGTCGTCCCCCCAGGGGAGGGACTGGTATTCCTCGGGGCGGAGCAAACCGTCGGCGGCCAAATCGTCCAGGTCAATCAGATAGGGGTTTCCGGCGTAGGAGGAGAAGGACTGATAGGGGGAGTCGCCATAGCTGGTGGGGCAGATGGGCAGAAGCTGCCAGCAGGTTTGGCCACCGGCGGCGAGAAAATCCACAAACTCCCGGGCGGCGGCGCCCAATGTGCCGATGCCGTAGGGAGAGGGGAGGGAGGAGATGGGCATTAAAATGCCGGAGCATCTCATAGGAGGTTCTTCCTTTCGCTAAAACCGCCGGACCGTAGAGAAGGTCCGGCGGCTTGGTATTTTAGGATGGCGTGGCGCTTTTGGGGGACATTGCGCTGTCGCCGGGGATGAGCTGGAAGGGCGCCACCTCATGGACCGGGGGGCGGGGACGCCGGAGGCTGCGCAGCAGCAGGTCCACCCCGCGCTCGGCCAGCTTTTGCGTGTCCTGCCGAACGGTGGCCAGACGGGGGACGGAGAATTGAGAGAGGAGAATTCCGTCATACCCCACCACGGACACGTCCTCGGGCACCCGCCGGCCCAGGTCCCAGATGGCGCGGATGGCGCCCATGGCCATCACGTCGCTGAGGCAGAACAGGGCGGTGAGGTCGGGGCAGCGCCCCAGCAGACGCTTGGTGGTGTCGTAAGCGTCGGTAAAGGAATAGCGGCAGGGCTCGCACCGCTGGGCGTCAAAGGGCAGGCCCAGCTCGTCAAAGGCGCGCTGGCAGCCCTGAACCCGGCGGTAGCTGATTTGAGTGCAGGACCAGTTCCCGCCCAGCAGGCCGATGTTCCGGTGGCCCTGGCCGGCCAGGAAGCGGACGACCTGGTAGGCGGCCTCCTCGTCGTCCGTGGTGATGGAGGACAGGTTGGGGAAGGGAAGCTCCCGGGCGGAGTTGGTGAGCAGCACGCAGGGAATGGCGATGTGCTGAAACTCCGCCTGGAAAAATTCCAGGTCGCCGCCCAGGAACAGGATGCCCAAAGGCTTGCGCTCCCGGCACAGCTGGAGGGCGTAGGCCACCTCGTTGGCGTCCTCGTCCAGGTAGTAGACGGCGGCGTCCCGCCCCTCGTCCTGCAAAAGCTGCTGGCAGCGCTCCACCAGGTCGGCAAAAAGCATATTCATGGTGCCCTTGACGACAATGGCGATGAAAGCGCCGTTTTGCTGCTTGAGGTGCTTGGCGTTGTTGTTGGGCTGGAAGCCGTGTTCCTCCACCACCGCCATCACCTTCCGGCGGGTGTCCTCGCTCACGTCGGGGTGGTCGTTGAGTACGCGGGACACGGTGGCCACGCCCACGCCGGACAGCCGCGCGATATCCTTGATGGTCATTCGTGCCCCTCCTTACACGGTTTCACAGAGCCTTGCCGCCGAAGCGGGTTTTGCCCGAGATATCAGCCCTTGACCGCGCCGGCGGCCACGCCCTTGATGATGTGCTTCTGGCAGGTGAGATAGAACACGATCACAGGGATGATGGACATGAGAATCAGGGCCATGGTGGCGCCCAGGTCCACGGTGCCGTAGCTTCCCTTCAGGTACTGGATGTGGATGGGGATGGTGCGGTACAGGTTTTTGTCCAGCACCAGGTAGGGCAGCAGATAGTCGTTCCACACCCACATGATTTCCAGAATGCCCACGGAGATCATGGTGGGCTTGAGCATGGGCACCACCACCAGGAAGAAGGTGCGCAGGGGCCCGCAGCCGTCGATGGCGGCGGCCTCCTCAATCTCCAGGGGGATGGACTTGACAAAGCCCACGAACATGAAGATGGCCAGGCCCGCGCCAAAGCCCAGGTACACCACGGGAATGGTGTAGGGGGTGTCCAGGTGGAGGCTGCTGGCGGTTTTGGTCAGGGTGAACATGACCATCTGGAAGGGAACCACCATGGAGAACACGCACAGGAAGTAGAGAATCTTGCAGAACAGGGAGTTCACACGGGCGATATACCAGGCCGCCATAGAGGTAAACACCAGGATAAGGGCGGTGGAGAGCACGGTGATGATAACGCTGTACTTCACGCTGTCCAGGAAGGGGTAGTTGCCGAAGGTCATGCCTTTTATGAAATTGTCCAGGCCGGCCCACATCTCCCCGGTGGGGAGGGCGAAGGTGTCGGTCTTGACAAAGGTATTCAGCTTGAAGGAATTGATGAGCACCATCACCACGGGCAGCACGTAGATGATGCAGATGACGGCCAGCACCACGGACAGGACGGCCTTGTTCCGGCGCTGGGCGGAGAGAGTGTGCTGTTTCTTGTTCATTACTGCTGCACCTCCTTTTTACGGGTGTAGGCGAGCTGGGCCAGACCGAGACCCGCCACCAGGATGAAGAAAATGACCGCTTTGGCCTGGGCAGTGCCCTGGGCGGCCGTGTTGGAGCCGTAGAACGTGTTGTAGATGTTCAGGGCCAGCATTTCAGTGGTCTTGATGCTCGCGCCGCCGGGCATAATCTGGATGGGCTGGCCGGCGGTGAGGGCCAGGTTCTGGTCAAACAGCTTAAAGCCGTTGGTGAGGGAGAGGAACATACAGATGGTGATGGAGGGCATCACGTTGGGGATTGTCACCTTGAACAGGGTCTGGGCGCGGGTGGCGCCGTCAATGCGGGCGGCCTCCAGCATATCCTCGGGCACCGCCTGGAGCCCGGCGATATAGATAATCATCATATAGCCAATCTGCTGCCAGCACATGAGGATGATAAGGCCCCAGAAGCCGTACTTGGAGTCCAGAAGAATAGAGGTGTTAAAGTGGCTGAGAATACCGTCAAAAATCATGGACCAAATATAGCCCAGCACGATGCCGCCGATGAGGTTGGGCATGAAGAACACCGTGCGGAACAGGTTGCTGCCCTTGATGCCCTGGGTGAGGGCGTAGGCCACGGCGAAGGCCAGCACGTTGATGAGCACCAGGCTCACAATGGCGTACAGGGCGGAGTACCAGAAGGAGTGGGTGAAGGACGGGTCCTGAAATGCCTTCACGTAGTTGCTGAAGCCGACGAAGGTGGCGTCGGAGATCAAACGGAAGTTACACAAGGAGAGGTAAATGCCTTGGATAAAGGGCCAGACGAAGCCAATGGCAAAGGCGGCGACGACGGGGCCCAGGAACAGCAGCGCCCAGCGCCGGGTGGAGGCGGTCAGGGCGTTGACTCCGGAGGATTTTTTCCGCTTCAAGATAAACATCTCCCTTTACTCAAGTTGAACCGCGGGGAAAATGAGGGGACGGGGCGGGCGATGCCGCCCGCCCCGTCAAGTGTGTGTGTTCGGTTGTGAGCGCTGAACGAAATCAGCCGTTGATGGCCTGGTACTGAGCGGCCCAGCCGTCCACGAAGGCGGTGCGGACCTGCTCCCAGTTGGCGTCGGACTGGTCGGCGTTGTACTGGTTCAGAGCGGAGGTCAGCACGGCGCGGTACTCGTCCACGTTGGGCTGGAAGTTGGTGGCCCAGTTCATCACGTAGCAGCCGTTGTTGCTGTACTCGTTGGCGTCGGCCAGGAAGCCGTTGGTGGACTCGGCGGCCTGCTTATAGGGCATGACGCCGAAGGTGTCCACCAGCAGGCGGCTGGCCTCGGGGTCGGTGACGCACCAAACCATGAAGTCCATGGTGGCCTGCTGGTCCTCGGCGGAGGCCTTGGAGTTGATGGCCCAGCAGTTCTCGGTGCCCTTCTGCTCTTTGTACATGGCGGCGATCTTCTGCAGAGTCTCGTCGGACTCAGGCTTGAAGTTCAGCCAGTACACAGAGCCGGTGCCGGCGGGGGCGGGATCGTTGTTGCCGCTGGGGGTCTGCTCGCCGGAGCTGGAGTTCTCGGCGGGCGGGTTGCTGTTGTCCGCGCTGGGCTTGCTGGAGCATCCAGCAAGCAGCATGACCATGCCAAGGGCCAATACGAGCGCTAAGAGTTTCTTGCTCATTTTCATTTCCTCCTGTTTATAATGGGTTAGCAGCACTGGAAACGTTACTGGAAACGTTTCCAGTCCCTACACTCACATCATACCCACATTTTACCCATTTGGCAAGCATAATTTTCACCCTCTGCACAAATTCAGAGAATTGCCAAAAAATCTGCCCCGGTTTTTGTGAAAAACAACCAATGAAGCTGGATTGGCGCAGGGGAGGAAAATGGGCTTGCTTTCCAGCGGGCGGTTTGATATACTGGGAGCGCACCCGGGCGGCTTGAGCCGGGATGGCAGAAAAGGAGGGACGTAATATGTCCAAATATGCAGGCACCCAGACCGAGAAGAACCTGATGGCGGCGTTTGCCGGGGAATCCGAGGCCAGGAACAAATATACCTATTTTGCGTCCAAGGCGAAGAAGGAGGGCTTCGAGCAGATTGCGGCGTTGTTCCTCAAGACGGCGGACAATGAGAAGGAGCACGCCAAGCTGTGGTTCAAGGAGCTGAACGGCATCGGCACCACCGCCGAGAACCTGGCCGCCGCCGCGGCCGGGGAGAACTACGAGTGGACGGATATGTACGAGGGCTTTGCCAAGACGGCGGATGAGGAGGGCTTCCCGGAGCTGGCCGAGCGGTTCCGCCTGGTGGCCGCCATTGAGAAGCACCATGAGGAGCGCTACCGCGCCCTGCTGAAGAATGTGGAGGCCCAGGAGGTCTTCGCCAAGAGCGAGGTGAAGGTGTGGGAGTGCCGCAACTGCGGCCATATCGTGGTGGGCGAGAAGGCCCCCGAGGTCTGCCCCACCTGCGCCCATCCTCAGGCATACTTCGAGGTAAGCGCGGAAAATTATTGATTCCGGCTGTTTTACATCACAAGGAAAAGGCGCAGCCGCCCGAAACGCCGGGCGGCTGCGCTTTTTCGCATGATTTCCAGGGACCGGGGCATACTGGAAGGGAGGTGAAGCGCATGGACATGAACAACCAGGAATATAACAAGTACGTCAGCGACCGGGCCAAGCCCTCTCCCATCTGGAAGGATATGCTGTGGGCCTTTTGCGTGGGCGGGGCCATCTGCGCCGGCGGCCAGGGGCTGATGGCGCTGTATCAGAGCTGGGGGGCGAGCCAGGAGGACGCGGGAACGTGGACCTCCGTCACGCTGATATTTTTGGCCTCTCTGCTCACCGGGCTGGGCGTGTTTGACGACATCGCCAAGCGGGCGGGAGCGGGGACGCTGGTGCCCATCACCGGCTTCTCCAACGCCATGGTGTCCCCGGCGCTGGAGTTTAAAAGCGAGGGACTTGTCACCGGCACCGGAGCCAAGCTGTTCACCGTGGCGGGGCCGGTTCTGGCGTACGGGATTTCGGCCAGCGTGGTGTATGGAATCATTATTTACGCGCTGGGCCTGTACTGACGGCCGCGCCGCTCAGCGTGGTATACGGGACATTCTATATTTCTTGGATGATATCAGCGATGGAAAAGCAGGCGGTTTCCCGTCTGCTTTTCGTTTTTCTTTTCATCAGGGGAAAAGTGTGGTATACTCTCCCATGAGCGCAAATCCAAAGGAGAGATTACAATGACAAATAACGGGGAAAATCGGATGGAAGCGATGATCCAAATTCTGGCCCGGGAGCTGGACTGGCCCGAGCAGCACATTCAAAACATTATCATCCTGCTGGACGAGGGGAACACCGTCCCCTTCATCGCCCGCTACCGCAAGGAGCTCCACGGCGCCATGGACGACCAGCTCATCCGGCAGCTGGCGGACCGCTTGCAGTACCTGCGCAATTTGCAGACCCGCCGGGATGAGGTGAAGCAGTCCATTGAAAACCAGGGCAAGCTCACCGACGAGCTGTCCGCCGCCATCGACGCCGCCGCCACCTTGGCGGAGGTGGAGGACCTGTACCGGCCCTATAAGCAGAAGCGGCGCACCCGGGCCACCATCGCCAAGGAGAAGGGGCTGGAGCCGCTGGCCCTGCTGGCTTTCGCCATGGGCCCCGCGGTGGATATGGAGCGGGCCGCCCAGGATTACATCGACCCCGAAAAAGGGGTGGAGACCGTGGAGGACGCCCTCCAGGGGGCCTCCGACATCATCGCCGAGATGATATCCGACGACGCCGACCTGCGCAAGCTGCTCCGGGAGCTGTACGCACGGCGGGCTAATATTGTCTCGAAAGCGGCGGCCAAGGAGCCGGAGGACAGCGTATACCGCCTTTACTACCAGTTTTCCAGCGCCCTGTCCAAAACCCAGGGGCATCAGATTTTGGCCATGAACCGGGGCGAGCGGGAGGAAATTCTGAAGGTGTCCATCGAGATGGACCGGGACACCGCCCTGGTGGCTCTGCGGCGCAAGGTGGTGCCGGGGCGCGCCGCCATGGAGTTTGTCAAGGCCGCTGCCGAGGACGCCTACGACCGGCTTATCGCCCCCTCCCTGGAACGGGAGATGCGCTCCGAGCTGACGGAAAAGGCCAGCGAGGGGGCGATTGGCCAGTTTGCGCTGAACCTGAAGCCCCTGCTCATGCAGCCCCCGGTGAAGGGGTTTGTCACCATGGGGCTGGACCCCGGCTACCGCATGGGGTGTAAAGTGGCGGTGGTGGACCCCACCGGCAGGGTGCTGGACACCACGGTGGTCTATCCCACCCACGGCGAGCGGGGCAAGGCGGAGGCCATCGACAAGCTGGCCGTCCTCATCAAAAAGCATAAGGTGGCCCACATCGCCATTGGCAACGGCACCGCCAGCCGGGAGACCGAGCAGATGGCGGTGGAGCTCATCCGCAAAGTGGGGGGCGGCGTCAGCTACATGATTGTGAATGAGGCGGGGGCGTCGGTATACTCCGCGTCCAAGCTGGCCGCCGAGGAGTTCCCGGAGTTCGACGTGAATCTGAGAAGCGCGGTGTCCATCGCCCGGCGGCTCCAGGACCCGCTGGCAGAGCTTGTGAAGATTGACCCCAAGTCCATCGGCGTGGGCCAGTACCAGCACGATATGCCCCAGGCGCGCTTAGGCGAGGCGCTGGACGGGGTGGTGGAGGACTGCGTGAACGCCGTGGGGGTGGATGTGAACACCGCCTCCGCCCCTCTGCTCACCCGGGTGGCGGGGCTGAACGGCACCACCGCCAAAAATATTGTGAAGTACCGGGAGGAGAACGGCCCCTTCACCACCCGGAAGCAGATTTTAAAGGTGCCCAAGCTGGGGCCCAAGGCCTTCGAGCAGTGCGCGGGCTTTCTGCGGGTGCCGGAGAGCAAATCGCCCCTGGACAACACCGCCGTCCACCCGGAGAGCTACGGCGCGGCGGAAAAGCTGCTGGCCCTGTGCGGCCACGATATGGCGGACGTGAAAGCCGGGAAGCTGGGCGACCTGAAGGGGCAGCTGGCCGCCTACGGCGAGGAGCGGGCCGCGGCGGCGTGCGGCGTGGGGGTGCCCACGCTGAAGGACGTGGCCGCGGAGCTGGTCAAGCCGGGGCGGGACCCCCGAGACGAGCTGCCCGCCCCGGTGCTGCGCACCGACGTGATGGACATCAAGGACCTGAAGCCGGGGATGGAGCTGAAGGGCACGGTGCGCAACGTGATTGACTTCGGGGCCTTTGTGGATATCGGCGTCCACCAGGACGGACTGGTGCACATCAGCCAGATCTGCGACCGCTTCATCAAGCACCCCTCCCAGGTGCTCAGCGTAGGGGACGTGGTGACGGTGTGGGTGAGGGAAGTGGACGAGAAAAAGAAGCGCATCTCCCTGACCATGCGCAAGGATAAATTGTAACCGGGCGTTAACGGATTGTAACGGATTTGGCACCGGATTGTAAGCGGTTTTTAACGACTTTTCCCCCCGCGGCGTATAAAATGGTGGAAAAGGAGTGACCGCTATGAAAAAAAGAAGCATTTCCCTGCTGCTGGCCGGGGCGCTGGCCCTGACCCTGTGCGCCTGCGTCCCCGCGGGGGAGGGCCCCAGCCCGTCTCCGGCCGCCGCGCCCTCCTCCCCGGCCTCCACAGAGCCGTCCGATCCGGCGCTGGCGACCCCAACCCCGGAACCCAGCCTGACCGCAGAGCCGTCCGTGGAACCTACCCCGTCCCCGGAGCCGACCGCCCCGCCGGAGACTGCGGCGGGCAATGACCTGCCCGGCCGGGAGTACCAGCCCTGGCAGGTAGGGTATATGGACTTCCTCACGGCTCTGCTCCAGGCGGAGCTGGACACCCGAGAGGATGCGGTGGCCTACCGCGGCCTGGCGGTGGACCAGCGGGGCGTGACAGCAGAGTTCAGCGTCTATGACGAACCGCCGAAGCCCCTGTCTTTCGTGATGTCGATGATATCGGAGAACTATTCCCTCTACGATGTGGACAAGGACGGCGTGCCCGAGCTGTTTGTGAAGTATGGCAGCTGCGAGGCGGCTTACACTACCCAGTGCTACACCTGGCGGGACGGTCAGGTGGTGTGTATCGGCGAGTTCCGTTCCGGCCACAGCTCCCTGTACACCCACCCGGACAAGAGCGCCGTGCTGCGCCGTGAGGGCCATATGGGCTATGCCGAGCTGTACGAGTACCCCATGGAGGGGGGCGTGCTGACGGAGGAGCGGGTGCTGTTTACCGAGGAGGACGTGTGGGACTACACCCCCACGGACGAGATCGTCCCTGGTGCGGAATACATCGAATATTTTTACACCTGGCGGGGCACGCAAGACCGCTCCTACTTCACAGGTCAGACCCCGTACTCCCTGGGCAATGCGCTGCTGCTGCCCATCTGCGACTGGGGCGTGGGCCGCCCCGCCACGGGGAACAATTCGGAACAGGCCCGGGCGGCCGTCCTGGCGGCCCTGAGCGGTGAAGGGGAGGTCTACGGCGCCTCCGGGGACCACTTCAACGGCGATGTGGGTCCCATGTCCTGGGAGGAGTACGTCCAGACAATCACGGCGGTTCCCAACGCCCAGGCCACAGCCAATATCACGGGCCACTTCTGGCAGGACATGAACGGCGACGGACAGGAGGAGTGCGTCCTTCATCTGGAATCTGAGATTCGGCGGGGCGAGGAAACTTGGTCGGGGGAGGACATGGTAATGCTCAGCGAGCAGGACGGCACGGTATACGCCTACTGCTTCGACTTCTATGAGAGGGACGACTTTTGCACCGACGGCGCCATCCGGCAGTACGGCGAGGCCTGGCGGCTGTCCTTCTGGAAGGACCAGTGCTATGAGTATATCGTGCCGGACACCTCCGCCCCGGCGGTGAAGTGGGCGGACGGTTCGCCCCTGGACTGAAATTTCGGGAAATTTGCGAAAACCCCTTGACTGTCCACCCACTTGACAGGTTAGTATGGCCCTGGGAGGTGGTTTCATGACCATCAAGGAGCTGGAAAACAAGACGGGCATGACCCGTGCCAACATCCGCTTTTATGAGAGCGAGGGGCTGCTGTCCCCCAAGCGGCTGGACAACGGCTACCGGGACTACTCGGAGGAGGACGTGCGGACGCTGGAGAAAATCAAGCTGCTGCGGCAGCTTCAGCTGGACCTGGACACCATCCGCACCCTGCAAAGGGGGACGCTCACTTTGGAGCAGGCGCTGTTCTCCCAGCTGACGAAGCTGGAGGGGGACAGGGCCGTCATGGAGCGGGCGGCCCAGGTGTGCCGGGAGCTGGAGCTGTCCGGAGTGGAGTACGCCGCCCTGGACCCCCGGCCCTGGCTGGCCCAGCTGGAGCCGCCCCTGGTTCGCCCTGTGCTGCCCAATCCGCCGCCCCCCATTCCCAAGAAGGAGGCGGCCCGGGACGACACGCCCCGGGCCTGCTATCACCCCTGGCAGCGGTGGCTGGCCCGGATGCTGGATATGACGCTGTACAGCACGGTGCTGGAGGTGCTGTGGCTGGTGCTGCTGCGGGACCAGAGCCTGATGCGCCTGGGGGAGGGCGGTATCTTGCTCCAGTGGATTCTGGGCTTGATTGGACTGGCCTTCGCCCTGGCGGTGGAGCCGCTGTGGCTGCACTACTGGGGCTGGACGCCGGGGAAATGGGTGTTCGGGCTGAAGCTGCGCAATGAGCGGGGGGAGAAGCTCTCGCTGGCGGAGGGCCTCCGGCGCGGCTGTGCGGTGGCCTGGGAGGGCTACGGGCTGAACATCCCCATTTATAGCCTGTGGCGGTTTTGGAAGTGCCGGGTGATGGGCCTGGAGGGCCGGGACTGTCACTGGGACGGGGAAAACGGCTACCGCTACACCAAGGAGGAGCGGCAGTTCAGCGGCTGGATGTTCGCCGGGGTGCAGGTGGTGTGCGTGATTCTGCTGCTGGTGGGCGTGCTTTACACCAACACGCCGCCCTGCCGGGGGGACTTGACGGTGGAGCAGTTTGCTAAGAACTACAACTACTATTGTAAGCAGCTGGGAGAGGACTTCTCCGGCCTGCCCACCCTGAGCGGGGACGGCCGCTGGGTGGAGGAGCAGCAGCCCAGCGGCACGGCGGTCATCCATATGTTTGGCGACACCACCGTGTGGTCCGACCCTGTTTTTACCCTGGCGGGGGACCGGGTGGTGAAGGTGGAGCTCCACATGGAGAGCAGGGACAAGGCGGTGGGTGGAAGCCTCCGGGAGCTGCTGACGCTGCTGGCCATGTCCGGCTCGCTGGACGAGCCGAATCTGTTTACCTACCACCTGCGGGATTGGGTGAAGATGTATCAGGAGCAGTTTTCCCAGTGGGAGGACGCCGAATTGACCTACCGGGGGCTGCGCATCATCCAGAAGGTGGAGTACGAGGGCTATGAACGCACAGACGCCTTTGGCGCGGCGCTGTGGTGTGAAAATGAGGACGCGCCCCACCGCTGCGAAAAGACGGTGACCATCGCGCTGGCGGAGCCGTAGGAAGAAGAAGGAGGAGTCAGCCATGGCCGGAAAGCTCTACTTAGTGCCCACCCCCATCGGGAATTTAGGGGACATCAGCCGCCGGACGGCGGAAACGCTGGAGGGGGCGGATTTCATCGCCGCCGAGGACACGAGGGTGACGGTGAAGCTTTTAAACCACCTGGAGCTGCGCAAACCCATGGTGACCTACCACCGCCACAACTGCGGTGCGGCGGGTCCCGCCATTCTCCGGCGGATTGAGGCGGGGGAGAGCTGCGCCCTGGTCACCGACGCGGGCACCCCGGCCATCTCCGACCCGGGGGAGGAGCTGGTGGCCCTGTGCGCCGCCGCCGGAGTGGAGGTGGAGGCCATTCCCGGCCCCTGCGCGCTGACGGTGGCCCTGTCCGTGTCCGGCCTGCCCACGGCCCGGTTCACCTTCGAGGGCTTCCTGCCCCTGAACAAAAAGAACCGCCGGGCCCAGCTGGACGGACTCAGGACAGAGGAGCGCACCATGATTTTTTACGAGGCCCCCCACAAGCTGCGCTCCACCCTGGAGGATTTGTCGGAGACCTTCGGCCCGGACCGGCCCATGGCGGTGTGCCGGGAGCTGACCAAGCTCCATGAGGAGGTGGTGCGTCTCACCGTGGGGGAGGCGGTGGAGCGCTATGCCGCCCAGGAGCCTCGCGGGGAATTCGTGCTGGTGGTGGGCGGCCGTCCGCCCCAGGCGGAGGAGCCGGACGAGGACCGGGCGCTGGAGCGGGTAGAGCAGCTGCGCCGGGAGGGGATGGCCCTCAAGGCGGCGGCGGCCCAGGCGGCGGAGGAGTTCGGCGTGAAGAAGCGTACGCTGTATAACCGGGCGCTGGAGGGCGGCAGGCAGGATGAGTGATAACAAATGGTATTTATAAGCTGGAAAATTGTGGCGCACATTTCACCGGCAGAATTTGTCGAAAAAAGTTAGAATTTGTAAAAAATTACTCGACCTGGAAAACGGACTGGTAAATTGTTGAAAAAAGTTTTTGAAATAATGGAAGTATTTGAAAAGAAGCTACAAAGAATAGGATAAAATAGAAAAAATTGCAAATTGGGGAACAAAAAAGAGCCGCCCGTTTTTGGCGGCTCTTTTTGTCGTTACATACAGGAGGTTATTTGCTGCTAAGGTCCTTCAGGCAGACGTCGCAGATGTTTTTGCCTTTGTAGGAGACAATGTTCCTGGAATCTCCACAAAAAATACAGGCGGGCTGATACTTGTTCAAGATAATGGAAGAGCCGTCGACATAGATCTCAAGGGGGTCGCGCTCCGCGATATCCAGGGTACGTCGGAGCTCGATGGGCAGAACAATACGTCCCAATTCATCGACCTTACGAACTATTCCAGTTGCTTTCATAAGTGAAGTCCTCCTTGTGTTTTGCGATGACGTAATATCACAGCAGTTCCATTATAACATATCGTATACTGTTGTCAATCAAAATAATGGAGATTTGCAACAATTTTTGGGAATCCTGTCGGAGCGCCCCGAAGGATAGGATAGGACAGGGCATATTTTCCTGTGCGCATCCGTATAGTGAGAGGAGGACAGGCGGGAAAAGGAGGGGCCGTTATGGCGATGTCGCTGATTTGGACGGTGATGGTAGGCGCGGCGGTTTTGTGCGGCCTGGCCACGGGAAATGGTCCGGCGGTGGCCAAGGGCGCGCTGGACGGCGCGGCGGCCGGGGTAGAGCTGTGCCTTTCCATGATGGGGGTGCTGTGCCTGTGGATGGGGGTGATGGAGGTGATGGAGCGCTCGGGGATTGCCAGGGGGCTGTCCAGGCTGCTCCGGCCGGCCATCAAGCGGCTGTACCCGGAGTTTGCCGGGAACAAAAAGGTGATGGACGCAGTGAGCGCCAACCTGTCCGCCAATCTGCTGGGACTGGGCAACGCGGCCACCCCCCTGGGGCTGGAGGCCGCCCGGCTCATGGCCGAGCGCACCCCCGGCGTGGCGTCGGACGGCCTTTGTATGCTGGTGGTCACCAATACCGCCTCCCTCCAGCTCATTCCCACCACCGTGGCCAGCCTGAGAGCGGCGGCGGGCAGCGCCAATCCCTTTGATATCCTGCCCGCGGTGTGGCTGGCGTCGGTAATCTCCGTCGCGGTGGGCATTACAGCGGCAAAGCTGATGGCCCGCATATGGAGGTGAGGGGATGGACCTGATATTCACCATGCTGGTGCCCTTCCTCATGCTGGCGGTGGCCCTGTGGGGGATTTATAAGCGGGTGGATTTGTGGGGCGCGCTGACCGACGGGGCGGAGAAGGGGCTGAAGGTGTCCCTGCGCATCATGCCGCCCCTCATCGGCCTGCTGACGGCGGTGTATATGCTGCGCGCCTCCGGGGCGCTGGAGCTGCTGGGCCAGGCGGTGGGGCCGCTGCTCTCCGCGGTGGGCATCCCGGCGGAGACCATCGGGCTGCTGCTGGTGCGCCCGGTGAGCGGCTCCGCCGCCCTGGGCGTGGGGGCGGAGCTCATTGAGACCTACGGCCCCGACTCCCTGGTGGGCCGGACGGCGGCTGTGATGCTGGGATCCACCGAGACCACGTTCTATACCATCGCGGTGTACTTCGGCGCGGCGAAAATCGGCAAGACCCGGTACGCCGTCCCGGCGGCGCTGTGCGCGGACGTGGCGGGGTTTCTGGCGGCGTCCTGGGCGGTGCGGCTGCTGTTTTGAGAAAAAAGAGCCGTCTCCGATATCGGAGACGGCTCTTTGCAGCTATGGCTGCTTCACCGGGTACTTTTCCGCGTTTATCCTCAGAAATTGTGGTTTTGCTGTCGTTTATTGTCTATCCTTCCATTCAAAAAGGGGGACACCGGAGCGTCCCCCTTTTATCAGCGTTTGGATTATTCCTCCGCCATGGCCTTCGCCGCGGCGATGGCCTTCTCCTGGGCGGGGCCGGGGCACTCCTCGTAGCGCACGAAGTGCTGCACGAAGGAGCCCCTGGACTGGGTCATGGCCCGCAGGTCGATGGCGTAGGTCATCATCTCGGCCATGGGGGCCTCGGCGGTAATCACCTGCAGGCCGTTGCCGACGGGCTGCATGTCCATGACGCGGCCGCGGCGCTTATTGAGGTCGCCCAGCACGTCGCCCATGTAGTTGTCGGGCACGGTGACCTTCAGCTCCACCACCGGCTCCAGCAGCACCGGGGACGCCTCGGGCAGAGCGGCCTTGTAGGACAGCTGCGCCGCCGTCTTAAAGGCGATTTCGGAGGAATCCACGGGATGGTAGGACCCGTCGTACAGGGTGGCCTTCAAATTCACCATGGGGTAGCCCGCCAGCACGCCGTGCACGCACGCCTCCCGCAGACCCTTTTCCACGGCGGGGAAGAAGTTCTTGGGCACCGCGCCGCCCACGACCTCCTCGCAGAATTCCAGAGACTCGCTGTCACAGGGCTCGAAGCGAATCCACACGTCGCCGAACTGGCCGGAGCCGCCGGTCTGCTTCTTGTGGCGGCCCTGCTTGGACACGCTCTTGCGAATCTTCTCCCGGTAGGCCACCCGGGGCTCGGACAGCTCCACGTCCACGTTGAAGCGGGACTTCAGCTTGCTCACCAGCACGTCCATCTGGATGTCGCCGGCGGCGGTGACCACCATCTGATGGGTTTCGGCGTTGTTCACCACGGTGAAGGTGGGGTCTTCCTCGTTCAGACGGCCCAGGCCGGCGGCAATCTTGTCCTCCTGGCCCCGGGTCTTGGGGGCGATGGCCTTGGAGAAGTTGGGCTCAGCGAAGGGGATGGGGTCCAGCTTGATGAACTTGCGCTGGTCGCACAGGGTGTCGCCGGTCTTGATGCGGTCCATCTTGCCGATGGCGCCGATGTCGCCGCAGCCCAGCTCCTTGACCTCCTCGCTCTTTTTGCCCTTCATAATATACAGGCGGCCCAGCTTTTCATTCTGGCCGGAGGCGGCGCTCACCAAAGTCATGTCGGAGGTGAGGCTGCCGGAGATTACCTTGACAAAGGAGAACTTGCCGTACTGGTCGGCCATGGTCTTGAACACGAAGGCGGCGGGAACCGCGCCCTGGGAGACGATGAAGTCCTCGTGCTCGCCGTCCTTGTTGGTGGCGGAGGCGGGAACGCCCTCCAGGGGGTTGGGCAGCAGGTCCACGATAAAGTCCAGCAGCATCAGCGTGCCCAGGCCGGTGAAGGAGGAGCCGCACACCACGGGGACCAGGGAGCAGTCCTTCACGCCGGCGCGCAGGCCCTGCATAATCTCGGCGTAGGTAAAGCTCTCGCCGGAGAAGAACTTGTCCATGAATTCCTCGCTGGTCTCGGCCACGGACTCCATGAGCTGGTCGTACAGCTCATCCACCACGCTCACCTTGTCCTCGGGAATGGGGACTTCCTTGCGCTTGTTGCCGGCGGGCTCAAAGGCGCGCTTGTGGACCACGTCCACCACGCCGGTGACCTTTTTGTTCTCGTCCCAGATGGGCACCACCAGGGGGGCTACGCTCTTGCCGAAGGTCTCGCGCAGGGTCTCAAAGGCGGAGTTGAAGTCGATGTTGTCCTCGTCCATCTTGGAGATGTAGACGATGCGGGGCAGCTTGCGCTCGTCCAGCAGCCGCCAGGCCCGCTCGGTGCCCACAGACAGCCCGCCCTTAGCGGCGCACACCATCACGCCCGCGTCGGCCACGGACAGGCACTCGGCCACCTCGCCGGCAAAGTCGAAGTTGCCGGGGGCGTCCAGCACGTTGATTTTGCAGCCGTTGTACTCCACGGGAGCCACGGCGGCGGAGATGGAAATCTGGCGCTTGATTTCCTCGGGGTCGTAGTCGCAAACGGTGTTGCCGTCGGTGGTTTTGCCCAGACGGTCAATAACGCCGGTCATGCGCAGAAAGCTTTCAACGAGGGTGGTCTTGCCGTTGCCGCCATGGCCCAGCAGACAAATATTGCGGATATTGTGGGGAGAATAGCTCATAGTTGTTCCACTCCTTAACGAATTACGGTCAGGCCCCCGGTTGAAGCCGAGACGCCGCTAAAAATTATTATACAATAAGCGCGGCGGTTTGGCAACGGCTATTTGAGGATTTTGACGAAATTTTTTCCGAAGTCCTGAAATTTTCCGGCGGACAAAGCTCAAGCCAAATCCCGGCGGATTCCGGCGGTCACCCGGTCAAAGTCCTGCGCGGTCTGAATTTTGCAGGCCTGCTCCTTCCAGTAGGCGGCGTAGGCCACCCCCTTGAGGTACCAGCTCAGGTGCTTGCGCATTTCCAGACAGGCGATTTTTTCCCCCTTGTGTTCCAGGGCCAGGGCAAACTGCCGGGCCGCCGCGTCCATCCGCGCCGGCAGCGGCGGCGGGGGAGGGACCTCCCGGCCCTCCAGCGCGGCGGCGCACTGCTCCAGCAGCCAGGGGTTTCCAAAGGCCCCCCGGCCCACCATGGCCATGTCCGCGCCGGTGTACTTCAAAATCCGCACCGCGTCCTTTGCCTCAAAGACGTCTCCGTTGGCGATGACGGGGATGGACACCGCCTGCTTCACCTGCCCGATATAGTCCCAGTTGGCGCTGCCGGAGTACATCTGGGTTTTGGTGCGGCCGTGGACGGCCACGGCGGACACCCCCGCGTCCTCCATGCGGCGGGCCTCCTCCATAGCTTTGGCGAACTCCACGCAGTTGATGGACCCCTTGTCCCAGCCCAGGCGGAACTTCACGGTGACGGGCCTGCCCGCCGCCCCCCGCACCACGGCGGCGGCCACGCGCTGGGCCTGTTCCGGGGCGCGCATGAGGGCGCAGCCGTCCCCGGAGTTGGCCACCTTGGGCACGGGGCAGCCCATGTTGATGTCGATGATATCCGCCCCCGACCGCTCCAGGGCCAGGGCCGCGCCCTTTTCCATAAAGGGCTCGTCGCAGCCGAAAATCTGCACCGCGGCGGGGTGCTCCCCCTCCCCCAGCTTCAGCAGGGTGGGGGTCTTTTTGTCGCCGTAGCAAAGGGCCTTGGCGCTCACCATTTCGGTGACGGTGTAGCAGCCGGACAATTCCCGGCACACCTGGCGGAAGGCCAGGTCGGTCACCCCCGCCATGGGGCCCAGGGCCAGGCGGGTCTTTACCTCTACGGAACCAATTTTCATGGGTGATTCTCCTGATTCGTTTGGAATAATCAAATTTGGCTATATCATAGCAAATTACCCCCAAAAAGGCAAGACAGCTTCCGACTGCGTTTTTGAAAAGCCTGTCTTATAATGATGGAGTTACCATAATATGGTTTTTACTTGCGAGATGACCACGGAGGGATGCGCGATGACGGCGAATGAGGGAACAAAACGGGAAAAACGGGGGCGCGGACTGTCTGTGCCGGTAATCATGCGCCTGTCCGACTGCGCGGTGCGGTTTTTGCTGGCCGCGGTTTTGGCGGGCGCGGAGCTGATGGGCGGGCACGCGCTGTTTGCCCTGGCGCTGGTAGGGGTGTGCGAGCCGGGGATGGAGGGGCTGGCCGCCCTTTTGGGCGCGGCGCTGGGCTACTTATCCTTCCGGGGCGTGGTGGAGGGGCTGCGGTATATTGCCGCGGCCATGATGATATACGCCGTCTCCCTGGCCCTGGGGGAGTTTGAGCTCTACCGCCGGCGGTGGTTCATGCCCGCGGTGGCGGCGGCGGTGAACGGCGTGGTGGGCTTTGTCTACCAGTCCGCCGCCGGCTGGGGCCGGGGGGACGTGGTGGGCTTTGCCACCGAGGTGGCGCTCACCGCCGGTACGGTGGTGCTCTACCGCCAGGCCTTTGACGTGTGGGAAAAGCGCCGCCCAGGGGGGGCGCTGGACGTGCGACAGGGGGCGGGGCTGCTGATGCTGGGCGCCACGCTGATGATGGCCCTGTCCCGGGTGACGGTGGCGGGGGACTACTCCCTGGGCCGGGTGCTGTGCGTGGGCGCGGTGCTGCTGTGCGCCTGGAAGGGGGGCGTGGGCGCGGGGGCCGCCGCCGGGGTGACGGCGGGGCTGGCCATGGGCTTTTCCGCCGGACAGCCCGCCTGGTACACGCTGATGTACGCGCTGCCCGGCGTGTTTACCGGGATTTTTTCCAAGCAGAGCCGGCTGATGTGCGCCGCGGCCTATGCCCTGAGCGGGGCGGCGGCGGCCCTGTGGACCTGGGAGAGCGGGCCGGGGTCGGCCTTTCTGTGGGAGCTGGCGGCGGGCGTGGCGGTTTTTTTGGTGGTGCCGGACAAGCTGCTGCGCCGGACCGCCGATTTGGCCCGGCAGGAGGAGCCGGAGGGGGAGGACGACCGGGCCAGGCAGTTCGCCGCCGGCCGCCTGCGGGGGACCGCCGAGGCCTTCCGGGCGGTGGCGGGGGGGCTGCGCCTGGCCTTCCAGGCCCCGGCGGAGCCCAATGACGGCGACGCCGCCCGGATTTTCGACCGGGCGGCGGACCGGGTGTGCGTGAAGTGCAAGCAGAAGGAGCGCTGCTGGCAGCGGGAGTACCAGGCCACCAAGACCGCCCTGGCGGACGCCCTCACCCCCATGCTGGACCGGGGGGCGGGGGCCATGGAGGATTTCGCGCCCCACTTTTCCAGCCGGTGCATCCATTTTGATGCCTTTTTGATGGCGGCCAACGGAGAGCTCACCGCCCTGCTCCACCGCCGGCGGTATGACAGCCGGGTGCGGGAGAGCCGGGCGGCGGTATGCGCCCAGTATGGGCACATGGCCTCGGTGCTGGAGCGCACGGCGGCGGAGCTGGCCCAGGAGCCGGCGGTGGACGTGCGCCGGCAGCGGCTGGTGAAGCAGCGCATGGCGGCGCTGGGGCTGGAGGGCCGGTGCACGGCGTACGCCGACCAGTACGGGCACCTTCAGGTGGAGGTGGACGGCCCCGGCGCGGAGCAGCTGGCCAAAGAGGGAGAGCTGGGCAGGCTGAGCGCCATTTTGGGCTGTCCCCTGCGGGACGCGGACAGCCAGCGGGGCCGGGCCCGCCTGAGCCAGCGCGAGCCGCTGATGGCGGTGGCCGGGGTGGCCTCGGCGGACCGGGAGGGCCAGGCGGTGAGCGGCGACGCGGGGGTATGGTTCAAGGACAGCGCGGGAGTGCTCAACTTCCTGCTATGCGACGGCATGGGCAGCGGCCCCGCGGCCCGGGAGGACAGCGACACCGCCCTGCGCCTGCTGGAAAAATTCCTCCGGGCGGGGCTGGAGCCGGAGGAGGCGCTGAACACCGTGGGCGAGGCCCTGGCCCTCCGGGGGGAGGAGCAGGGCGGGTTTACAACTGTGGACCTGCTGCGCATCGACCTGTTCAGCGGCAAGGGGGCGGTGTACAAGCTGGGGGCGGCCCCCACCTATCTGCGCCGGGGCGGCGTGGTGGAGCGGTTGACGGGGGAGTCCCTGCCGGCGGGGGTGAGCGCCGGAACGCAGGGCGGCCCGGATGTGTTTCAGCTGGCCCTGGACGCGGGGGACTGCGTGGTGCTCTTGAGCGACGGGGTGACCACCGGGCGGGACGACCGCTGGGTGCGCCAGGTGCTGGAGAGCTTCGACGGCCTGTCCCCCCAGGAGCTGGCCGGGCGCATTCTAAAGGAGAGCGGCGGCAGAAGCGGCAGCGGGGACGACCGCACCGTGATTGCCATCAAGCTGGACGTGCGGGAGCGGGCGTAAGGCCCGCTCCGGCCTGTACGGAAGTTTTTCTGTACAGGCCGGCATCACTGTGATATAATACCTCCGACCGACCTCCACTTCGGTCCAACCGGCGGGCAGAGAGCCGCGGGCGGGAAAGCGCGCTCCCGCCCGGAAGGAACGCCCGCCGCTGCGCCAGCGCGATGGCGCTCTAAAGATAAAGGAGGTATTTTGATGCGCAGATTTTCTGTCCGTGACCTGACCATTGCCGCCATGGTGGCGGCGCTCTACACCGTGATGGGCTATTTCGCCAACATCTTCGGCCTGAACTTCCTGGTGTTCCAGTGCCGGTTTGCCGAGGCCCTCACCGTGCTGCCCTTCCTGTTCCCCGCCGCCGCGCCGGGGCTGGTGGTGGGGTGCTTCCTCACCAACCTGCTGTCCCCCTTCGGAGCGCTGGACTGGCTGTTCGGCACCCTGGCCACCGCTATCGCCGCGTGGCTCACCATGAAGATGCCCAAATGGTATCTGGCGGCCCTGCCCCCCATCATCGTCAACGCGCTCATCCTGTCCCCCATGTGGGCCTGGACGGAGGTGGGCGCGCTGAACGGGGCGTTTTGGA
>CAQCFX010000026.1 GCA_948766235.1 uncultured Oscillospiraceae bacterium | reverse complement strand
GGCGCATCGGAGCTGAGGCCCCGGGCGATACCTTATAAAATAATCGGATAAAAGACATAATGGAGGTTTTTAACATGAATAAGCTGCTCAAACGGATTCTCACTCTCAGCGGGGCGCTGCTGCTCGCCCTGTCCCTGGCCGCCCCCGCCTTCGCCGCGGACGCGCCCGCCGCCAACGACCCCGCCCCTCAGGCCGAGACCCAGCAGGACGAGGGCTCCACCATCGGGCTCAAGGCCATCGCCGCGGGCATCGCCGTGGGCGTGGCCGCCGCGGGCGGCGCGGTAGGCATGGGCCTGGCCACCGCCAAGTCCGCCGAGAGCATCGCCCGCCAGCCCGAGGCGGAGGGCAAGGTGCGCACCACGCTGATGCTGGGCCTGGTGTTTATTGAGACGGCCATCATCTATGCCCTGCTGGTGGTCATCCTTATCATCTTCGTGCTGTAACAAAGGAGGCGTTATAAAATGCCATGGCCGTTGAATATTGACCCCCAGCAGATTCTCCTGCACTGGATGAACCTGGCCATTTTGGCGGGTGGGCTGTACTTTCTGCTCTACAAGCCGGTAAAGCAGTTTATCGCCAAGCGGGAGGCGCACTATAGGCAGCTGGACGAGCAGGCTCAGGACAAGCTGGCCCAGGCCGACCGAATCCACACCGAGTACAAGGAGAAGCTGGAGGGAGCGGAGGAGGAAATCCGCCAGGAGCGCGCCCGTTCCCAGCAGGCGGCGGCCCAGTCCGCCCAGGAGCAGCTGGACCAGGCCCAGGCCCAGGCCAAGCAAATCGTGGCCCGCGCCCAGGCGGAGGCGGAACGCGCCCGGGAGCAGGCCCTGCGGGATTCCCAGCAGGAGCTGCGCCGCCTGGCGGAGGAGGCCACCCGGCGCCTGGCCCTCCGGCAGGACCCCTTCGACCAGTTTTTAGACCTGGCAGAGGGAGGAACCAAGCATGAGAGCCGATAGAAGCCGCCTCACCGCCGAGCTGCGCAGCGCCTGCCAGCCCACCCCGGAGCAGCTTCAGCGGTTTGAAGCGTTTCTCACCCGGACCTATCAGCGGGACGTGCCGCTGAACTGGGCGCTGGACGAATCTCTGCGCTCCGGCTTCCGGCTTCAGGTGGGCTCGGACGTGTACGACTGGACCCCGGACGGCCGGGTGCGCCAGTTCTATGATTACCTGCGCCAGCTTCAGCCGGGGGAAAACGACATCATTCCCCTCATGCGCCAGGCGGTGGAGGAATGGCAGCTGTCCGCCGAACCCGAGGAGATTGGCACCGTAGTCACCGTGGACAGTGAGATTGCCACCGTCACCGGCCTGGACCACGCCCAGTACGGCGAGGTTCTGGTCTTTTCCTCCGGCGTGCGGGGGATGGTGCAGGACCTGCGCCAGGACGGACTGAGCTGCATCCTGTTTGGCGATGGCGAGGAGGTCAGCGCGGGCAGCATGGTCCGCCGCACCCTGCGCACCGCCGGCATCCCCGTGGGGGACGAGTACCTGGGCCGGGTGGTGGACGCGCTGGGCGTCCCCATCGACGGCAAGGGCCGCGTCCATCCCCAGGAGCACCGGCCTTTGGAGGCCCCCGCCCCCGGCATTCTGGACCGCCAGCCGGTGAACGCCCCCATGGAGACGGGCCTTCTATCCATCGACTCCATGTTCCCCATCGGCCGGGGCCAGCGCGAGCTTATCATCGGCGACCGGCAGACAGGCAAAACTGCCGTGGCGGTGGACACCATTCTCAACCAAAAGGGAAAAAACGTGGTGTGCATCTATGTGGCCATCGGGCAGAAAACCAGCTCGGTGGCCCAGCTGGTGGAAAACCTCAGGCGCCGGGGGGCCATGGACTACACCTGCGTGGTCAGCGCCTCCGCCAGCGCCTCCGCCGCCTTGCAGTATATCGCCCCTTACGCCGGCTGCGCGTTAGGCGAGTATTTCATGCACCAGGGGCGGGACGTGCTGATTGTATACGACGATCTTTCCAAGCACGCGGTGGCCTACCGGGCGCTGTCCCTGCTGCTGGAGCGCTCTCCGGGCCGCGAGGCCTACCCTGGCGACGTGTTCTACCTCCACTCCCGGCTGCTGGAGCGGGCGGCCCACCTCTCCGACGAGCTGGGGGGCGGCAGCATGACCGCCCTGCCCATTGTGGAGACCCAGGCGGGGGACGTGTCCGCCTATATCCCCACCAACATCATCTCCATCACCGACGGACAGATTTTCCTGGAGAGCGACCTGTTCTTCTCCGGCCAGCGCCCCGCCGTCAACGTGGGGCTGTCCGTGTCCCGTGTGGGCGGCGACGCCCAGACAAAGGCCATGAAGTCCGCCGCCGGCGCCATCCGGCTGGAGCTGGCTCAGTACCGGGAGATGGAGGTGTTCACCCAGTTCTCCAGCGACCTGGACGAGGACACCAAGGCCCAGCTCCGCTACGGCCAGGGGCTCATGCAGCTGCTGCGCCAGCCCCAGTACGCCCCCTTCTCACAGCACCAGCAGGTGGTCATTTTGGTGTCCGCCCTGGCCCGCGTGATGCAGGACGTTCCCATTGAGCGGATAGAAGCCTTCCGCGCCGGGCTGCTGGCCTTTGTGGAGGAACAGGCCCCGGAGCTGTGTCACCGCATCGACCTGACCGGCCTGCTCTCCCCGGAGGACCGGGAGGAGATTGTGAACCTGGCCCGTCAATTCCTGGCCCAGTTCCAGGCCGGCGGAAAGCGGGGCGGCTGACATGGCCGGAACGAAGGAGATTAAAACCCATATCGAGAGCGTGCAGGAGACCAAAAAGATTACCAGCGCCATGTACCTCATCGCCTCCACCAAGCTGCAGCGGGCCCGGCAGGAGCTGGACAACACCCGGCCCTATTTCGAGGCGCTGCGGGGCGAAATCAAGCGCATTTTCCGCACGGTACAAAACGTGGACAGCCGCTATTTCTATCCCGCTAAGGGCGAACCCCCTTTGGAGGGCGCCTACGGCTGCCTGGTGATTACCGCGGACAAGGGTCTGGCCGGGGCCTATAACCAAAACGCCATTCGCGAGGCCCTGAAGCTGCTGGAGCAGCACCCGGACACCAAGCTGTTTGTGGTGGGAGAATATGGCCGGCGGTTTTTCGCCTCCCATAATATTCCCATCGAGCACAGTTTTCTCTACACCGCCCAAAACCCCACCATGGCAAGGGCCCGGGAGATCAGCGCGCTGCTGCTGGACCGCTTTGACCGGGGGGAGCTGAAAAAAATCTTTGTGGTGTACACCGATATGGAAAGCGCCCTGTCTTTTCAGGCCCGCTCCACCCGCCTGCTGCCCTTCCACCGCACCTATTTCGCCGACACCGCCATAACCGAGCAGCCGGTGACCGAACCCTTCGAGTTCCTTCCCGACGTGCCCTCCGTGCTGGACAACATGATGCCCAGCTACGTGTCCGGCTTTATCTACAGCGCCCTGATTGACAGCTTCTGCTGCGAGCAGAACGCCCGCATGACCGCCATGGACAGCGCCAACCGCAACGCGGAGAGCCTGTTGGGCGAGCTGTCCCTTCAATATAACCGGGTCCGCCAGGCGGCCATCACCCAGAGCATCACCGAGGTGTCCGCCGGAGCCAGGGCCCAACGTCAAAAGAGTAAGAGGTGAGCAGTTTGGAACGAGGAATCATCGCGCAGATATCCGGCCCCGTAGTGGATGTGGAGGTCCTCACCGGGGCGCTGCCCCGCCTTCGTGAGGAGCTCACCGTGGAAAAAAACGGTCAGGTCCGGGTCATGGAGGTGGCCCAGCACATCGGAAACAATATGGTGCGCTGCATCATGCTCTCCCCCAGCGAGGGGCTGGCCCGAGGGCTGGCGGTGGATATACCCGGCCGCACCATTGAGGTGCCGGTGGGTCCGGCCACCCTGGGGCGTATGTTCAACGTGCTGGGCCAGCCCATTGACGGCGGCGGGGCGCTGCCCGAGGGCACCCCGGTGCGCACCATTTACCGCAAGCCCCCCTCCTTTGAGGAGCAGAGCCCCGCGGTGGAGATTCTGGAGACCGGCATCAAGGTGATTGACCTGCTGGAGCCCTATCCCCGGGGCGGCAAGATTGGATTGTTCGGCGGCGCCGGCGTGGGAAAAACCGTGCTGATTCAGGAGCTGATTCATAACGTGGCCATGGAGCACGGCGGCTACTCCATCTTCACCGGCGTGGGCGAGCGCTCCCGGGAGGGCAACGACCTGTGGCGGGAGATGCGGGAGAGCGGCGTGTCCAGCAAGACGGCGCTGGTGTTCGGCCAGATGAACGAGTCCCCTGGCGTGCGCCTGCGGGTGGCCCTGTCGGGGCTGACCATGGCCGAGCACTTCCGGGACGTGGAGCACAAGGACGTGCTGCTGTTTATCGACAACATCTTCCGCTTCACCCAGGCGGGCAGCGAGGTGTCCACCCTCCTGGGCCGGATGCCCTCCGCGGTGGGCTATCAGCCCACCCTGGCCAACGAGATGGGCGAGCTGCAAGAGCGCATCGCCTCCACCAAAAAGGGCTCCGTCACCTCCGTGCAGGCGGTGTACGTCCCCGCCGACGACCTGACCGACCCGGCCACCGCCACCACCTTCGCCCATCTGGACGCCACCACTGTGCTCAGCCGGAAGATATCCGAGCAGGGCATTTACCCCGCGGTGGACCCCCTGGCCTCCTCCTCCCGGATTTTGGAGGCGGACATTGTGGGCGAGGAGCACTACCGGGTGGCCCGGCGGGTGCAGGAGCTGCTGGAAAAATATAACGAGCTTCAGGACATCATCGCCATTCTGGGCATGGACGAACTGAGCGATGAGGACCGCCGCACCGTGGCCCGGGCCCGGCGCATTCAGCGCTTTTTGGCCCAGCCCACCCACGTGGCGGAAAAGTTCACCGGCATCCCCGGCGTCTACGTGCCGCTGAAGGACACGCTGGAAAGCTTCGCCGCCATTGTGGACGGCCAGCTGGACCAGTACCCCGAGGCCACCTTTTATAACGTGGGCACCTGGCGGGACGTGGTGGAAAAGGCGCGGAAAATGGAGGCGGGCGAGGGATAATGGACGTGTTTCAGGTGCATATTCTGGCCGCCGACCGCACGTTTTACGAGGGGCCCTGCGTCAGCCTCACCGTCCCCACCAGCGACGGCGAGCTGGGCATTCTGGCCCATCACAGCGCCATGATTGCCGCCCTTCAGCCGGGGACGCTGCGCTATCAGCCGCCGGAGCAGGACGTGCGCACCGCGGCCATCTCCCCCGGCATGATTAAGGTGGAGAAAAATGAGGTGCTGGTGCTGGCCGACTCTGTGGAGCGCCCGGAGGAGATTGACGAGGCCCGCGCCCGCCGGGAGGCCGACCAGGCCAAGGAAGCCCTTCTTCAGAAAAAGAGCCGTCAGGAGCACCAGATTGCCCAGGCCACCCTGGCCCGGGCGCTGAACCGCCTGCGGGTCAAGGCTTTGGAGACCCGATAACCCAAACTTGCAAGGAGGAAACGTCCATGACACAGCCTGTCACCTTTGCCGTCTGCGGCTGCGGCGCACGTGGATTGGAGGCCTACGCCGCCTATCAGGACGGGCACCCGGAGGAAATGAAAATCGTCGCCGGGGCGGACGTCCGCCCCGAACGGCTGGCCATGCTGCAAAAGCGCTACGGCCTGCCCCCGGAGCGCTGCTTTGCCAGCGATGAACAGCTGCTGGCCCAGCCCAAGCTGGCCGACGTGATGATTGTGGCCACTCAGGACCGCCAGCACGTCTCCGCCGCCCTGGCCGCGCTGGACAAGGGCTATCACGTGCTGCTGGAAAAGCCCATCTCCCCCGACCTGGACGAGTGCCGCGCCCTTCAGCAAAAGGCCCACGACACCGGGCGGCTGGTGGTGGTGTGCCACGTGCTGCGCTACACCCAGTTCTACCAGGCCGTCAAGGCCTGCCTGGACCGGGGAGACGTGGGCAAAATCGAGACCATCGACGCGGTGGAAAACGTGGCCTACTGGCACCAGGCCCACAGCTTCGTGCGGGGCAACTGGCGGCGCTCGGACGAGACCAGCCCCATGATTCTGCAAAAAAGCTGTCACGATATGGACATTCTGCGCTGGCTGGCCGGCCAGCCCTGCCTGAAGGTGCAAAGCTTCGGCTCCCTGGACTACTTCACGGCGGAACACGCCCCGGAGGGAGCGGCCCTGCGCTGTCTGGACGGGTGCCGGTGCAAGGACGAGTGCCCCTACGACGCGGAGAAAATCTACATCACCAGCCCGGACACCGGCGTGCACGGCAGGGGGAAGGAGTGGCCCTGCGGCGTGCTGACTCCCAACCCCACCGAGGAGACCCTGCGGGAAGCGCTGCGCATCGGGCCCTACGGCCGGTGCGTGTTCCACTGCGACAACAACGTGGTGGACCATCAGACGGTGAATTTGGAGTTTGCCGGCAACATCCACGCCACCTTCACCATGACCGCCTTCACCCGCTCCTGCCACCGCACCATTCGAATCACCGGCGCCCGGGGCGAGCTGGAGGGGGACATGGGGGAAAACAAGCTCTATCTCCGGCCCTTCGGCGGGGAGGAGCGGGTCATCGACCTGACCGCCCGGCAGGGCGAGATTTCCGGCCACGGCGGCGGCGACTTCGGCCTGATGAAGCATTTCTGCGCCCTGGTCTCCGGCCGGGAGTCCCAGGTATCCACCGGCATCGACGCCTCGGTGGAGAGCCACGTCATGGCCCTGGCCGCCGAGGCCTCCCGCCTGGACGGGGGCAGGACCATCACCCTGGCCGATTTTTAACAATATACGGCGTGCGCAGCGTCCGGCAGTTGACATATGCCGGGCGCTGTGCTATACTAAGCCCAGCAACACTGAAAAGGGTGAAAGAATGCGCAAGTAAGTCGAACTTCAAGCTGTGAACCATTGTTGGGGCCCATGTCTCTATGGGCCTGAGCTTTCATGGCGCGAAGGGCGGCTTGCTGACCAGGAGCGGAATTTGTCCGCCCCTGCCTTTTCGTCATGTAATCCGTCTTCCTGCCGTGGAAGACGGATTTTTGCGAAATAAGGAGTGAGCGCATATGCTGCAAGTGAAACACCTCACCATCACCCACAAAAAGGATTTGACCGTTCTGGTGGAGGGGCTGAGCTTCACCCTCTCCCCCGGCGACCGGGCCGCCATCATCGGCGAGGAGGGCAACGGCAAATCCACCGTCCTCAAGCTGCTTCACGACCCCGCGTCCGTGGCCCCCTACGCGGAGTGGACCGGCGAAATCATGGATAAGGGGCTGCGCCGGGGCTATCTGGCCCAGGAGCTCTCCCCCGCGCAGCTGAAGCTGAGCGTGTGGGAATTCTGTCAGGCCGCCCCAGCCTTTGAGGAAGCCGACCCCAAGGCCCTGGACCGGTGCGCCCGCCAGGTGGGGCTGGACGCCGGACTGTTCTGGGACGACCGGCCCATGTCCACCCTGTCCGGCGGGGAGCGGGTCAAGCTGCGCCTGGCCCTGCTGCTGCTGGAGGGTCCCGACGTGCTGCTGCTGGATGAGCCGTCCAACGACCTGGACCTCCAAACCCTGGAGTGGCTGGAAAACTTCCTGCTGAGCTGCCCCGTCCCTGTGCTGTATATCTCCCACGACGAACCCCTGCTGCGCCGTACAGCCAATGTCGTCATCCACCTGGAGCGGCTGCGGCGGCGCACCCTTCCCCGCTGCACCGTGGCCCGGATGGGATACGAGCAGTACACCCAGGAGCGCTCGGCGGGCTTTGCCCATCAGGAGCAGGTGGCACGCAAGGAGCGCTCGGAGTACGACGCGAAAATGGAGACCTTCCGCCGGATTCACGATAGCGTGGAGCACCAGCTGGTCACCGTCAGCCGTCAAAATCCCGGCAAGGGCCGGCTGCTGAAAAAGAAGATGCACACCGTGCTGTCCATGGGCCGCCGGTTTGAGCGGGAAAAGGAGGACATGACCGCCCTGCCCGAGTGGGAGGAGGCCATCCTCACCGCCTTTGACCCCGACCGCTCCGCTCTGCCTGCGGGCAAGACGGTGCTGCGGCTGGACCTTCCCTGCCTTTCCGCCGGGGAGCGCGTGCTGGCCCAAAGCCTGCGGCTGTGGGTGGATGGACCGGAGCACATCGGGATTGTGGGTCCCAACGGGGCGGGCAAGTCCACCCTGCTGAAAGCCGTGGCGGACCAGCTTCTGCCCCGCACTGACCTCCGGGCGGCCTATATGCCCCAGAATTACAACGAACTGCTGCTGGGAGAGCAGACGCCGGTGGACCTGCTGGCCCCCTCCGGGCACAAGGATGATATCACCCGCGCCCGCACCCTGCTGGGCAGCATGAAGTACAAGGCCGAGGAGATGGAGCACCCCGCCGCGGCGCTCTCGGGCGGCCAGCGGGCCAAGCTTCTGTTCCTGGCCATGGTGCTGGGCGGCGCCAACGTGCTGGTGCTGGATGAGCCCACCCGCAACTTCTCTCCCCTGTCCGCCCCCGTGATTCGGGACGTGCTGGCCCAATTCCCCGGGGCAATCATCAGCGTCTCCCACGACCGTTTGTATCTCGAACAGGTGTGCTCACGAGTTTTAACGCTGACCTCCGGCGGATTGACCCAAAACCCATAATTTCGACGTTTTCGCCAAAATTTTTCTTTTTTACCTGTTGTCATTTGTATATTACGACGTTTCATTCTACTAAAATCTGCCTTGCAAACGATTCCACACTGTGATAAAATATCAAACAAGAAGTCAATAAGCTCAAATTTTATCGAACGTAAGTTTACAACGCCCCGCACATCATTAATGGAGGAACGCATTATGAAGCTGAAACAAACGCTGGCACTTCTTTTGGCCCTGGTGACACTGGCCGGCTGCTCCGCTCAGGGTCCCCAAGCTCCGTCGGATTCTCCGGACCCGGACAATGCCTTCATTGAACAAACCCCTGTAATTGAGATTGTGGATATTGAGGACGAGGCCGTGGCCCTGTCCGACGCCCCCGCCCCCGCTTCCCCCATTGTGCTCAAGCCGGTGGCCTCCGGCACGCAGACCCAGTCCAGCGGCCAGGCCACCATCGACTACTCCAATGCCAAGGACGGCTACGTGATGGTCAAGGCCTCCTCCAGCAAAAAGCTGATGGTCCGGGTGTTCGGCCCGTCCTACGCGGTGGACGAGACCAAGTACACCTACACCCTGCCCTCCGGCGAGTGGACCACCTTCCCCCTGTCCGACGGCAACGGCAGCTATAAGGTCACCGTGTATGAGAACGTGTCCGGCACCAGCTACTCCACGGTGCTCTCCGCCTCCTTCTCCGTCACCCTCACCGACGAGTTTGCCCCCTTCCTACGCCCCAACCAGTACGTGAACTACGAAAACGCCACCAATTCCATTGAGAAGGCCGCCGAGCTCACCCAGAACGTCACCGACCCCCTGGAAAAGGTGGCCAAGATTTACGACTACGTGGTGAACAACCTCACCTATGACAAGAAGAAGGCCAGCACGGTGCAGTCCGGCTACCTGCCCGACCTGGACGAGACCCTGGCCTCCGGCAAGGGCATCTGCTTTGACTACGCCGCGCTGATGGTGGGGATGCTGCGCAGCCAGGACGTCCCCTGCAAGCTGGTGGTGGGCTACGCCGGCAAGGCGTACCACGCCTGGGTGAGCGTATGGACGGAAGAGTCCGGCTGGGTGGACGGCGCCATCTTCTTTGACGGCTCCACCTGGCAGCGCATGGACCCCACCTTTATCTCCTCCGGCAAGAACAGCGCCGCCATCCAGAAGTACGTGGGCAACGGCAGCAACTATAACGCCATGTACCTGTACTGAGCCATGAAGAAAACAGTTACCAATACGGAGTTATCCGGCCTGACCATGGAGCTGTACCTGCTGCTCCACGCGGGCGTCGGCGTGGGTGACGCGCTGGCCCTGCTGGAGCAGGAGGACGCATACAAGGACCTGCTGGCCGGTATGTCCCAGCAGGCGGACGGCGGCGCACCGCTGTCCGCCTGTCTGCGGGAAAGCGGGCGCTTTCCCGCCTACCTGTGCGGCTTGATTGAGGTGGGCGAGAGCACCGGCCGCACCGAGGAGGCCCTGTCCGCCCTGTCCCAGTACTACGAGCAGCGCGCCCGGCTGGACCGGCAGGTGCGCAGCGCCCTGCTGTATCCGGCGGTGATGCTGGTGCTGATGCTGCTGGTCATCGGCGTGCTGCTGGTGAAGGTTCTCCCCATCTTTAACGATGTGTACATCTCTCTGGGCAGCAGGCTCACCGGCGTGGCCGGCGGGCTGCTGGCCCTGGGGCGCTGGCTGGATTCCGCCATGCCGGTGCTGTGGGTGCTGCTGGCGGCGGTTGTGGCGCTGTGCGCCGCCTTTGCCGCGGTGGACGGCTTCCGGGACAGGCTGCTGGGCCTCTGGCGGCGCCGTCAGGGGGACCGGGGCGTCTCCCGGCGCATTAACAACGCCCGGCTGACCCAGGCCCTTTCCATGGGCATGGCCAGCGGCCTGCCTCTGGAAAAGGCGCTGGAGCTGTCCGCCTCCCTGCTCTCCGACAATCCCGCCGCCCAGGCGCGGTGCCGGAGCTGCTGCGAGCAGCTGGACCAGGGCGTCTCTCTGGCCCAGGCCATGCACGCCAGCGCCCTGCTGCCCGCCAGCGCCTGCCGCCTGCTGGAGCTGGGGCAGCGCAGCGGCTCGGCGGACATGGCCATGGAGAAAATCGCCCGGGACCTGGCCGACGACAGCGACGCCGCCATCGAGGAACTGGTCAGCCGGGTGGAGCCCGCGCTGGTGCTGGTGTGCTCGGTGCTGGTGGGTCTGATTCTGCTGTCCGTGATGCTGCCGCTGATGCACATCATGAGCGCCATTGGGTGAGCGCATGAAGGGTATTTTTCAATTTCTGCGGGGGCTTCTGCTCCCTCTGGGCGCGGTGGCGGCGCTGGTGTTTTTCGCCACGGCGGTGGACAGCCTCAACGACGGCCACAGCGCCGAGCGGCTCAACCAGCTGGAGCAGGCGGTGCGGCGCAGCTGCGCGGCCTGCTACGCCGCGGAGGGGGTCTATCCCCCCGACCTAAGCTATCTTCAGGAGCGCTACGGCCTTCAAATCGACGAGGAGAATTATCTTGTCCACTACAGCGCCACGGCCCAGAACCTGATGCCGGACATCACCGTGCTGCCCCTTGAGTAGCGCGGACCAAGCGAGAGAAGAAGCATGAAGAAACGAAGTGATCATCTGGAGGGCCTGATGGCCCTGCTGTTGTTCGGGGTGTTCGCGGTGTGCCTGCTCATCGTGCTGCTCACCGGCGCCAGCAGCTACCAGGCGCTGACCCTGCGGGACCGGCTGGCCTCGGACAGCCGCACCTGTGCCCAGTACCTGGCCACCCGGGTGCGTCAGGCCGACCAGTACGGGGCCATCGGCGTAGAGCCCTTTGGCGACGGCGACGCCCTCACCTTCCGCCAGGACATCGACGGCCGGACCTATGTCACCCGGGTCTATGTCAGCGGCGGCTGGCTGATGGAGCTGTTCTCCGCCGCCGACCTCACCCTGTCCCCCCAGGACGGGGAGCGCATCATGGCCGCCCAGGCGCTCACCGCGCAGCAGGAGGACGGCCTGCTGCGCATTTCCGTCACCCCCGCCCAGGGGAATCCCACGCAGCTGGTGCTCTCTCCCCGCTGCGGAGAGGGGGACCTGCCATGAAAAGCAAGGCCCCCCTGCTGCTCATGGAGCAGATGGTGATGCTGGTGGTCTTCGCCCTGGCCGCGGCGCTGTGCGTCCAGGCCTTTGTGCGCTCGGACGCGTCTTCCCGCCGCAGCGAGGCCAGGGACCACGCCGTGGTGCTGTGTCAGAACGCGGCGGAGGTCGTACGCGCCTCCGCTGGGGACATGGCCGCGGCTGCGGCGCTGCTGGATGTCCCTTACCCCTACGGTGGGACGGATTCCCCCCTGGAAATCCACTACAACGCGGATTGGACGCTGTGTGATAACCGGGAATACGCCTACTGTCTGAAAGCACAGCCGGTGGATGCCGACACCGCTGGCCTGGGCAAGGCCAGGGTGGAAATAACCGCCACTGAAGACAATTCGGTGGTTTTCGCCCTGGACGTGGCCTGGCAGGAGGAGGTGGCCCCCCGTGGATAACCGCAAGCAGTCCCAGGTGTCCCCGCCCCCGGTGGGGGGCGCTTCCCTGCTGGTGGTGTTCGCCGTGCTGTGCCTGACGGTGTTCGCCCTTTTGAGCCTGTCCACCGTCCGGGCCAGCCAGCGCCTCAGCGAGGCCTCCGCCCAGGCGGTGGCCGACTACTACGCCGCCGACTGTCAGGCCCAGGCCGTGCTGGCCTGGCTGCGCACCGGCGGGGAGAAGCCGGAAGGCCTCCCCGAGGACTTTTCCATGAGCACCGCTATCAGCGACTACGGCGACCACAGCGAAACCACCCACTCCTACGCCTGCCCCATCTCGGACACCCAGGAGCTCCAGGTGGAGGTCCGCTTCAACGGGGACGGCAGCTATACCATCCTGCGCTGGCAGACCGGTCCCATCGGGGAGTGGTCGGCCAACGACACCGTGGAAATCTGGGACGGGGACGGCACGACGTTTTAAGGAGGAGCCTTACATGGCAGAATTGCTGGAATACTTATCCCGCGTGGTGCAGGACAACGCGTCCGACCTGTTCATCATCGCGGGCAGCCCCGTGTGCGAAAAGCTGGACAACCGCCTGTGCCACATCAGCGCGGATCGGGTCATGCCCGACGACTGCGAGCGGCTGATCACCGACCTGTACGAAAAAGCCGGGCGCAAAATGGACGCTTTTTTGCAGCGCGGGGACGACGACTTCTCTTTCTCCCTGGCCGGCCTGGCCCGGTTCCGGGCCAACACCTACCGCCAGCGCGGCTCCATGGCGGCGGTGATTCGGGTGGTGGCCTTCGGCATTCCCGACTGGAAGGGCCTGGGCATCCCTGAGGAGGTCATCAAGCTCTCCAAGGTAAAGCACGGCATGATTCTGGTCACCGGCACGGCGGGCAGCGGCAAGTCCACCACCCAGGCGTGCATCATCGACCAAATCAATCAGACCCGGGAGTGCCACATCATCACCATGGAGAACCCCATCGAGTACCTCCACCGCAACCACAGCAGCATCGTCAGCCAGCGGGAGATTGCCATCGACACTGAGGACTACCTCTCCGCCCTGCGCGCCTGTCTGCGTCAGGCCCCCGACGTGATTCTGCTGGGCGAGATGCGCGACCACGAGACCATCCGAACCGCCATGACCGCAGCGGAAACCGGCCACCTGCTCATCGCCACCCTGCACACCCAGGGCGCGGTGAACACCATCGACCGCATTGTGGACTCCTTCCCCAGCGACCAGCAGGCCCAGGTGCGCATTCAGCTGAGCATGGTGCTGCATACCGTGGTGTCCCAGCAGCTGCTGCCCAGCGTCAGCGGCAGCCTGGTGCCCGCCTTTGAGGTAATGCACGTGAACAGCGGCATCCGCAGCCTGATTCGGGACAGCAAGAGCCATCAGATTGACAACGCCATCGCCGCTGGCGGCGGGGAGGGCATGATTACCATGGACCAGTCCATTTTCTCTCTCTATCAAGCGGGCAAAATCAGCAAGGATACCGCCCTGTCCTTCTCCGCCCACCCCGAGCAGCTCCAGCGCCGGCTGGGCTGAGCCCAAAAAACACAAGCGCCCGGACCATCTTCGGTCCGGGCGCTTTTTTCGCGCCGTTCAGTTTTCCTCTGCCCGGCTCACTTCCAAATAGTAGTGCTCCTCCGCCGGGTCCAGGGTCACCGTGTCCACCCCGTTGTCCCAGTCAAAGCCGTAGTTCTGGCGCACCATGCGCACGTACTGGGTGTTTACCGCCGTCACCGTCTGCTCCGTGAAGCGCAGGCCGCTCCCCAGCCTGGTCACCAGGTCATAGCCGTAAACGCCCTGATTCTCCGTTTGGCCGCAGTAGTGGTCGTAGCTGGCCTGCTTGAGAAAATCCGCCGCCACCGTCACGCTGCCCCCGGCGGGGATGGTGACATCGGCCTCCAGGTAAAACACCCGGTCCACCACCTGAAAGTCCATCTCCATCAGCCAGCCGGTGTCATACCGGGCGATGGGCGCGTCTGAAATCAGGCCATAGGCCGTCAGGTCCTTTTTCATCAAGCGGAAATAGAGCTCGAAATCGGGCCGCTCATTCTCCCAGTACCAGCCCTCGTACATCAGCTCCGCCGCCACGCGCAGCGCGCTGTCCAGGTCGGTCACATACCGCTCCACTTCCACCCCGGCCTCCACGGTCTGGGTGGTGTCCGCCCCGCCGGTGGCGTAGCCCTGGGTGGTAAGGTTGGCGATGTCCTCCCCCAGCACAATCAGGTAGAAGGGGTCGCCGTTTTCCGGGTCAAAGGACCGGGGAATGGAAAAGCTCTGCATCATGTGGCCGGCGTCCGGGTCGATGCTGGCCCCGTGAAAGCCGTAGGACAGCACAGTGGTTTTCTCATAGTCCAGGTCGAACTCCGCCCGGATGGTGGGGTTGGGAATCCCCGCCTGGGAGTTCGGCTCGGGCCCCCAGTAGCCGGTGAACTCGTACACCGTCACCGGCACATCGCTCAAATCCTGCCGGTTTCCCACCGCGTCCTCCAGGTAGCGCCCGTCCGCCAGCAGCTCCCGGTAGCCCTCCCAGCTGTGGAGGGTGTCCAGGTTCAGCAGCGGTCCCGCGTCCCCCCCGCCATACACCCCCTGGAAGCCGCCGCAGTACCCCCCGGCGTGCAGGGCGGTCTGCGCCCGCTCCCCATCCACGCGCAGCGCGGGGGTGTCGTGCTCCAGGTCGTGCAGCGAGCTGACAAAGGGGTAGAACAGGGTGACGGTCTTGTCCTCCCCTGTGGGGTTAGATAGGGTGTAGGCGTCCGTCACCTCCAGGCGGGTGGACCGCCCCCACTCCTCCTCCTTCCCCCAGGGGGCAAAGTCGTAGGTCAGCGCCCGCTGGGCCGTCAGCTCCTCTCCCCCGCTGGGAACAACCAGGGGGAATACCGGCCCGGCGTAGGCGGAGAACACGCTGCCCGCCTGGTGGCCCGGCCCGCCCTCCATGCTGCCGGGGGGCTGCATATTGTCGCCGATGGGGTCTCCGGGGTCCCCAGGGTCCCCCGGGCCGAAGCCGACAGACGGCCCGGTTCTTCCCCCCAGCGCCCCGGCCCCCAGGCCCACCACCATGGCCAGGGCTGCGGCAGCCGCGCCCAATTTCAGCCAGCTCACCCGTCTATGGGCGGGCCGGGTCCGGGCGGCCTCGTCCACCAGCTCGTCCTTTACTCCGGTAATCGCGTCGTAAAGCATTTCCCATGTCATACCGTCATCCCCTCCTGTTCCAAACTCACTTTCAGGTCCTTCCGAAGCCGCTGGAGCCGCTTGGCCATTTGATTGGGGCCCACGCCCCACTCTTTGGCCAGCGAGCGCACCTCCTGACCGTACCAGTACCGCCGGAGAAACACCGCCCGGTCCTCCTGCTCCAGTCCCTCCAGCCACTTCTCGATGCAGGCGGTGAGCGCCCGACCCTCCACCGCGTCCTCCACCCCTCCTGGGGCGGGCAGGCAGTCCTCCAGCTCGGACAGCATGGCGTCCAGTCCGGCGTACCGCTTCTGGGCGTGCTCCCGCCGCCAGCGGCTGAGGGACAGGTTGCGCACAATGCGCCCCAAAAAGGCGGACAGGCTGGCCGGACGCTGGGGCGGGATGGCATTCCAGGCCCGGTGCCAGGTATCGCTGACGCACTCCTCCGCGTCCTCCCGGCTGCCCAGGATGTTCTGGGCGATGCTCCGGCAGTACGCGCCGTATTTCCGCTGGGTCTCGGCGATGGCCGCCTCGTCCCGGCTCCAGTACAGCGCCACAATGGCAGCGTCTTCCATGCGCTCGCCTCCTTTCACTCTTTAAGACGCAGTTTGAACCGGCATATGCCGGGGCCTGGCAAATTTTCTGCCCTCCCCGGAAAAAAATCAGGGGGAGCCTCCGGCCTGCCCCGGGGCTCCCCCTGTTCATATCAAATTGGGCGCGGACGGCTCACTCCCCCGCCCCGGCGATGGACACGTCCTTCAGCCGCACGGCGTAGGGCCCGTCGTATTGGGCGGTGAGGTAACGCTCCTGGGAGAAGGCCAGATTCTTCTGGGCCTCCAGAATGCTGCCGTTGACCGACCCGCCGGTGACGGGCGTCACCCCGCCGTTTTCGTCAATGAGGTAGGCCAGGCGGATTTCGCCGCCGAAGTGGCCGCTCATGGCGTCCATCTGGAAGTCGGAGAAGGCCACCGCCCACAGGCACGGGGCCCTTTTCAGCCCTTCAAAGGGAATCGTGCCGTTGCCGCAGACCAGCTTCTCATAGTACCCCGTGGGCTTCACCCCCAGATACCGGCAGAAGCGGTTGGGGCCGTGGTAGGCCTTCAGCGTCCCATTCTCCAGCAGGGACAGGTCGGTCATGGGGATACCCTCCGCGCTGTAGGGCTCGGTGGCGGCCAGCTTGAGCTCCAGCCGCTCGCCGTCCGCCGCCCCCTGCACGTCCTCCCCCCGCTGCCAGGTGGAGTACTTGGCGTACACCAGGGAGGCGGCGGAGCGCTGTCCATAGTAGTTCAGCACCTCGGCCACCTCGTCCCCGCTGAGCACCAGGTCGTACTTACCGCTCTTGAGCGCCTTTTGGGCGCGGGCCCGGTCCCGCACGAAGGTGAGGGCCTCGGCCACCTTGGCGGACAAAGCCTCCCCATTCAGCTCATCGTACTCAAACTCGTGGAACATCTCCACGTCCTCGGGGGCCTTGCACTGCACCACAAACTCGCCCTTCACCTTGGCGTCGGTGTAGGACACGTCCGTCCCCTCCGAGGAGACGATGCGGTCGGTGCTGCGAATGACAAACACCTCGGCGGAGTTGACAAAGGCGTCCTGGTGGGTGTCGGGGGCAAACAGGGCCTTCGCCATCCTCCCCGCGCTCTGGGCCAGGGGAGCCTCAGCCAGCTCCCCGGTCTTCTCCGCCAAGGGGGCCTGCACCGGGTCGGGCATCTCAAAATAGGGGTTGGCGGCGAACTGGGCGGCGTAGTACGCCTTTCGCAGCTCGTCGTCGAGCTGCGTCTCGTCCATGGACGAGATGAGCTGCACCGAGGTAAAGCCCCGTGCGGGCTTGTCCCCCTCCACGTCCCGAAATACGGTGACCTCGTACTTGTGCACATCCTTGCTGCGCCGGGTGTCCAGCTGCTGCTTCACAAAGAACAGCTCGGCGGTCTCCTCCGCCGTCTCGTTAATGCGCCACAGGGTAATGCCGCAGCGCGCCAGGGCGCTCTTGATTCGTTCAATCATGGTTCCACCTCCTCAACCTAAGCGAATACGGGCCTTCATATACGGTCCCCCGTCGGACACCTTCACCCACTCCTTATGGCCCTTGCCGCAGAAGCCGCTGCCGGACAGCACCGGCGCTTTGCTCATCATGGTGACGGATTTCAGCAGGTCGGGCACATAGCCGGTGAGCACAATGGGGGAGTAAATCTTCCCCGTGAGCTTCCCGTTTTTAATCTCCTTGGCGGTGGTGACCATGCACTGGATGCCCCAGTTTTTCGGGTCCTCCATGCCGCTGGAGGGGCACTCCAGCAAAAAGCCGTCCTCAATGGAGGCAATCATCTCCTCCGGGGTGGCGTCGCCCCCCTGGAAGTAGGTGTTGGTCATGCGGGTGTATGCCTTGCGCTCATAGCTCTCCCTCCGGCCGTTTCCGGTGGGGGCCGTCCCCAGCCGGGCGGCGGACAGCGCGTCGCACATCCCGGTTTTCAGCACGCCCTGGTCGATAATCACCGTGTCCCCGGTGAGGGTGCCCTCGTCGTCGAAAAAGGCGGTGGCGCTCTCCGCCACGGCGGAGCCGTCGTGCATGGTCACCAGGGGGCTGGCCACATACTCGCCGATGAACTCCCTGGCCAGCGCCCGGTCCTTGACGAACATATCCATCTCCACCCCGTGGCCGAAGGCCTCGTGGACAATCATGCCGGTGGTGGACGGGTCGCACACGCACTCGTACTCCCCCGGCGGAATGGGCTGGCTGTCCAGCAGCGCCAGCGCGTCCCTGGCCGCGCCCTCCACGCCCGCGTCCATGTCGTCCAAAATCTCCGCTCCGCCCAGGTTGGAGAAGGGCTTGTAGGACATTTTGATTTCCTCCCCACGGGAGGCCATCACCGCCATCATGGCGTTGGTCCACATCACGGTTTGGTCCAAATCCCGGTGCTCGGAGAGAAACAGCTTGCGGTATACCCGGTAGCTCACCGCCGCCTGGGCGTCCAAAATGCGCTCGTCCACCGCCAGGGCCTTCTCCCGCAGGGCGGTGATTTTGTTCACAATGGCCTCGTCCCCCAGCTCCCTGGGGTTCACCTTCCAGCCCGTCTCCTTCTTCAGCACCGCCGGCTCGTCCGCCGGGATGGGGGTGGGCAGGGGCTCCACCCCCGCCAGGGCCTCGTTCTGCTCGGCCAGGCGGCGGGCCATGGTGGCGCATATCTCCGGGATTTTCTCCTCGCAGAACTCGTTGAAGGAGTACTCGGCGCAGCCCGTCTCGTCGAACACCCGCACCACAAACCCGGTGCCCCCGCCCATGCCCTGGGCGGCGATGTTCACGCCCGCCCGGCTCACCGCCCACCGGCGGCTGTCGTCCGCCACCGCCAGCACCGAGGCGTAGGGGTACGTCTCACGCAGGGCGGCAACCAGCTTCTTCAGGCCGGGCTTGGCCCGGTCGATGGATGAAAACATATGCAGACCTCCTTTTGGCCGCCCTGAGTGGTGGGGCGCGGGCGGCTCAGCAGGACTACTATAGCACGAGATACCTCACCTGTCAAGGTAATGGAGGAATATTTTGTCTGCCGGAACGCGCAAACGGCCCCGGCGTCCGGCTCTCGCCAAACGCCGGGGCCGCTGTTGAACCCCGTTTCACGTGAAACGTATGTTTGTCAATCACCAGCCGGTGCCGCAGCCCTCGCACACCCAGCTGCCATCGATGAGCTGCATATATCCCACCCGGGAGTAGGTCAAGGCCCCCTCCGGGGCGTCGTCCCCCTCGTAGTACCAGGTGTTACCCGCCCAAAGCGGGTTGTTGGTATCGCTCCCCTTCTCCGAGACGAACACCAGGCTGTAGGTGAAGCTGAACCAGGTCTTGCCATAGTCCTCCGCCGCCAAGCCGTTGCCGTTGTAACGGGCAAAGTCCGCCATTTCCTCCGCGGTCAGGTGGGCGTGGGCGTCCGCGGTGATTCTATCGGGCTGTACATAGGTGCAGGCGTACTGGCTGCCGGGGGCGCATTTGGTCATAGCCCCCTCGTAGCCCTCCACCCATTCCAGCACCACGGTCTCGTGGCTCTGCCCCCGGTCGGGGACGGAGGTGGTGCGCAACTGCTGAAGCTCCACCTCGTCGAAGCAGTCCCGCAGGAGCTGGTAGGGGCCGGGGTTGAGCCTGGGCGTGCCCAGGGGGGCGCTGTTCTGGTCCCCGCCCCGGTCGCGGGCCTCATAGTAGGCGGTCTCGGCGGTGTCGCCGGAGGTGCGCTGAATCAGTATGATATTGGAGCCGCTCCACGCCTGGACAAAGGTGCGCTCCGACGTGGAAATTCTCAGTGTGTCCCCCAGGGGTGTATCCCGTATGGTTTCGCCCAGGTACTCCCAGGTATAGCCCCCGTACCCGGAAAAGGCTCTCATCCCGTACGTCAGCCAGTTGTCAAGGGGCCCTTCCACCTGATAGGCGTACACCCGGCTGCTCCCGGCGGGGGCCATAGTGAAGTCCACGGATGGGGAGTAACAGATATCGTCCATCACCGCCTGGATGGCCAGCTCCTCCTCGGTGGGCAGCGTGCGGTTCACCACGTCCTGGATGTACCCGCTGTCCTGGCTGAAGCAGTCGGCGGTGACGTTGGCCTCGCTGTGGCCGCACACCGTCAGGGCGTAGTGCATACACGCCTGGACGGGGTCGGTGGCCCAGTCCGCCCGCCCCGCGTCCGCCTCCCCCTGGAGGTACTGGGCGTACTGCGTCACGGTGAGCCCCATCTCCCGGGTCTCGCTGGGCCTGACGTGCCGGGGGGTGGAGTCCACGTCGGCGTCGATGATCTGCTCCCGCTCGGGAATCCAAACGCCGCCGGGGCCGTCCGTGGCCAACTGGACCAGGCGGATAATCCACACGCTGTTTTCCGTGTCCCCGGTGATGTTCTTGTAGGGCCAGTAGGCCACGTCGGTGTAGGTCTTCCCCTCCCAGAGATACTCCCGCTGCCGCAGCTCGGCGGGGTCATAGGGCTCCACGCCCTGGGTGTCCAGCACCTGCCGCCGGGCGTACTCCCCGATGGCCTCCTGGGCGGCGGAGAAGCGCGCCCAGTCCTCCTGCTCCACCTGTACACTGGTGGGCCGCATCATGGCATAGTAGTGTTCGCTGTCCCGGGAAAAGACCTCATAGGTTCCGGTTTCAATCTCATAGAGCCAGTCCTCAAAGCCCGCCTGATCCCACTGGCAAACGGTGTGCAGCCAGCCCTCACCATCGGTTCCGTCCAGGAAGTAGCTGGCCAGGGCGCTGTCCCACAGCGGCTCCCCGTCGTGGAGCACCACGTCGCCCCGCAGCTCCTCCGGGATGTCCTCCAGCCGCGCCCGGAGGGTGTCCAGGGTCTGCGTACCGGCGCTGGGGCTGTAGGGCTCCACCCCCTCGGTGCCCAGCACCTGCTCCATCGCGTAGGCCCGGATGGCCTCAAAGGCATTGTGGAAGGGTTCCGCGTCATCCGGCGAGTAGTAGCGCACGTCGGTGGCGTAGAACAAGGCGTAATAGGTGCTGCCCCGCCGGGCGAAACATTCCCAACCGCCGGTGTTCCGGTAGTTGTCAAGCTCCGCCTGGGTCATCTCCTCCACCCGCAGCAGGTAACCCAGCCCGCTGTCGTCCATGTTGGTCCATTCCCGATTCATCCAGTAGTTGACCAGCTCGGGGGAATCGTCGTGGCCGTTGCCAGTGACCACATCACCTTGTAATTCCAGCGGGATATTGTTCAGCCGCTCCCGAAGGGTGTCCACTGACAGGCCCGTGGGAGTGGGGTCCTCCTCCTCCGGCGCGCCGGTGAAGGTGCACCCCACGGCGCCGCCCACGATCAGTACCAGCACCAGCGCCACGGCAATCACCGTTTTTGGCCTGCGGGCAATGAGCTTGATGCGCTCGCGCACCTTCCGCTTTCCGCCGGTCATGGTGGTGGCGGTCTGCAAAAGGGAGGTGCGCCCCGCGGCAATCATGGCCACCAGGGTCCGGCCGTAGGAGATGCGCTCCCCCTCGCCAAGGGCGCGGATGGCCCCCTCGTCGCAGGCCAGCTCCCCGTCCTGCCGGGACAGGGCCGCCGCCCACCACACCAGGGGGTCGAACCAGTACAGGCACAGGCACACGCACCGCAGAAGCGCCCACCAGTGGTCCTTCTGCCGGCAGTGGGTGAGCTCATGGGCCAGCACGTGGCGCAGCCGGTCCGGGGATTCCACCGCGGCGGGGGTGACGTAAATTCTGGGCCGGAGCACTCCGCACAGGCAGGGAGAGGACAGCGCGTCCGACCAATACACCGGCAGGGGGCAGTCTACCCCCTTCAGCTCCCGGGCGGCCTTGAGCTTCCGCCGCAGGGCCAGGTTGACAAATATAAACCAAGCCGCCATGAGGGCCGCGCCCCCCAGCCGCACCGGCCTTGCCAGCTTTGCCGCCAGCTCGGCCAGGGTGGGGCCGTTCATCCGCTCCCGGGCCTGGGTGTCGATGTCCCGCAAATCCCCCGGGGTGAGGGCGGCCTCCTCAATCCCCCGCTGGCGGTACTCCTCCACCACCTGGGCCCGGGCGTTGTCATAGGAGCGCACGGGGACGGCGGTCTGCCCAATCTCCTGGACAAGCTGGGGCGGCTCCTCCGCCCGGTCCAGCAGGGCCAGGGCGCTGTAAGCGCTGGTGAACAGGTTCACCGGCAGCAGCAGGCGCACCGCCACCAGCAGCCACAGTGCGTACTGCGCCCGCGGGTCGATTTTTCCCCGCAGCAGGGGCCGCAGCGCGGCGATGAGCACAATGAGAATGGACGATGTAATCAAAACTCCTCTCATTTTGCATTCCACTCCGCTCTATCTAAAATGTCGTACAGCTCGTCAATGTCCGCCCTGGACAGGCGGCTTCGGTCGGCCAGGGAGCTGACCAACAGGCCCACGCTGCCGTGAAAGGCCCGCTCCAGCAGGGAGTCGGTCTCCTCCGCCGCGGCGTTCTCCCGGGCCACCAACGCCCGAAATACCTTGGTCCGCCCCGCCGTCTCGTGCCCCACAAGGCCCTTTTCCTCCATGCGCCGCACCATGGTGGTGACGGTGCTCTTGGCCCAGCCCGCGCTGTCCTTCAGCGCGCGCACCAGCTCCATCAGGGTTTTCGGCCCCGTCCACAGGCACTCCATCACCCGCCACTCGCTGGGCGAGAGGGCGTTTCTCCGCTCCTCCATTTCAATTCCTCCTTGTTCCCAGTTGGTTTACTTTTGTAAGCCTATTTTTATTATAGCGCACTGGATTACACTTGTCAACCAAATTGTGAGCAGAGAAATTGAAATATTTCCCGAGCTGTGTGATAATAGGGGCCGCCCAGGCGTTATATAGACGTGCGCACACAACGGAAGGACAACACAGAAAGGAGATGGCCGCCATGGAGTCAGAGACGCTGACACAGCTGTTTGGCCGGTACGGCGACGACGTGTTCCGCCTGGCCTACAGCTACCTGGGAAGCAGGGCGGACGCGGAGGACGTGTGTCAAAGCGTATTTCTCCGCCTGGCGGAGAGCGGAACCACCCTGCTGCCGGGAAAGGAGAAGGCGTGGCTGCTCACCTGCGCCGCCAACGCCTGCAAAAGCCAGCTGCGCTCCTTTTGGCGGCGGAACGTGGGAGTGCTGGACGAGACCATTCCCTTCCGGGACGAGACCGACCAAACGGTGTGGGACGCGGTGATGGCCCTGCCCCCCAAATACCGCTCGGTGATCCACCTCTACTACTGGGAGGGCTACGGCCAGGGGGAGATTGGGGAGATTCTCCACATCTCCCGCACGGCGGTACAAACGCGGATGAGCAGGGCCCGGGCCCTGCTGAAAAAGGAGTTGAGCGACGATGAGGAAGGATTACCGGCATTTGATGGCGCAAGTCGCGCTGACTGAGCAGAAAAAGGAGGAAATTTTGACCATGTTGGAACAAAATAATAAGCAGACGAGCAAACGGCGGATGCCCGCCGTCACCAAAATCGTGCTGGCCGCCGCCCTGGCGGTGGGGTGCGTACTGTCCATCGCGGCGGGCCTGCCCGCCCAGGTGTATAACTTCATGAACGGCACCACAGTGGTAGACCTGCCCGGAACCAATGAGGTAGAAATGGTCATGCCCGAAAATGATGCGCAAGCCCCCATCATTGCGGACAACGGGAAGCTGTGGTTCGTGGGCGACGGTCAAAAGGTGGACCTTACCGGCAAAATCGACGAGAACACCCCCTATATCTACGAGCACACCGACCCGGCCACCGGGAACAAGGGCTATGTGGTCGTAGGCGGGACCCCGGACCACTTCGGCTGGGCCGAGTTCTTCGGGGCGGAGAGCGGCGCCGGCTCCCTGATTGGCCTCGACTATGCCGATACCTACCTGCTCATCGACGGGGTGCGCCAGCCCTCCTATGAGATGTCTGAGGAGCTGGTGGAAAAGCTGAACCACGACCCCAGCTATCAGCTGGAGCCCGTCAACCGCCCCTGGTTCCAAGCCGCGCTGGACCAGTTGAGCCTGGACATCTGAATCTCACCGCCAAACCCCGAAGGGCCCGGAGCACTCGCTCCGGGCCCTTTGCCGTCCCCGCCGCCTTTTGTTCAACTGTCACAATTTTCACAAGGTTTTTCTCCGGCTTCTATTGTTTTTATTCTAAAACCATGCTATTCTAAGAACAGTTTAGGGCGCGCGCCCATCAGGGAGGTATTCCAATGAATTTAAAAGAGGTCCGCGATATCCTGCACGCCGAGGTGCTGTGCGGCGAGGAACTGTTAGACACCGAGGTCCGCTCCGCCTGCGGCAGCGACTTTATGAGCGACGTGCTGGCCTACGTGAAAAACCAGGCGCTGCTGCTCACGGGGCTGGTCAACCCCCAGGTGGTGCGCACCGCCGAGATGATGGACATGAAGTGCATCGTCTTTGTCCGGGGCAAGCAGCCCGACGGCGGCATCCTGGAGCTGGCCGACGACCGGCAGCTGGTGGTCATGGCCACCAAGGAGCGGATGTACAACGCCTGCGGGCTTTTGTACCTCAACGGGCTGAGGGAGTGAGCGCCATGGACGACCGCATCCGCCTGTCCTACCAGGTTGAGGGGGGCGACCTGACCCACGCGGGAGAGGCCTCCTCCAGCGTGAAGCAGGCCCTGCGCAAGCTGGGCCTGGACCCCAGCATCATCCGCCGGGTCTCGGTGTGTATGTACGAGGGCGAGATCAACATGGTCATCCACGC
>CAQCFX010000025.1 GCA_948766235.1 uncultured Oscillospiraceae bacterium | reverse complement strand
ACAGGCCGGTGAGCAGGCCCACTGCCGCGGCCGCCGCCGCTTTGATGCTGTTGATTGTTTTGTCCATTGTACATCCTCCTCGATTTTGTAAAATCTGCCGCTCTCTTGTGCCCGATTCGGGCACATTCTTACAGCTTGATGATGTAACACAGTGCGTAGTACGGCGGCATATTGTTGTGGGCGGCTCCACCGCCGGAACTATTGCTCGAAACAGTGGTTCCCCCACCTTTTGCCCCAGCGGCATTGCTATATGGAGTTGCGCCCGCACCGCCAACCGTAAGGCTATGGCTGTGGCTTGGCATCTCGCTCACGGTCAGTTTGTGTGTTGCCTCGCCGCCGGTCGCGTCCACCGCGTAGCTCAAGCCCGCCCCCAGGACAAAGCGGTCTCTCAGGTCGGGCGTGTTGTTTGTCCCGTCGCACAGGGCGTACCCAGGCGGAATGTCCGCCTCAGCGCCGGACCAAATCAAGATGCAGCCAGGGGGTATACCCCCCCCCGCAGACATTTGTATGTCTACCGTGGAAAAGTTCTCGGACAGAATGCCGATGTCCACCGGGTCGGTCTCCTCGGGGAGATTCAGCCCCAGAAATTCTGTTTGCTTCATGTTTGCACCTCCTCACTGGTAATCTTCGCCGATGAGCCGCTTATACTCCTGTACGCTCACCACGCCGTTGGCCACGTCCATCCGGGCCAGCTCCTTCACATCCCCGCGCAGTGCGTCCGGCGTATTGAAATACGTCCGAATGCCCCGCTTGATGCTGCGCCAATAGCTTACCGCCACCGCGTTCATCCCTGTTCCTCCTCTCCGCTGTTTTCTGCGCTTCCCTCCTCCTGGTCCGGGGGCGCGGGGGCCGCGGACGCCGCAATCTGCTCATACAGCACAATCACCATGTCGTCCGCCTCCGCCAGACGGTTTTCCAGCTCGCGGATGGCGTTCTGCTTTCCCGCGTTTTCCGCCTCCAGCTCCGCCACCCGCGCCTGATAACCCGTCACATCCCCCAGGTACTGCCGCGCCACCTGAAGCGCAGCCGTGTAACGGCGGCTGGACGGGGAGTAGCTCACCCCCGTCAGCTCAAACCCGTACCCGCTGGGCAGCACGCACGGCCCGGACAGCTCCGGCCCGGCCCAGTTGACACCCTCGATGTCCTCCATGCTTGCCTGGTCCCGGTCAAAGACCGCCAGGTACACCCCGTTGGCATTACTCCGCACCACTGCGGCGCAGGGTACACCGTCAATGGTCAACTTGCTTTTGCTCATGGCCTTGTCCTCCTTCTACGCAATTTTCATGATATAGCACAGCACATAATAGGGCGGCATGATGCTGTGGGCGGCGCTGCCGCCGGCGCTTCCGGAACTTATGGTAACGGTTGTACTTGTTTTACCGCCATAGATACCCTCATAACCGCCGGTGTTGGAACCTTGAGCACCAACGGTATGCTTATGGCTCGGCATCTCGCTGGTGGTCAGTTTATGGGTCTCCGCCCCGCCTGTGCTCCCAACCGCCCTGCTCCCGCCGCCGCCCAGCACGAAGCGGTCCCGCAGGTCGGGCGTGTTGTTTGTGCCGTCGCATACCACCCATCCGGCCGGCACCGCGTCCGCAGCGCCGGACCAAATGATAATGCCGCCTGCCGGGATTCCTCCTCCGGCGCTGAGGGACGTGTCAATCGCTTCAAAATTTTCCGACAGGTCGTTTACCTCTACCGGGTCGGTGTCCTCCGGCAGATTCAGGTTTAAAAAATCTGTGTGTTTCATGGGCTACTCCTTTCTCAATTCCTTTGCGCCGCCCCAGGTCATGGCCCGCGCACCGCTCCACACCTTGGCCCTCGCCCGCAGCAGCCCCCAAGTGCCCGCTGTGCGGAACAGCATATGGGTGACGTGCTGCCCCGGCAGGCGCAGCGAGCCGTCCGGCCGCTCCGCCGCAAAGGTGAAGGCGAGGTTCGCGTGGCCATCGGACCGAAAGACCAGCAGGGACAGCGCCGCCGTGGCAATGTCCTCCACGGGCTTGCCCAGCGCATAGCTCAGCGTCAGGCCGTCCGCCGTCTCCTCCGCCGTCCAGCCCGCCCCGCTCCATGTGATGTGTTCCAGGCCCTCCCCGGTGAGACACACCAGCAGCCGGGGCAGGACGCGCAGAAAGCTCACCGTCACGCCCTGGGCCGGGGAGGCGGATTCATCCGTCTGAAGGTAGTCCAGCGAGCCGATGAATTCCCGCACCTGCTCCGTCTCGAACACTGGCCAGGACTGGATTAGATGGGACACGTTGTCCTCAATGGCATTGGCCCGCTTGAAATCCAGCGCGTCCGCCGCCTCCGGCAGCATGGCCACAAAATAGGATGGGTCAATCATCAATGCCGCCCCCTCTCGCCGCCTGTCCCCAGCTCAGCCCCGCGCTCTTGACGCTCCCCCAGGACGGCCACGCCGCCTCCAGCTCCCGCCAATAGAGGATGGAGGACCACCGCACCGCGCACCGGCCCAGCTCCTGCTCCGGCGCATAGCGCAGCGCGGCCCGGAACACAAGCACCGCGTCCACCACGCCGTCCTGCACCGCGCACCGCAGCGTCAGCGCAGACAGGGCGTCCTGAATGTCCTGATACGGCCCGCCGGGGTAACGGTACGTCGCCAGCCACCCGCTTTCCGTCCGCTCCGCCGTCCACACGCCGTCCTCCGGCAGAACCCGGTCCGGGTCACACAGCGCCTCCACCGTCAGCTGCAGCAGGCCGTTGGACTGGGTGATTTGACAGGGCTGGCTTGCGTCCATGGTTTTGGTGATGTAGAGATATCCCTTTTCGTCCGGGTCCCACACCGGCGCAACCACGGCGGAAATGGTCTGGGTCTGTTTCCATAGCTTGACAATATTGTCCAGGTGGGCGCTCCACTGGGGCAGGCGGGGCTTGTCATAGTCGATCCAGGTTTTATCGCTCCACTCGCGCCACCGGGTGACGTTTCCGCTGACGTCAAAGGCCTCCGGCGTTTTGTGGGGGATGAGCACCGGCGCGTAGTCCGCTGCCGTTCCGGCGTCCGCCATGCGCTGCGTCAGATATTCCAGTGCACCCACCACCCGGTTCAGGTCCATGGCGCTGTACGCGCCCCTTAAGCCCCGGTTCCACTCCTCCCGCTCCGCCGCGGACAGATTGTCATAGCCGCGGGCAGCCAGGGCCCTGGCCCGGTCGACGTCCTTCTGCTCCCGGCCGGTAATCAACGTGTCCAGGATGTTCACTCCTCCACCTCCTCCGGCGGTTCCTCGTAATAGATGATGACGCTGCCGGACGCTCCGGGGGTTCCTTCCTTGCCCTTTGTGGGGTGCGTTTCTGTTTTTATATAGAGGTTGGACCAATAGCCGGTGCCGGACCCGGGCGGGTCCTCAATGAAATCCCGCGTGGCGTAGGTGCGGCCCCATTCTCCCTGCTCGCCGCCAATGCCGCCGTCTCCCGAGCCTGGCTTTGCCCCGCCAACCCCAGCCCGCCCAAAACTCTCCCCGCTGGCCACGTCGGTAAAACCATTGGGATAGTTTTTCCCGTTGGCGCTGGAGAAGGGGCCGAAGGTGCTGTGAAGGTGCATCGACCTCGGGACACCCACCGTAACGTCGAATACTTGGCCGGGGTTTACGTCGATGATGGTCTCAAATATCTTTCCGCCGCCTCCGTTATTTCCGGGCCCAAGGTCTTCTGCGCCGGCAGGCGGAGGGAAAACCAGCTGCCCCATCCACGACGTAGTGCAAAAATAGATTCCATCGTCTCCCTTGTTTCCGTCCGCCCCCGCGCCCACCAGGATTATCCGCAGCCGCCACACGCCCTCCGGCACCGTAAACGTTCCGTTGTACAAAAACTGCACCCGCTTGGCGTACTGGAAGATGCCGTCGCCCCGGATAAGCACACTTTTGCAGCTTTTCAGCACGCCGCCGGAAAAGGACAGCTCCTGCATGATTCGCCGGGCGGTGGCGGCGCTGCCGTTGTCCAGCCAGATGGTGTCCACGTCCCCGATTTCGCTGGACGGGTCCCCCCGCCCGGTCAGCTCGAAGCGGTCCCCGCCCTTTGTGCTGAGAATGGCGCGGGCCGCCGCCGTGCGCTGCTCCATGGTGGAGATAAACGGATTGGTCACCGAAACTGTGTCGCTGGACGTGGAGTCCGTCACCAGCGCGGTATAGTCGTTGATGGTGACGCTGGACACACCGGGGTTTGCCGTCATCACCGGGTAAACCTCCATGTTGTCCAGGGTAATTTTGTTCCCCTGGTTCCACAGCGGCTCCGCCGTCAAATAGCCCGTGGAGGCGTCCGCCCGGGGCCAGGTCTGGGTGGCCATGCACACATAGCGCAGGATATCGCCGCAGTTCAGGCCGCTGACGCTGCCGGGCGGCGTGACAGGCTTGTCCGCGTAGTCCGGGTCCACCTTGTAGCGCTTGGCGAAGTTCCGGCCCAACTGCCCCGCCAGCGCCGCAATCCACCCGCCCAGCGTTTTTGGCGTCGAGCCCTTGGGGATATACCGCCGCTGGGCCAGCAGGCCCACAATGTCCACCAGGTCCCACTTCATGGTCACGTCGTTGTCGCCGGTCTTCCAGCCGTCCCCGTGCTGGTAAAACACCCCCAGCATTTTCCACTCAATCTTTCCGTTGGGCAGCCCCACGCCCATGTACAGCTCAATCCCCTGCCGCTCCTCGATCATGAGGAACACGCCGTCCTTGTTGCGCGGCTCAAACCGCCGGTCCTGGTTGTCCATGCGGATGGAGGCGGTGCCGTAGGGCAGGGTGAGGCAGGACACATCCCCCTGCATCTTCACCTGGAGCCGCTCCATCTCATCGCCCATCCAGGTCTCGTAGATGCCGGGGACCAGCTCCAGAATCCGCATCCGCCGCCCCGGCAGGGACCACTTGGTCACCGTCACCCGCAGCGTGTCCGGGTAGTACACCCGAAAGCCCATCAGGTTCACCAGCGCCTGGGTGTTCCCCTTCACCTCCCGGGTGAAGTATGTCACCCCCTGGGAGGATATCTCCACGGTGAACTCCTCCCCCACCCCGTCCTCCGCATCGTCTGAAAAGGCGATGGAGCAGGCCTGTAAAATATGCGTGTTGGCGAAGGTGATCTGGGCAAACTGAGGGGCGGGGAATTTCCCGTCACCCCCGGACAGCGGCGCGCCCACCAGCCCCGCCTCCCACTCCGGCTGCTCCTCCGGCAGAAGCTCCGTGTAGCCGTCCAAAATCCAGCGGTTGGGTTCCAGCGCGGCGTAGTTGGCCGTGTGAGAGAACTCATGGTTCCAAATCTGGGGCAGGCGGGAGACGTCCGCGTCCTGCCCGCTGCTGGTGATAGTCCCGCGGGTCATATCCGGGTCGATGATGTCCACCACGGCCTTGACGTACACCCGCCGGGCGTCCGCCGTCACCGCCTGTTCATAGGCTTCGCTGGACTTAATCACTGGGCTTCACCTCCCGCAGCTCCAGAGCAAAGTCTCCCCACAGGGCCGCCGGCGTCTCTCCGCGCCCCGTCATCCGGGCGCTCCACATGAACTTGGGGTAGGTAAGCTTGGTGACGAAAAATCGGGACTGCTTCGGCTCGTCCCCGGCGTTCGGGGGGAGGAAGCTGCAAAGGATGGGCTGCCGCCTGCCCTTCTCGCAGGCGGCAATGACCAAATTTTTCTGCTCCTCCCGAAAGTAGCCATACTGGTAGGAAACCCGCCACACGCTCCCCCGCAGCTCCCGCACCATGCGCCCGGAGATCATGTTCACATCTACGCTCAGCGGGTCCAGATAGGCCCGGTACCCGCCCTTCCGGCTCTCGGGCAGCACCACCCCCAGGCCGTCCACATCCAGGATTAGCTGCGTCATGTTCCTCACCTCACGAGATTGGATTCACAATGGGCGTTCCGTTGGCGTTCATGTGGGCCACCAGCGGGTCCGCCATATACTCCGCCAGCACTTTCCCGTCCGGGGTGACCAGCTGGTACGCTGCGGGCCTGTCGTTTATGCTGCTCACCATGCCGGAGATGGCATTGATGGTTGCCGCCGCAATGTCGGCCATCTGCCGGTCCTGCCTGAGCGCCGGCGGCTCCTCTATGGCGGTGGGCTGGCTGAGCATCATGGCCTCCAGCGCCGTCTGGGCCGCGGCGTCGTAGGTCGCGGCCAGATTCTGGATTTCCGCCTCCGCCCCCTGAATAACGCCCTTGATATCAAAGCGCCCCGCCTCCTCAAACTTCTTGGACGGGGAGTGCTGGTCCACCGCCGCCTTATAGGCCGCCAGAGCCTCCTGGCCCAGCTGGGCGTACAGGTCAACCAGCTTTTGGCGAAGCACGGGGTCGGACGCGCCGTCAATCAGCCCCTGGATGTTGTTCCGGCCAATTTCAAAGGTCTCGTCATGGAGGTCCATCTCCTGAATTGTGTCGCTCAGGTCCTGGGCAAGCTCCCCCATTTTTTGGTTGAAGTCCGTCTCCATTTGGGCCACGGCGGTGGAGAAACTCTCCTTGCCCTCATCCACCTTGGCAAGCTGCTCGTTCAGGGCCGCAATGTCCTCCTCGCCGCCCTTTACGATGGCGTCCAAAATCTGCGCCGATTCCTCCGAGCCGTCCGACAGCTTGCGCACCAGGCCCTCGTCCACCCCCATCTCCATGGCCTTTTGGATGTTGGCCGCATAGGTCTCCATATAGGAGACCTGCCCCTTCAGCGTCTCAATGAGGCTGTCGATGGAGGTTTTGGCCGTGCCGTCCAGTTCGTTAAACAGTCCCAGCTGGCCCTCAATGCTTTCCATCGCCTTGTCGTGGCTCTCGGTGTAGGCCGCTTCCAGCGCCCGCATCTCGGCCACAAGCCCGTCCACCTGGGCCGTCATGGCCTCAATCTTCAGCGTGTTTTCCGCCTGCTGCTCGCCATAGGCCTTGGACGCCGCCTCCAGCTCGGCGATCTCGGCGGCGTTGGCCTGCTGGGCCGCGGTGAGCTCCCGAACGTTGTTTGCCAGCGTGCCGGTGGTTCCGCCGCACGCATCCAGGGCGCTGTTGTAATCCACGGCGACGTCAAAATAACTCGCCATGTACTCCGCGCTCTCCTCTTGAGCCGCGGCAAGGCTCTCCTCCGCCTCGGCCAGCCGCTGGGAGATTTCCGCCCGCTGGGCGTAGAGCTCGGACAGGCGCTCCACCTGCCCCTCGTACTCCTCCTGCTGCGCCGTCTTCTCCAGAAAACGGTCCAGGGCGTCCGCGTCCATATTGATGGAATCGCCCATCTCGTCATAGGCCAAATTCAGCCCCGGCACCGCCTCGTTGAGCTGCTCCACCAGGCGGAGAATGGACTGCTTCTGGGCGGCGGACTTCTCCTCAGTCCCCAGCAAATCCTTCAGCGCCCCGGCCATGGACTTTGTGGAGCCTTGCTGCTCCGCCATGGAGCCCGTCAGCTCCTCATAGGCTTCCCTGCTCTCCTTCAGCGACTGGGTAAACTCCTTGGTCTCCTTGTCTGCGTCGTCTATCGAGGCGATATAGGTGCCAATGGCCGTCGCCAGTCCGATGATTCCGGCCACGATAAAAACCGCCGGGTTGGCGTTCATCACCGCATTCAGCAGCGCCGTTTTTGCCGCCGCCAGCTCCGCCCGCTTTTCGTAGAGAATCACGCCGGCCGTCAGCGCCCCGAATGCGGCGGTCGTTCCCACAATCGCGCCCACGACCAAGGGATTTTCTTCCACGAAATCCGCTGCCCAGACGAGCACGTCTGTCCCAGCCTCGGCCAAGTCGGTCAGCGCCGGGGCCAGCTGCTCCCCCACCGCCAGCTTCAATCCGTCCGCCGCCGACGCCAGCAGCGTCATCTGCCCGGCGTAATTGTCCAGCCTGGTCTCCGACATCTCCTTGGCGGAACCGTTGCAGGTATTGATGGCCTCGGTGAGCTTTTGATAATCCTGCTCGGAAGCGTTCACAATGGCCAGCAGGCCGCTCATGGCCTCCTTGCCCGCAATCCCCGCCGCGTATTCCGCCTGCTCCGCCTCGGTCAACCCGGCGAACCGCTCCCGGAGCACACCCAGCAGCTCGGACAGGGAGCGCACCTTTCCGTCGTTGTCGGTGAGGGACACCCCCAGCCGCTCCATATACCCAGCCACCTGCTCGCTGGGCTTGGCCAGGTTGGTGAGGGTGCCTCGCAGGGCGGTGCCCGCGTCGCTGCCCTTAATGCCCGCGTTGGCCATCAGCCCGATGGCCAGCGCCGTGTCCTCAATGGAGTAGCCCAGCGCCCCCGCCACCGGGGCGGCGGTTTTGAAGGTCTCCCCCATCATGCTCACGTTGGTGTTGGAGTTGGAGCTGGCCGCCGCCAGCACGTCCGCAAACCGCCCCGCGTCCGCCGCGCTCAGCCTGAACGCGGTCAGCGCGTCCGTGACGATATCGGAGGTGGACGCCAGATTTTCCCCGGAGGCGGCGGCCAGATTCATAATGCCCTCCAGACCGCCCAGCATTTCGTTGGTCTTCCACCCCGCCATGGCCATGTATTCCAGAGCCTGCCCCGCCTCCTTGGCGGTGAAGGACGTGGTGGCCCCCATCTGCTTGGCCTTATCCGCCAGCTGCTCCATCTGGCCCTCGTCCGCCCCGGAAATGGCCTGCACCGCGGACATCTGGGCCTCAAAGCCCCCAAAGGTGTCCACGCAGTCCATCAGCGCGTCCGCAATCTCTTTCACCGTCTTGGCCACGCCCGCCGCGGCCAGGGCGGCCGCCAGCTGGTTCACGGCCTGGGTGGACGCCTGGCCGAACTGCTCTGAGCGCTCTCCCGCCTCCTTGACCTCTTTTCCATACTGGTCGATGGAGCGGGCGCAGTGGTCGGCGCTGGCCTTGGCCTCGTTCAGATACTCCTCGGTCCGCCCCAGCTCCGCCCCCAGCTTGGCCTGGTCCCGCTCGGTGTAGTTCAGCTGCTTTTGGTAGAACGTAACCGAGTTGGCCGCCTTCTGCATACCGGCCTGGGCGGCCTCCAGTTCCTTTTGAAGCTTTTTCTCCTCCTCCGCCGTGTCCGCGGTGGAGTTCTCCAGCTCCGCCAGCTTTCCCTTTAGCTCCTCAGCCTGGGCGGCAAATTTCTGCTGGGCCTCTTGGGCCTTTTCCAGTATCTTTGCCTGCTCCTGGTGCTTTTGGTTCAGCGCCTCCATCTGCCCCTTTAGGGCGGAATGCTTGGCGGACAGCGCCTCCAAACTGTTGGCGTCGCTCTTATGCAGGGCCTGCGCCTTCTCCAGCTCGGACTTATGCAGGGCCAGCTCTGCGTTGATGTTTTTCAGCTTCGCCTTGTATTCTGTCTCGCCCTCAATGGCAAGCCGGGTGGCTATGGTTCGCGTAGACATGGCGGATTCCTTTCTGACGAGTAAAATTTTTCTGGAAATTGTGTTTCCGCTCTTGACAACACGTATAATACGTGTTATTATATTTTTGTAAGGAGGGAGGGCATGAAAGACAAGGATCTGCTAAGACTTTTGAAGAAGAACGGGTGGACCGTAGCCAGGGTAAACGGAAACCACCACGTACTTCAAAAAGGAGAACAGACAACCGTGCTTCCCATACACGGCAGAGACGTCCCCACCGGCCTGCTCAATCAAATTCTCAAGGAGACGGGGCTGAAATAGCCCCGCTCTCCAAAGGAGGTCAATACAATGCTGTTTGTATATCCCGCTATTTTTCACAAGGAGGAGGATTCCTATTGGGTGGAATTCCCCGACTTGGAGGGCTGCCACACCTTCGGCGGCTCCATCCCGGAGACCATGGAAGCCGCCCAGGAGGCCCTGTCCGCCTACCTGCTCACCCTGCTGGAGCAGGGCCGGCCCCTGGCCGCGCCGTCCGACCTTTCAACGTTCCACCCGGACGACGGCTTCCCCTCCCTGGTGTCCTGTGACATCGACCAGTACAAAGAGACAAAGGCCGTCAAAAAAACGCTGACCATCCCCTCCTGGCTCAACGACCGCGCGGTGTCCATGGGGCTGAACTTCTCCAAGGTTTTGCAGGACGCGCTGATCGCGAAAATCCAGGTATGATTCCGCCCGCCCCGGCCCCGTGCCGGGGCGGGTTCATTCTCCTGCCTCCTGCCGCTTCCCTCCGTGGGCGCGCAGATACAGCTCCCACAGGTCGCTCACCTCGCCGGGGGCGGACAGCAGCGTGTCCTTCCGGGACAGCCCGGCCGCCGCCCCCATACGGATGTAGTGGGCGCGGGTCACTTGGTTTTTTTTTGCGCGTTCAGCTCTGCCAGGCCCAGGTCAATTTCATCATCCGTCTCCACTTCCCGGCCATAGCCCAGGGACAGCACGGTTGGAATGGCCGTTTTCAGCACGGGGATATCGCTGGGCGTCATGGAGGCGGCGATGGCCTCCGCGTCCGCCATAGACCCCGGGTCATAGCCCAGGCTGCGCCGGGCCAGCTCTCCCTGCTCGGCCAGAATGGCCGCCGCGCAGCAGGCGGCGCGGAATCCCTCCCGGCCTCCATCCCGTATGGCCTCCACCAGCTCGCCGCTCCCGCCGAACTTATCCTGGATTTGAAACATGGCCTCCACCGTAAAGGCCAAGTGCAGCTCCCGGCCCGCCAGGTTGATTTTGACTGCTCTCATAGCGTCCTCCCGCCTCAGCCCTCCGGCTGGCCGCCGCTCCCGCTCGTCCCGGTCCCGCTCAGTTTCTCGTCCACCCACGCTCTCGCCTCAGCCTCGGTGGCGCACTCATGGGTGATCCGCCAATCCCCGGAGTTGCAGGTGAAAATAGTGAAACTGGTGGACGCCGTGTTGAACGTGATGCTGTCCCCTCGGGTCTGGGCTGTGTCGTTGCCCAGCACCGCCTTGGCCCGCGGGTAGAAGAAGCCCTTGAAGGACCTCACTCCCTTGCGCACCAGCACCTTGTAGTAGGCCACCCCGCCCTCCGGCGGCGTGTCGCCGTACTTGTAGTGCACCTCTTTTTCCGTTACCTCGCAGCCGTACACCTCTGCGGCCACGGAGTCCTCCATGTCGTCCGTCTCCACCGCCAGCGCTCCCGAGGAGAATTCGTCCAGGCTCTCCGCCAGCTCGTCGTCGGCGTACAGCTTGCCCGACGCCATGGTAACCGCAAGGTCCGCCTTGACCAGCCGGCCCAGCTGCACCGGCCCCTTCTCGTCATAGACCGGCAGCGCGTTTTCCGGCTGCTCCTTGATGCGGTTGAACTTGATGTAGTTCGCCCCAAACAGTGCCATTTCAATACCTCCTAAAATTTACAGATTCTTGCTGTCCAGATAGGCGTGATAGACCCGCTCGCCAGCCTTCACAGCCTTTTGCTCATTTTTTGCGGTTGCTGCCATAATGGCCGGCCGGACCTCAATGCCCCGCCCCGGCGCCCCGTACTCGTTGATAAAGGCGATTTCACCGTTGCGGATGCGCTTTTTGCCCCGCTTCCGGGTGCCCTGGGGGAAGACGCTGATAGAGCTGCCATCCAGCTCTTTCTTGGTGCCGGTTTTTTTGATGGCCTTGGCCGAAATTCCCATGGAGTGCGGCCCGCTCCAGCGGCGTTCAATCTCTTTCCGCTGGGCTGGGACAATCACATCCGCCATTGCGTTGAGTATGTCATCAGTAACCTCGCAGGGCATCTGGGCCAACTGGGATAAATCCTCTATCAGTGCATCTGCCCCATCCACCTCCATCCGTGCCATCACTCCACCTCCAATTCCCACACCGTCTCGCACTCAAACACATAGTGCTGCCCGTCCTGGTCTGAGGCGTCCGTGCACTCCGGCCAGGTAAATCCGGCGTCAGACAGCGCCCGCTTCGTCGCCCGGACCCGCCCCAGGCAGTTCTCCTCCAGCGGCGCAAAGAGATGCACCCCAATCAGCCACCGCTCGCAGCCCGGCTCATCGTCGCCGTAGTCATCGCCGAAGGAGGTACAGGCAAACGTGTAGTACCGGGGCGGGCGTTTTCCGGCCGCCGCGCAGAGAAAGGACTTCTCCACCGGGTCTCCGAACACATCCAGCGCCGCTTTCACCCTCGCCTCCACGCTCATCGCGCCGCCCTCCTCCGCCGCACCTTGACCTCCAGCCAGCAGTGGCGGTCCTCCACGTCGTTCACGCTGATAATTTCATAGGGGACCGGGTCGCCCACTTTGTAAACCAGCTGGTCTGGCTGGATCAGCGGCGAATACCGCATGGTCAGCGTGGCGGGCTCCTGAATTTCAAGCTGCATGGCGGTCAGCACCTCCGCGCCGTAAGCGTTCACCCATTTGCAGTGATACATCCGCTCCTGCCGGCCGGGGCCGTCTTCAAATATGCTCGTCTCCTCATGCCGGCTGGCTACGCCCTCGTCGTCTGCGGCCTTCGCCGTCTTTCGGATATAGATGCGCGTGCGCAGCTCCCCCGCGCTTGCCCGCTTTGCCATAGCTCGGCCCTCCTTTCATCAGAACACGTTCAAGGGGCTTTCCGTCATCTTCAGCTGATTGAGGGTCCGCTGGAAAGCCGGATTATCCGTCACTGTCGTGCCCGCAGCCGATACCTCCCTCCGCTCCCAGCCGTCCAGCACCAGGCGGTTTACGCACAGGTCGTACTGCGCCGCACGGGGTGTGCCCGATTCGGGCACACCCACCCCGGCCCCGGCCAGATAGCCCACCGCCGCCTCATACAGCGTCGGAATCAGCGCCGCCACCTCCGGGTCGTCCGATAGTTCCGTGAGCTTGCAGTAGGCCAGCAGGGACGCTTTGCGCGCCTTACTCAGCGCCATGACTCAACTCCGGCAGCGGCAGCGCCTCCAGGTGCTGCTCCATCATGTACCCCGCGAGCCGCCCCGTGCGCACCCGCAGCCATCCCTTCTCCGGCTCGCCCTCGGCGAACACCCCCGCGCCCCAGGGCAACACCGCCAGCGCCGCGCTGTCCACGCTGGGCCCCGCCCGGAGGAACAGCCCGGTCTCCGCCGTCACCGCGTACTCCAGCAGCAGGCCCTCCTGAAGCTCCGCCTTATCCTGACAGCCCAGCAGCTCGCTCCCGTCCTCCGGGCCGATGGTCTCCTGGGCGGCCCGGCTGTCCTCCGCGGCCTGCTCCGCCGCCTGAGCCATTTCCTGGCTTTCCCTCGTCTCCTGGGCTGCCTCAGCGGCCGCCGTGCTCTTTTTCGCCTTCGCCATGTTCAATACCTCCTCAACCCTGGGGCTCCTGCCCATCGTCCGCGCCGCTTTCCTGCTGGCCGGCAGACATTGTGGCAGAAGCCGTAATATAGCCGTTCACAAACGCCCCGTCGTCCCGCATGGTGCAGTCGTCCCGCAGGGAACCCCGCCACAGCGTCAGGTCCTGCTCCGCTGCGTTGAAATCGCCGATGACCGCCTGGTCGAAGACCTTGACCGCAAACTGCCGGCGGTCCCAGTACACCACGCCCTCCTTCAAATCCCCCAGAATCATGGGGATTCTGCCGTCCGTGGTGGGGATGGTGTCGTTGTCATAGGTCTTCACCGGCAGGGTGTGGGGGCCCACGCACAGCCGCAGCTGATGGGGATCGGCGGGGTTGGGCGTAAGCAGATACCGCCCGTTGCCGTCCTTCAGCGTACCCAGCCACAGCAGGCCGTCGTCGTTGGTGATGAGCTTGGAGGTGGCCCGGAACGTACTGCCCAGATGCACCCACGCGGTGAGAATGCCGTCCAGGTTTTTCAGGTCCTGGGCGGTCTTGGCCTGGATGACGGCCAGAATCTCCTTGTTGGCCGTGACGCGGGCCTCGTCCGCCAGCCACTCCTGCACAATGGACACAATGTTGTTGTCGCTGTCCTCCAAAAGCTCGTTGGTCACGGGCAGATAACCGCCCCGCTTCTCAATCGTATAGGACAGCACCGTGAACTGGGGCGTGGCGGCCTTGCCGAACTTGGCCGCCTCCGCCACCGTGGCAAACCCCTGGTGCTGCCCCCGCTTCTTGATGGTCCGCCGCCCGTCCTTGGTGGTAACCGTCTCCACCCGCACCTCACCCAGCAGGCTCTCCTTGCTCTCCCGCAGGCTGATGATTTTGGTGACGATATCCGAGGGCACAGCATAGCCGCCGTCGGTGTTCACGCCCTCCGACATGAGGTCTCCCGCCGCCTTGCTCACCGGGAATCCCGCTCGGGCCGCCGCCGCGAAGGACTTCACCGCCGCGTCATAGCCCTTACCCGACGGCTCCTGCTCCGGGTGGGGCGCGCCCGCCGTCTCCGGCTCCTGTGCGCCGAACCGCTCCCGCTCCGCCAGCGTCTTTTCCACCGCCGCGATTTTGCCGTTGAATTCCTCCACCTGGGCCATTTTGGCGGCGTGGTCCTCCATGTGCTCCTCGTTCAGCGCCGTCTCCGCCGCCTCCAAAGCCTTGGCCCGGTCGGATTTGAGCTGGTACAGGGTCTGCTTGCTGATTTTTTCCATGGTCACATTCCTCCATATCTGATTTTTTCCAGCGCCAGGCGGGCTCTCGCCGCCTGAAGCGCCTTTGCATTGTCCGCCGGCGGCTCCTGAGCGCCATAGCGCTTGCTCTTGATGATTCCGGCCTCGGGCTGGGCGGGCACCGCTACCAGCGACACCTCGTAGGCGTCCTGGATGTCGTCCAAATCAAAGTGGCACAGCTTCCCGTCATACTCCCGGCCGGGGTAGTGCCGGCACATGGCCGTCTGCTGCACCGCGCCGCAGATGGAGCAGGTGGACTTGCCCACCAGCAGCCCCACCGAGCACTCCCGCAGCACCCCGCTCTCAATGGCGGCCACGGTCTCCGCCGTCCCCTCCGTCCGGGGCATATAGCAACGCAGCACCAGCCGCCGGCGGTCTGCGCACGCCTCCACCCCGGCGGCATACACCCTGGCCGTCTGGCTTCCCTCCAGCCAGGCGTGGTCCCGCAGCACCGGCCTGCCCACATACAGCTTGGCCATCTGCTCCAGCGCCTCGCCGGTGAAGCGCTCGAAGTCCCGGTCCACCTGGTCGTCACAGGCGGCCAGCTTGAATGCGAACACTTCCTCCGCCGTCATGGGCCGCAGGGTTTGCGCATTGATGAGGGCCAGCTCCTCCTCCCCCAATTCCGCCGCCTTCTGCACCACCGCGGCTTTGCAGATTGCCTCCATACACATCACTCCTCCCCTGTTTCTTTGTGTCCCTGCAGTGCACGCAGGCGGCTCAGCTCCCGCCAGTCCTCCAGCGGCACATAGTTCAGGCTGGCTTGGCGGGCGCTTCCGCCGGGGACAGACTCCAGGTCTTCCAGGGCGCGGATATCGTCCACCGAGTACACGCCAATCTCCCGCATCCCCTTGTACCATGCAATCTGCGCGGCGGTGTCCCCCCGCAGCAGCTGCTTCAGTTCCCGCTTGATGCGCAGGCCCGCCGCCTGGTCCGCCGGGAGCAGCAGCTTCCTGCTGTCCTCCTGCTCCCGCTGCACCACCAGGGGCAGCATGGTGTGCTTCACAAAGTCGATGCTGTTCTGCTCGTTGGAGCCATACGCCTGCTTCCCCGCGTTGAGCAGGTAGAGCGGCACTCCGAAAAACCGGGCCACATCCGCCACCCGGTACTCCTCCGACTCCACAAACTGGGCGTCCGCGTTGTTCATGGCCGTGGGGGTGTAGCTCAGGCCGTGGTCCAGCACCGCCACGCGAAAGCCCTTTCCCGGCCCGCTGTGCACCTTTTCCCAGGCCCGGCGGACTTCCTCCTTTTTGCTGATAAGCTCCCTCTCCCCGGCGCTGTTCACCACCTCCACCGTACCGCCCAAATCAGCTTCGGTCTTCAGCACCCCGGAGGGCCGCCCGCCGTTGGCGTACAGGTCCGCCTGATACCGCTGGGCGGCAAGCCCTGTGGAGATGGCCTGTGACGCCCGAGCCAGAATGGAAATGCCCGTGATGCCGTCGGTGCTGTACGCCTTGTAGTGCAGCACATCCTCCGGGGCCAGCCGGGTCATCTCCCCGGTGCGCGGATTGGTGTAGACGTACCACAAAGCCCCCGCCCCGTCGATGTATGGGGTCACGCTGCCCGGCGGCAGGGGTATCAGCTCTGCCGGGCGGCCCGTCCGCCGGTCCCGGTCAATCCAGGCGTAGGCGTTGCCGCACAAATCCAGATTGCACTGCATCAGCCGCTCGTAATCAAAACGGCTCATCACCTCATTGGGCGCTCCCCACAGCAGGGGACCCAGGGGATGATCCCGCGGGCGGGCTTTGGTGCCCTCGTTCATCAGGTACACCGGCAGCATGGCTATGGCGTTGGAGCGCAGCTCCACGCACCGGGACACCGTGGACAGCTTCATGGCCTTATCCCGGCTCAGCGCCGCGAAGTCCTCACTGGTCCACCCCGTCCATCCCTTGGAGCTGTCCAAGGTCAGGACGCCGCCCGCGCTGTGCCCCAGCCCTGCGCCGCGTTTACGCAGCGCCTTGTCAAAAATCACGGTCCATCACCCCCCCTGGCCCAGAGAACGCCGCCGGCGATGAGCAGCGCCCCCGCCGCAATCAATCCGGTCGGCGGAAATATCCACCCCACCCCGGCACTCACCAGCAGGCTCCCCGCCGTAAGCATGGCATCCGCGCCCCACCGCCGGAGCCAGTCCGCCAGCCGCTCCCGCAGCCGGGGGCGGTCCCGCTGTTTTCCGTCATGCCGTTCCATCTCCATCCTCCTCGTTGTCATGCTCACGTTGGACACGCTTTCGTCTCGGCTTCCCTTCGACTCGGCCTGGTCTCCGGCCCGCTGCGCGGTCCTGCGCTCGGCCTCGCTTCGGTCCACCCGAGACGGCGTGTCTACGTTCGCGCTTCTTACATGGTATAGTCTCCGCGCTCCAGCGCGGCGTTCAGGTCCGGCTTGCCCTCCCGCTTCACCAACACCCTGGCCAGGGCGTTCATGATTGCCGCCACCACGTCGATACGCTGGGTATCGTCCTTGTGCTTCTTGGACAGCTTGATATCCCCGTAGTTGTTTTGTATCTCAACGGCGTTGGCCAGGCACCATATGAGCAGCGGGTTCTCCTCCAGCACGATTTTCCCCTGGAGCAGCAGCTCCCGGAACCCCTTCACCGCCAGGTTCTGCCCCGCGCAGGTCTGGAGCACCTCCACGCAGAAGTCCTCGTTGTTGCGCTCCTGGCACATTTTGATGGCCAGGTCCGTGGCGTTGTGCCCGTCGTAGTCCACCTCGTCCACCTGCCAGCCGTGGTCCCGCTCGCCGGCGCAAATCCAGTTGTCCACGTAGCTGTTGTCCGTCACATCGCCGGGGGTGAGGGTGCAGTACCCGCCCTTGGCCCAGGCGGTGTAGGGCACCCGGTCGGTGTGCTCGTGGCGCTGGGCTCCACCCTCCGGCATAAAGCCATGGCCCTTGATGGCAACGCGCCCATCCGGCAGGGGGAACACCGCCCCCGTCCCGGACAGGTCGATGCGCTTGCCCAAGTCGAAGCCGCAGTTGCAGTGCAGCCCGTCGGTCAGGGCGGCAAATTCCTCCCGCGGCACCTGGGCGGCCTTGGCCAGCGCCATGCAGTGCTCGTCCAGGTAGCGGTTGACGCTGCCCGTCTGCCACAGGCACATCCGCCGGGTGAGAAAGGCCCGTATCTTGTCCGGGTCCCGGGCTCCATAAGCCTCCGTGTGCTCATCGCGGATTTGTTTGAGCAGATACCGGCTGTAGTCGTTGGGATAGCGCAGACAGGGATTGGCCTTGAGCCATTTGACCTCGTCGTGGGGGTTGTCCCCCTCGTCCAGCTCCCGAATCATGACAAAATAGTGCTCGTCCGGCATGGACGGGTCCGCCAGCACGCCCTTGGCATAGGTCTCCTGCGTATAGCAGGGCTTGGACTGGGCGTCGTCCCCCGCCGTGGTAATCACGTCCAGCAGGGCCTGGGGCCGTTTGCCGAAGCTGTTCATGCCCAGGTCGTAGATCATGGAGGTAGGGTGGGCGTGGTACTCGTCCACCACGAAATAGGACGGTGCGCCGGAGTCCTTGTTCTTGGTGTCCTTGGACAGCGCCCGCATAAACCCGCCCCTGGTGCGGTGCACCACCGGGTTGGACCGGGGGACAATGAGCCGCCGGGCGATGTCCGGGCTGGCCTGGGCGATCTTCTTCGCGTCCCCGAACACCCGCATAGCCTGGCCCCGGTCCACCGCCGCGCACTCCACCTCCGGCTCCCGCTCGAATACCGCCAGCTCCGGGCGGTAGGGCGGGTAGAGCGCGTCGGCGCACATATGGTACAGCGCCTGGCCGGACTTCTCAGTGGACTTGAAATTCCCCCGGGCCCGTTTGTTGTAGGTTTTGGAGAACCGCCGCGCCCCGGTCTCCCGCTCCACCCAGCCGTAGGTACAGCCCAGGTCGAACACCTGCCAGGGCTGGAGGTGGATGGGCTGCCCCGCCTCCACACCCCGGGTCTGGATGCAGTGGGAGAAAAAGCGGATGATACGGTCCGCCCTGGTGACATCGAACACATCTAATAGGGGAACTCGTCTGTCCCCTGCCGCCGCAGGTCGTCCAGGTGCCGCTGACAGGCCAGTATCTCGTACTCGCAGCACTGCTCCCGCAGCTTCCCCTGGGTCACCTGCTTGGCATATACGCTCACCGGGTGGTGCAGCCCGGACTTCCATCGTTCTCCCATATCCATCACCTCCTTCATGCCTCGTCAAATGGAGCGGACAATAAAAACCCCCGTCAGCCGAATACACACTGACGGAGGTCTTTAAAATTTTACCATGTTACATTTTCCTGGGAGAGATAGGCTTCCACCCTCGTTACAAACCATTTGCGCAGCGGCTTGTCGTAAAAGATGGCCACCAAAATAGAGCAGTCGGTCAGTTGGTGCTCCTCTAAAGCTTTCAGGCGTACCTCGCTGAGGATCACCCCCAGCTCATCCTCCATCTCCTGGTACAGGCGGTGAAGCACGCAGCTGCTTGGCAGGCCGCACTTGTCGGCCAGCATATTCAGCTTATCGCTGGCCGTGCGCATCCACTGCCGCCGCATTTTGTTGGTAGGCGGCTTGATGTCCACCGGACAATCAGCAAACGGGTTCTCCGCGGTCAGAGACGGCGGCAGCGCCTTGCGGACAGGCTGCTGTTCCATTGCGTCCATCCGTTGATTCAGCCCTTGCACGGCGGCGGTCAGCGTCTCCATGGCGGCGGCGAAGGGCTGAAGCACCGCTTGCAGGGCGGCGGCCTCTACGCCCTGGGGCGCGGCCCCGGGCGCGATGTACGCCCCGTGCTTGCGCAGAGACGGCAGCACCACCGACGTGACCCAGCGTTTGAATTCCTTGGCCTTCTCCAGCCTGCTGGAGAAGATCAGGCTGTATACGCCGCTCTCGTTGATGATGGGTAGAGATTGCTTTCCACCAGGGGTGAGGATTTCGCTCACCCCTTTGTCCTCGTCATCAACATGGGTACGAATCGCCTCTTGCGGATTTTTATATCCCAGCGCCGCTGCCATGTCTTTGCCCACGAACCATGGTTCCCCGTCCATCTCTACCGCCCGGATATCCCCGAACTCAGGGCTGTTGAATATCTGAAGCTCGTTCATGTCAACTGCTTCCCCGCTTCCCTGCCTTCCGCCTGAATTAGATGGACTGCAAAGTGCCAGACACAACTGATTTCCCGGTCAGTTGCCGCGCTCAAAAGTGTAACTATCTGCGTCTTCATCCAACTGCTTTTGTTCTCCATGCGAAAAACCTCCTTGAATTTCCCCGGAGGTTCGGCTATAATGGATTTAGCCTCCTTCGGGTGGTGATTTAGAGTGTTGGTGTGACTTTGACGGGTCGCCAGCACTCTACTTTTTTATCTCCGAAAAGAGTTTTTCAATCCCACGCCGGATAATTTGTACCCGTGTCTCACCATAGGCATCCACACAGGCATCAAGTTTTTCAAGCATTTCTTTATCCAGCCGCACAGCAAGCTGCGTTGATTTGGGATTATCGCTTTTCGGCCTCCCCATCGGGGCCATGCCATCACCTCGCTTTCTGAATACCATTATATATTTCGGTATTCAGAAAGTCAAGAGGTTTTTCAAAAAAATTCCCCCGCTTCATCGGTTGACAAAACAGGGGCCATTGGCTATAATAATCACGAAAGGGCCACTGCCACAAGCGGTCAGCCCTGGACATTCAGTACATGAGGTCTATACTGACTGCCTGGTGACGCAGGCAGTCAGTACGCTTTTGGGGCCGTGGCAATCATCAAACACAGCACAATGATAAACCACATCAGGACACGCAGGGCTTTCGCCTCACGCCCGTCTCCCATACGCATCACCTCCCTTCTCAGGGAAGTGGCTGACCGCCTTTATGTAACAGCGCCCTTTCGGCCTTCCCTCTCGGGTTGGCCTTTTTATTATACCATGACGCTGTGTTTTGTCAAATCCCGCCGCCCGATGGGCGGTTTTTGTTTTTCCGTCAGTCTGTATTCGGTTGACAAGGTACAATGATTGCCGATTTAGAACATCTCAGGTTCCAAACAGGTCGCCGTCCGGCTCCTCCGCGGCGGCCTTGGCCCGCCGCTGGGCCAGCCGCACCCGCCCGGAGGGGGTCAGCCCCAGCTTCTCGGCGTACTGAAGGATATTCCGCTCCAGCGCCTGAAGCTTCCCCGTGAGCGCGTCCAGCTTGGCCGCCGCCTCCACCAGCTCGTCCGGCGACAGCACCTGGGCGCTTTTCGCGGACTCCTCCCACTCATGGTCGGACAGGGCGGCGTCCTTTTTGCGCCGCTTTGCCCCATCCTCCACCGCGTCCTGCACGCCCAGCTTGTCCATCAGCTGGGCGATGAGCAGGGTGGTTTGGTCCCGCCGGGCCAGCATGGAGCAGTACCCCGCCAGCACTGTGGCGTCCAAATCGTCCAGCAGCACCAGCCCCTCCATCTGCTTCAGGATTTGGTTCCAGTAAGCGTTGGCCCGTTTGTTGGAGCGGACGATGGCCGGCTTTTTCAACTCGGGCTTCCGGCCCCGGTCGGGGAGCACACCGTCCTCGGCCTGTTCCCGCGCTTCGCGCTCTGTCCGGGTCAGGTGCTTGGTCATATTGTCCGCCGCTTTTGCCGCCGTCGGCATGGGCTCACCTCCAGTGCCTCCCCAAAACTTTGATGGGGGATTTTTTCTCACAGACGCAAAGGCACGCGGTCTTCCGCCCCACCCCGCAAAACTTTTTCGGGGTGGGGGGAGGGTCGAGCCCGTAGGGCTCCCCGCGCCCGCACCGCCGCCCGCGGCCGCGCACACGCGCCCGCACGCCGGAGCGCGGACGTAGCTTCCCGAGCAAATCAGCGTGCAACTTTCCGCCGCCGCCACAGCTCCTCCATGGTCTTGCGGGAGTGGCAGGAGTGGCATAGGCTTTGCAGGTTTTCCCGGTCGGTGAACAGCGCCCAGTCCCCCTTGTGGTCCCGGACGTGGTCCACGTCGGTGGCCGGAGTGCGCACGCCCCGGCTGGCGCACGTCCGGCAGAACGGCTCGCGCAGCAGTTGGCCGGGGCGTAGGTCGTCCGTCCACACCGGCAGGGAGTACCAGCCATGCCAGGCCGCCGACTCCCGCCGCGGGGCCTGCTTGGGTTTGTGCTTCGCGCACCAGCCCTCCCGGGTCAGCTCCCAGCAGCCTGGGTGCCGGCAGGGGCGCAGGGGCTTTTGTGCCATGGGCTATCTCCTCCTCTCCCCACGCGCCCCGCTTTGCTGGGCTCGCGCGGGGCCCCGGGCCGCAGGCTATCACCTCTGCGGCCCAGGGCAAAACAAAAAGCGCCCAAGCCACAACGTCCCTTCGGGACCGTCATAGGCTCAGGCGCTGGCGCTTCGGCTCTGGCTCAGGCTCTCGATATTCACGATGCTTTTTTGTCTGCACAGTTTACAGCAGACCTCCAAATTTTTGACTTCAGTGTCCTCCCGAACCCGAAGGACCTTTCCCCGCCCACAGGCGGGACACATCAGCCATCCATCTTTCACTGTTAGTTTACCACGTTTTCCCTGCTCTTGCAATGCTTTTTCCTCCATTTCTACGGCTGTGTCCGTTTTTTAAGAGGGGTTTCAAGATTAAAAATTATTAGGACTTGTTCTTCTTTTTCTTCTTCCGCCCACGCGTATAGCTGTATTCCGGCGGCGGCTCCGAATCAAACAGCAGATACCACGCCCCCACACAGGGCGCGAACCCGTACGGGTTGCGCTCGGAGAACGGCACGTAGTCCACCGCCCCCGGCGGCGGGGCCAGCGTCACGCTGTCACACTCGATATCAATGTACTGCGTCTCATATTTTCTGAGGTTCCGGGACGCCCGCCACATATGCTCCCCCGGACTGGCCCGCCCGAATTCCCGCGGTTCTTTGGTGAGATACTTGGCCAGCTCTCTATAATAGTGTACGTCCACCGGCTCAATCCGCACATAGCCGCCGCCCTGCCATAGACTTTGGATTTCCTCCAGGTCCTCGGGCCCGACTCCATTAAATACCGCATGGTGGTGGAGATCCTCCAGCCTGCCGTCCTCCCCGAAATACTCATGGTCTGATTTGCCATGCCAGCCCTCGGTCACATAGACATACCTCAGTTCCTGGCCCCGCTTTTTCCGCGCCGCCCGGAGTTTTCGGACCAACCGCTGAAAGCATCGGTCCGCCTCCCGTTTTCCCGGCGGCAGGGATTGGTCACCATAAGTCAGCGTGGCCACATAATCGCCCCGGCCGAAGTTTGCCCCCAGGACCAGCGCCAGCTCCCGCCAAGAGCACTTATCATTGTAAAACTGCTGAGCGGCACAGGTAGGCCGGCTCCGGCCCGACCGCCGGCGGCCCAGCTCCCGCTCCGGGACTGTCCCGATAATCTCCAAATGGAGCAACCCGGCCTTGATGTGTTTGATTGCCTTTGCCATGTAATCACCTCATTTTGTGTCCGATTCGGGCACCGCGTTCTGCGGCCCGCGCCACTCCCAGTACGGGCATTTGCACTTTCCGCCGCCGCGGGCAAGCACGCCGAATTCTGAGAGATGTTCACAGCCCATCAGCTTACTGAGCGGTCCGGCCGGCTCCCATGGCTTCCCGTGGACACAGCACCAGCACATACCGCGTAAATCCTCCACCGCCGCATCTCGTTCCGCCAGCAGGATTTCCATGGCGTCGGCGGCGGCGTCAATTTCGCAGACAAAACGCTCAAGCCCATAACCATCCACCGAAAGCGCATTTCGCAGTCGCTTAACCAGCTCTTTGCAATCCATCTTCGGCCTCCTCCCTGCTGATACGCTCGAACTCGATGACCCAGACCCAGGGATTTGCAGCCCAGCCATAGATGGAGCGGTCGGTTGGTTTTAGCGTGTTATGCCAAACTACCTCAAACTCATCAAGGGCGAGATTTCCGCCATGCGCAGTGCATCCCTCTTTGATTGCATCTTCCTCGGTGACATCCTGCAACCTCTCCACCTGCACATCCGTCACCCGCAGGAAAATCCGCGCGGCCTCGCGGGGCATGTGGATGGAGGGACGCCACGGAATATCTGATACAAGTTCTCCGTCCGCTGTCATAAACAGGTCATGTCCAGCGCTGGCCCTATAGAGATATGTGCCTCCAAAGCCGTGCTGCCACATCTCCCGCACATACAGGATGTCGCCGGGGAGGTAGGGTGGCTCGCACAGTCTCTCCAGCAACACCTTATCCGGCGTTTTGGGGTGTTCCTTGTGATACGGGCTGTCGAGTACCCGGAGTTGCTGCGGCTTCACCACCCGCCGCGTCACCGTCTTGCGGTTGTCCAGGATGGCGCGGATCATTTCGTCAGCGATGGGATCCGGGAAATGGGTAGATTTCATTCCGTTTCCCCCTCATTCCGTCCGCAAAAACCGGGCTTTCAGATGTACCGCCCAATCTGGGACAGGCAATTCGGTGGTGGTCTGCGCCGGCTGCTGAAGCCATTTCGCCCAGCATTCTTCGCAGCACTCTTCGCTGCCATCCCATCCAGATAATTCTTTGCCGCACTCCCAGTCCATTTCCGGCGGGCACCCATCGGCTGTTGTATACACGATGAGGCGGACAAGCTCCTGGTCGCTCATTCCGCGTATGCGGTCTGCGTTGGTTGCATCTTTCATGTCGTCCCCTCCTCCGGCATTGGCCTTTGGTTCCAGTCCTTGGCGGCATCTTCAAGTTTTTGATACGCGCCCGTCTCTGGCCCAACCCTGCAATGCCCATTATCATTTCCGCACCTGATCCTGTACCACTGCCGCATCCGATTCCGATAGCCGTGGATCAGTGGGGCGCTCCCGCAAAACGGGCACGGGAGCAGATTGACCTTTAGGCCTGCATACTCAACTTCCAATACTGTCACCCTCCTCCAGCTTGCGGCGGTAGATTTTTCCTCCACCCACCATAAATGTTTCGGCGCAAATACTGACACCGTTGTTTATCGTGACATAGACAATATCTCTTTTGTTTTTTCGGGACCAATAGACCAGTCCCCAGCGTGGTGGATAGCCGTTAATCTCCACCACCCACACCGGCTCCCCGTCCATCTCCCGCAGCCCCTCCAGGGTCAGGGGGACGTTTAGCGTTTTAGCCTGAATATCGTCCAAAGCGAACACGATACCCACACAGAACAGCTCTCCATCCTCATAGATGTCGAATGTCTCATGGTGAATACCTGTCTCAAACGTCCAGCATGGGGAGCCCTCGTCGTGCCACACGGCTCTGATGGACCGGGCCTCCTTGACCGCCTGTTTGAGATAAGGACATTCATCCATGTCGCAATCGGGGGTTGGAGCATAAAGAATTCCACTTTTGTTGATATGAATGGTGGTTCCCTCATAAGCCCCGACCTCGTCGTCGATTGCACCCCGAAATTCCACATTATCGTCGGAGTAGCCATACACCACAACCAGACCAGCTGCTTGGGCGTTTCGTTCCTCTAATGGGTAAATTTCACCGCCATATTCACGACCGGACAATATTCCCGCCAACTCTTTAGCTGTCATTGTCTTCCTCCTCCCTCTTTTTCAGCGCCGCCTCGGCTTCTTCGCGGGTCAGAATCTTATCGAGTATGTGTACTACCCCAGCGCCGAAACCTGCAATGCGGCCAGCTGTATAATCAGGAGACGGCAACCGTTCATCAGCCATGTGTTTAGCCTTGCGATATTCCCCTTGGAGGCGGCGTACGGTGACACCCTCTTGCATCACCACCAGCCTCCCGTCCTTCTCGACCTGGGCAAGCTCCCGCAGCCGCTTAACGGGGATTCCATCAAGCTCTGTAATCTTCGCTGTCTCCCGCCCCATAAGGGCGTGCTTGATGGCGGTCACTTCCTCCGGTTCCAGCCCAGTGTCCTCGTAGGCAGCGAGGCGGTCAAGGCGGTCCTGGTCTTTTTTCTCCTCGGTCATCCGATATCCGCCGCCAGCGCTCTGTAGATCTCGCCAAAAGGCCATACCTCTATCATTTCTCATCGTCAGCCGTTTCATCGTTT
>CAQCFX010000024.1:18685-25528 GCA_948766235.1 uncultured Oscillospiraceae bacterium | reverse complement strand
GTGACAATCATGTCATACGCGCCGCCGGACATGAGGTAGAGGGACTCCACCTCGTCGTACTGGTAGATGCGCTGGGCCACCCGGTCGAAGCCCTCCCCCCGCTGGGGGGTGACGCTCACCTCAATCAGGGCGGTGACGGATTCCTGCTGGGTGCGGTCCCAGTCGATGATGGTTTTATAGCCTAAAATCACGTGGTCCTTCTCATATTGCGCCACCGCTGCGGCCACCTCGCCCTCGGTGGAGCCGGTCATGGCTGCCAGCTGGGCGTGGCTGAGGGTGGAGTCGTTTTCCAAAAGCTGAAGCAGGTCTTTCATGATGTATGCCTCCTATGACGCTTTTACCAGGTAAAAACGTTGATTTTATTATTATATACTCTGTCAGAACAAATGGCAATCCCTATTTCCGGCAGTACATAACCCGGCCGCCGGCGGCGCATACTATCCCCAGCTATGCGAGCAAACAGAAAGGCGGCGAGGCGCGTTGTCAAAGCATCCTCTCATTCTGCGTGCGGGAGCGCTGGCGCTGGCCGGGGCGCTGCTGGCGCTGTCGTGGACCTGGTTTCCCCTCTGTTACCGGGACAGTCTGCCCGCCGCCGCCCCGGCAAGCCTTCCCGCCGGGCCCTTTGTCGCCCTCACCTTTGACGACGGCCCCCGCTCCACCACCACCACCACGCTGCTGGACGGTCTGAGCCAGAGGGGGGTGCACGCCACCTTTTTCGTCATCGGAGAAAACGTGCAGGGCAACGAGGAGCTGCTGATACGCATGGAGCGGGAGGGCCATCAGATCGGCCTGCACACCTTTCACCATAAATCCCTGGCCCTGGTGGGCGGCGCGGACTTCTACGCCGAGGTGGACCAGCTCCGGGAGACGCTCAAAAGCCTGCTGGATCAGGAAAGCTATATGCTCCGCCCGCCCTATGGGATGATTACCCCCGCCAACCGGGCCCGGGCGGGCGCGCCCATCATTTTGTGGTCGGTGGACCCGGAGGACTGGTCCGACCAGGACACCCCGCGCCAGGTGTCCGTCATCCTGGACAACACCCAGGACGGCAGCATCATCCTGCTCCACGACATCTACCCCTCCAGCGTGGACACCGCCCTTCAGGTGGTGGACGCCCTCATGGCCCAGGGCTACAAATTTGTCACGGTGGAGGAGCTGTTCGCCGTGCGGGGCGTGACGCCGGAAAACGGGAAGGAATACCGAAAGCTGCCGCCGGGTTGACAGCGGGGCACAGCTGTGGTATACTGCCCTTAGTTTAAAGACGGGGAGGGAAGTTTGTGTCGGACATCTGCAAATAACAGGACAACGAAATTCGCGTTCATCTGAAAAGATGGAGTTTTTTGTCGTGCTTATTTTGCAGACCGCCGTACAAACCGCCCGCTCTCCCTGGACCGTCCAAGGGGGCGGCCTATTCTCGTGCGTTTTCGCGGATAGGGGGATTTCCCCTGCAAAATCAGGCCCGGCGTGTCATTTCGACGACCCATCCTTCAGAGTGGGTCGTCTTTTTTGTTGTCCTGCACTGTTTTATCAATTCCTAATTTCCATTTGTGCAAGGAGAAATCAAACGATGAACCGCGAAAATAAACGCAAGCAATTTGAACCAAACTATTACAAAAACCACCCCTGCACCCACAGCTTTACCTGTAAAAAATGCGGCCGGCTGGTGGTATCCGCCGGCGCGGGCACCGACCACCGCAACCACTGCCCCAACTGTCTGACCAGCCTGCACCTGGACATAGAGCCGGGGGACCGGGCGGCGGACTGCGGCGGACAGATGGAGCCCATCTCCGTGTGGATTCGGGGCAGGGGGGAGTGGGCGGTGATTCACCGCTGCGCCCGCTGCGGCGCCCTCAGCTCCAACCGGGTGGCGGCGGACGACAACCCCATGAAGCTGATGTCCATCGCCATGAAGCCGCTGTGCCTGCCTCCCTTCCCCCTGGAGCGGATTGAGGAGATGACCCGGCTGATGGCGGGCGACGGCGCGCTCGACCTTTAACGGCGGCGCAAAAAGGCCCCCCGGCGAGAGCCGGGGGGGCCTTTGTTATATCGGCTTAAGTATACAGCTCCTCCAGCGGGAGAAAAATATACCACTGGTGGGTGAAAAACACCACAAAGCCGTCGGGATACTCCTCCAGAGGACAGCGGGCGTAGGGCGCGTCCTGGCCTGCGGGGAAGTTGGCCTCTTGATCCTTGCTGGGCATTCGCGTTCGGTTTTCAGGCGGGATCACGGAAGAAATGCGCCCCAGGATCTGAGACTCGCTGACTTTGACGGATGAGGGCAAAGCATCGCCGTAGTTTACATAGAATTTGCCCTCAAGCATAACCACCGACGGCGCTGAGTTTGCCACAACCTCATCCTCATCCGAGGGCTTTGCGTAGACCATGAGCAGGAGCAGAAGCAGTATGAATATTGCGCCGCAGATAAGGCGCTTCGACATGAGCAGAGCCCCCTTTCTTGTGTTGGGCAATTCTTACAAAAACAGGGTATCATAATAGAAATAATCTGTCAATTAGAAAAATTTATCTACAGATAAGGGCCCCCCGCTCTCGCGGGGGGCCTTGCTTTGCTTATTCGTCGTCTTCGGATCCGTCCCCGTCGTCCTCAAAGGACAGAGCGAACTTGCCGCCGCAGGCGGGGCAGTCCACCACGCCGGCGGCCAGGGCCTCGTCGTCCACCACCAGGTCCTCCCCGCAGGTAGGGCAGGGAATCTCGAAGAAATCCTCGTCCAGGTCGTCAAAGTCCCCGAACGCCTCGTCCTGCTCGTCCTCGTCGTCAAACACCGCGTCCTCCAGGTCGGCCACGCTGTCCCCCAGGGCGTCCAGCTCCTCGTCGAACTGGTCCATGGCGGCGTCCATGCCGTCCAGCTGCTGGCCCACTTCCTTGAGCACGTCCAGCATCTCGGACAGGATGCGGGCCTCGCCGGACGTTGAAGCGTCCAGCCCCAGGCCGTCGTACAGGCCCTGGATATAGGCTACCTTTTCAGAAATGGTCATGGCAGTTAACCCTTGCACCGCTCCAGGTACTCCCCGGTGCGGGTGTCGATGCGGATTTTGTCGCCGGGATTGATGAACAGCGGCACCTTGATCTCCGCGCCGGTCTCCAGGGTGGCGGGCTTGGTGACGTTGGTGGCGGTGTCGCCCTTCACGCCGGGGTCGGACTCGGTGACCACCAGCTCCACGAAGTTGGGGGGCTCCACGCCGAACACGCTGCCCTTGTAGGACATGACCTTGCAGGTCATGTTCTCCATGACGAACTTGAAGTTGTCGCCCAGCACGCTCTTGTTCACGGGCAGCATCTCATAGGTCTCCATGTCCATGAAGTAGTACAGGTCGCCGTCGTTGTAGCTGTACTCCATATCCTTGCGGTCCACGAAGGCCTGCTCGAACTTGGCGGTGGGGTTGAAAGAGGTCTCGGTGACGGCGCCGGTGATGACGTTCTTCATCTTGGTGCGCACGAACGCCGCGCCCTTGCCGGGCTTGACGTGCTGGAACTCCACCACCTGCATGACCTTGCCCTCCATCTCAAAGGTCACGCCGTTGCGGAAATCGCCTGCTGTGATCATTGCCATTGGTCTCGTCCTCCAATATCGTTAGTTTTTAAGCTCAAAGAATGAAATCACTATATTATACCCTATGCGCGGTCTGATTGCAAGGGGGTTTTGTCACGCTCCGCGCTTCTTACAGGATAATCAACTGCTTGGGCGAGCGGGTGATGTCGATGCAGCCGCCCTCGGTGAGCATGATGACGTCCTCAATGCGCACGCCGAACTTCCCGGGCAGGTAGATGCCCGGCTCGGCGCTCAGCAGGGCCCCGGCGGGGATGGGCTTGTCGTTGCGGGTGTGGAAGCCGGGGTCCTCGTGGATCTCAATGCCCAGGGAGTGGCCGAAGCCGTGGCCGAAGTACTCGCCGTAGCCCGCGTCGGCAATGACCTTGGCCCCTGCCTCGTGGACCTCCTTGCCGGTAACGCCGGCTTTCGCCACGGCGATGCCCGCCAGCTGAGCCTTGAGCACCGTGTTGTAGACCAGCTCCATCTCCTCGGTGGGTTTGCCCACCGCCACGGTGCGGGTCATGTCGGAGCAGTAGCCGTGCACCACGCAGCCGAAGTCCATGGTGACAAACTGGCCGTTTTGAATCACGTCGGGGCCGGGGACGGCGTGGGGCTTGGAGCCGTTGGGGCCGCAGGCCACGATGGGGTCGAAGGAGTTGCGCTCGGCCCCCTTGCGGGCCATGATGTAGGTGAGCCGCGCCGCTACCTCGCTCTCGGTGAGGCCGGGCTTGATGAAGTTCAGAATCTCCAGCAGGGCCTCGTCGGTGATGCGCTGAGCCTCCTTCATGGCGGCCAGCTCGTCCGCGTCCTTCACCTGGCGCAGCTGGGTGAGCAGGTCGGAGGCGGGGACGAACTCGGCCTCCACCTCTTTTGTCCAGGCGGTGTGGCTGGCCACGGACATATACCGCTCCTCGAAGCCCAGCTTGACAATGCCGTGCTCTTTGACCAGCCCCGCGATGAGCTTGCGGAAGCCGCCGCCGGGGGCCCAGTCCGCCACCTCCGCCCCGGCAATCTGCTGCCGGGCGGCCTCGATGTACCGGGAGTCGGTGTAGTACCAGGTCTTGTCCGGGGTGACGAGGGCCGCGCCCTCCCCGTGGAAGCCCACGGCGTAGAACTCGCCGGGCTCGCTGGTGATGAGCATGGCGTCCAGGCCGCGGTCTTTCAGCTGCGCGGCGATTTTTTCAAAATGGGTCATGGGAAACATCTCCTTACTTAAAATATTTAACATTGTAAATCCAGCAGGGCGATAAATCCTCCCCCAATCCTGCATAAAAGCAGTTCTGTGTCGGTTGATGCTCGGTTCTTTAGCCAACCCCTGCGCAGCCACCAAAGGGCGCGGGGCCATAGCGCGAAGAAGGCGCCCAGCGCCACAAAGGCCAGGCCGACAATGAGGTTCATCATACCGCGTTCACCCCAATGCGGCGGCAAAGCCCTGGTAAATTTTCTTCATCGCCAGCGCGTCCTCCGCCTGGGTGCCCGCGCTCTCGCAGATGAAGGTGGGGCTCCACCCCCGGCGGGCCACGGCGGCGGCCAGCGGCGCCCAATCCGGGCCGTAGCCCCCATCGTCGGCAAAGGTGCGGTGGCACTTCTCGCCCCCGCCCGGGGTGAACTCGATGTGGGAGAAGTGGCTGTGGAAGCGGGAGGCCCGGTCCGGGCCTAAAACCTGCTTCATGCGCTTCAGCATCCGCTCCATGGCCTCCGCCCCGTCGTCCGCGCCCAGCGAGCGGGCGTACAGGTGGCCGAAGTCCACGCAGGGGACCAGCCGCTCGTCCAGGGTGCATAGCTCCAGCACCTCGTCCAAGTCCCCCAGCTGATTGATTTTGCCCATGGTCTCGGGGCACAGGATGAGATGCCCAAAGCCCTCCCCGTCGCAGGCCTTGATGACCTCCTTTAAAGAGCCCAGGGCGATATCCTGGGCCTCCCGCCGGGTGCGCTTCATCAGCGCCCCGGAGTGAATCACCACCCGCCTGGCCCCCATCCAGTCCGCCACCCGGCAGGCCCCGGTGATATACCCGATGGTCTTTTGCAGGGCTTCGGGGGCCGGATTGGCCAGGTTGATGAAGTAGGGCGCGTGGAGGGAGAGGACGATGCCGTGCTCTGCCGCGGCCGCGCCCACCTTGCGGGCGGTGGCCTCCCCTACGTGGACCCCCTTGCCGCACTGGTACTCGTAGCAGTCCAGGCCAATCTCCTTCAGCCACTTCGGCGCGTCCGCCGAGGATTTATAGGGGAAGCTTTCCGCGTTTCCCGCGGGGCCGAACCTGGCGCTCACAGCTGTTCCCCCTTTCCCGACAGCAGCCGGAAGGGCCACTCGGCGGCATAGCGCAGATACCGCCCCGGATTGCCCGCTAATCGGATAGGCTCCACCAGGATGGTGGACACCCCCGCCCGGCTGCCGCCTAAAATGTCGGTGAAAATCTGGTCGCCCACGATGGCGGTCTGCTCCCGGGTCACGCCCACGCGCTCCATGGCCTTGACAAAGGAGGGCGTTTTCGGCTTGCCCGCGTGGCCGATATAGGGCACGTCCAGCCCCTCGGAAAAAATCCGGGGGCGGCTCTCGTGCCGGTTGTTGGACAGGATGAACAGCGTCACCCCATGGGCGTGCAGCTCGTCCCGCCACGCCGTCAGCCTTTCATCGGGCAGGGGCACGCCGTAGGGGACCAAGGTGTTGTCTAAGTCCGCCAGCAGCAGCTTGACGCCCCGGCGCTCCAGGGCCTCGCCGGTAATCTCGTAAATGTCATGGGCCTTGAACCGAGCCCGGAACCACGCCATACTTAACCCCTTCTATTCCGCCCCGGACGGGCATAAGATTCAAAGAGAACGCATTGACTATATCACAAAATTGTGCCGTCTACAAGGGGGAACTCCCATGAAGGAACTGCTGCTGGCCCTGCCCGCCGGGCGGGACACCCAGGGGGCGCTGCGCGGCCTCACCCCCGCCCACATGGCCTACCGGGTGGGGCCGGGGCCGCGGCTGCTGGGCCGTCGCCTGCCCGACGGGCTGCGCGGCGGCCTGATGCTGCTGGGCTGCGCCGGACTTGAGGGCGGGGGGGACCCGGTGAACTGCTGCCGCCAGATTTTGGGGGAGTGCCGCCGCCGGGGCTACCGGGGAATCGTGTGCGATTTTGAGGGGATGCCCTCGGACACCCTGGGCCGGATGGCGGAAATCCTGGCCCGCAACTGCGCCGCCCAGGGCTGGGGGCTGTACGTGCCCGAGCCCTATGCCCCCCGCGCCCCCGGCAGCCGGGTGCTCATTCCCTCCGCCGTCACCCGCGGCACGCTGGAGCGGCGGCTGCGG
>CAQCFX010000024.1:0-18664 GCA_948766235.1 uncultured Oscillospiraceae bacterium | reverse complement strand
CCCCGCACAGCCCTGGCCGTGGAGTGGGTGCGGGAGGATTTCCTCCTCCCCGCCGCCGGCCGGGGGCAGCCGGTGGAGCAGGAGGCGCTGGAGGAGATGCTGCGCCGGCTGGAGCCCGCCACCTTTTTTGACCGGGGGCTGTGCGCCCACTACTTCACCTATATGGCGGGGCCGAAGGCCCACTTTGTGCTGTACGACTCCCCCCGCTCCATCCGGGAGAAGCTGGACCTGGCCCGGCGGCTGGGGCTGTGCGCCGCCCTGCTGCCCCAGCCGGAAATTGAGGCCCACCTGGAGGAGATCTTCGGCCCAAATGCGTAAAAAACCCGGCCCCGCAGGCGCGGGGCCGGGTTTTTTCATGTTCTCTCAGCGGGGCGGGTGAACTGCTCCACGTAAATCCGTTTATAGATGTCCAAAAGCTGCTGGTTGGTGGTCTCCCGGCAGCGGACGATGTCCCCCAGGGCCTCCGCCTTGGCCTGACCCATGACGTCCCCCGGCGAGCCCGCCTCGCCGCTCTCGCCCACCCCCATCTCGGCGAGCTGCTGAATGGTTTGATAGAGATAATCGGTATCGCTCTGGATGGCGGCAATCTGCTGGAGCAGCCAGCTCAGGTCCACTTTACTATCGCTCATTTCAGTGTCCTCCAAATTTGTATTTGGCGGGCACGCAAGGCATATCGTATCTTCAGATAGGAAGCGTGCCCTGCCATGTTTCACAAGACCTCTGGCCCGTCTCGGCCAGGTCGCTTCATATTCTCTGCCCTGCTCATCGACGACGCGAATGTTTTTTTCGATGGGTGTCATCCCCCTGCCGTAAGATTCGCGGGTATTTCGGACGCCGTTTTTTGTGATGGGTGCCTGCCCCTGTCCAAGCCCAGTGTACCACCCGGCCGGGCGTCTTGTCAAGCCCGCCCGGCTGTGCTATACTATAGGGTAGCGTTCAGCATACTGCCATGAGAAGGAGTGGATGAAAGATGGCGGAGCAGCGCAGCGGCGCCCCCAGGGACGACGGGCAGAACACAGTCATGGTATATATCGACCCCGAGCTCATCCAGAGCATGGCGGATATGTCGGCCAAAAAGGAGCGGGGCTTCCGGGAGCTGCTCAGCGCCGCCGAGGAGGGCGACCTGGACGCCCAGTATAAAGCGGCCATCCACTACTGCAACGGCACCGGCGGCGCCCCCAAGGACGAGGAGCTGGCCTTTCAGTGGTTTTCCCGCGCCGCGGAGGGGGACCACATCTCCGCCCAGTACAGCCTGGGGCTGTGCTGGCTGCGGGGCATTGGCACGGAAAAGGACCCCCAGCGGGCCATCCCTTTTTTGACCCAGGCCGCGGAGCAGGGCTATCCCCCCGCCCAGTGCGAGCTGGGGCTGTGCTACGAGCTGGGCAACGGCGTGGAGATGGACAAGCTGCGCGCGGCGGAGCTTTACCGGGACGCAGGGGAGCAGGAGTATGCCCCCGCCCAGTGCAATCTGGGCTTCTTCTACTACCGGGGCATCGGCGTGGAGCAGGATTATCCCGAGGCGGTGAGCTGGTTTGCCAAGGCGGCCCAGCAGGAGTACCCCCGGGCCCAGGCCCTGCTGGGCGAGTGCTTCGAGGCCGGCCTGGGCGTGGAGCAGGACGTGCAGCGGGCGGTGGAGCTCTACCGCGCCGCCCATGAGCAGGGGTACGAGCCGGCCACCTGCGCCCTGGGCGTGTGCTATGACCGGGGCACCGGGGTGGAGCAGGATGAGGCGCGGGCCGTGGAGTTTTACCGCCAGAGCGCCGAGCAGGGCTACGTCAAGGCGCGCTTCCTGCTGGCCCAGTGCTACGAAAGCGGCACCGGCGTGGAAAAGGATGAGGCCAAGGCCGTGGAGCTCTACCGCCAGGCCAGCCAGGAGGACTATCCCCCCGCCGCCTGCGCCCTGGGGCTGTGCTACGAGCTGGGCACCGGCGTGGAGCAGGACCTGCCCCAGGCGGTGGAGTTTTACCGCCTGTCGGCGGAGCGGGGCTATGTGCCCGCCCAGTGTAATCTGGGCTTCTGCTACTACCGGGGCATCGGCGTGGAGATGGATGACAAAGAGGCCGTCAAGTGGTTCGAGCTGGCCGCCGAGGCGGGCTACCCCCGCGCCCTGGGCCTGCTGGGGGACTGCTATGACTTTGGCTACGGCGTGCAGGCCGATTCCGACAAGGCCGCGCGGCTCTATGAGGCCGCCAGCGAGGGGGGCTATCCCCCCGCCGTCTGCTCCCTGGGGCTGTGCTACGAGCTGGGCCAGGGGGTGGAGCAGGACCTGTCCCGGGCCGTGGAGCTCTACCGCCAGGCCGCCGAGGCGGGGGATGCCCGCGCCCAGTGCAATCTGGGCTACTGCTACTACCGGGCCATCGGCGTGGAGGAGGACAACGACCAGGCGGTGCAGTGGTTCCGCAAAGCCGCGGACCAGGGCAGCGCCAGGGCGCTGTACCTGCTGGGCCAGTGCTATGAAAACGGCTATGGCGTAAAGCCCGACTTCGTCCAGGCCGCCCAGCTCTACGCCCAATCCGACCAGCGGGGCCATCCCCCCGCCGCCTGCGCCCTGGGGCTGTGCTATGAACTGGGCCGGGGCGTGGAGCAGGACAAGCCCCGCGCCGTGGAGCTTTACCGCAAGGGCGCTCAGGCAGGGGACGCCCGCGCCCAGTGCAATCTGGGCTTCTGCTACTACCGGGGCATCGGCGTGGAGCAGGACGGCGCTCAGGCCGCCCACTGGTTTGAGCAGGCCGCGGACCAGGGCCATCCCCGGGCTCAGGAGCTGCTGGGCGAGTGCTTTGAAAACGGCTGCGGCGTGGAAAAAAATATGGAACGGGCGGTGGAGCTCTACCGCCTGTCCCACGAGCAGGGCTTTCCCCCCGGCTCCTGCTCCCTGGGCCTGTGCTACGAATACGGCCAGGGCGTGGAGATGGACAAGGCCCGCGCCGCCCAGCTCTATCTGGCGGCGGCGCAGCGGGGGGACGCCTGGGGCCAGTGCAATTACGGCTTTTGCTGCTACCGGGGCATCGGCGTGGAGGAAGACCACGCGGAGGCGGTGCAGTGGTTCCGCAAGGCCGCGGACCGGGGCAGCGCCAGGGCCCACCTTCTGCTGGGCGAGTGCTATGAAACCGGCGACGGCGTGGAGCAGGACCTGGACGCCGCCCTTCGGATGTACACCGCCGCCCATGAGATGGGCTATTCCCCCGCCGGCTACGCCCTGGGGCGGTGCTGCGAGCAGGGCATCGGCATGAAGCAGGATTTGGAGCAGGCCAAGACCTATTACCGCGCCGCCGCGGACCGGGGCAACCGCAGCGCCCAAGAGGCCGCTGTGTCTGCGGGCGCAGACGGAGGCGGTACCCCCGCGCCCCAGCCCCAGCCTCAAGCAAAAAAGAAGCGCCGGGGCTTTTGGCCCTTTGGGCGCAAGTAGAGCCTAAAACGATACCATAGATGAGAAAAAGGGGGCGGCAGCCGTGGAGCTGGTGCAGAAACAGATACAGCAGCTGGACCAGCGGCAGATTCAGCGCCTGGAGGTACTCCAGATGAGCGCGCTGGAGCTGCGGGACTACTTACAGGAGCTGTCTCAGGAAAACCCGGTGGTGGACTTGAACGACGCCGCCCCGCCCGAGCCGGGCCGGGAGGACGAACAGCTTCAGCATCTGCGCTGGCTGGCGGACAACGACCGGCAGAACCGCTATTATCAGGGCCTGTGGGACTATGAGTCCGACCCCATCGCCCGCATCGGCGTGAGCGGCGGATTGGAGGAGACCCTGCCCCAGTTTATCTCCCGGCAGCTGGACCGCCTGTCCCTGGACGGGGAGACCGCCCGAACGGTGCGCTTTCTGGCCTCCTGCCTGGACGGGGACGGGTATCTCCGCACCTGTCCGCAGGAGCTGGCCCGGGACTGCGCCATCCCCCTGGAGGCCATTCAGGCGGGTCTGGCCGTGCTGCGCGCCCTGGAGCCCGCCGGGGTGGGGGCGGAAAACCTGTCCCAGTGCCTGGAGCTTCAGCTGGAGCGGGCGGGGGTGGGCGGCCCGGCCCTGGCCATCGTCCGGGACCATTTGGAGTCCCTGGCCCGCTGCCGTTACCGGCTGATTGCGGACAAGCTGGGGGTGCCGGTGGAGCAGGTGTTCTGCGCCCAAAAAACCATTCGGGAGCTGGACCCCAGGCCAGGGGCGGTATTTGACCGGCCGGAGCCGGCGCCCTACATCTACCCCGACATTTTCGTGGAGGAGCACAACGGCCATTTTCTGGCCCGCTCCAGCCACCCCGAGCGCCCGGCCTTTCATATCAACGGCTACTATCGGGACCTGCTGGCCCAATCCCAGCAGCGGGAGGTCCGGGACTATCTGCGCCAGAAGGTCCAGGCCGCCCAGGAGGTGCTCCAGGCCATCACCCAGCGCCAGGACACCCTGCTGCGCTGCGCCCAGGCCATCGTGGACCGGCAGGAGGAATTTTTCCGCGCCGGGGACGAGGCGCTGCGCCCTCTGCGCATGGCGGACGTGGCCCAGGCCTTGGGCGTTCACGAGTCCACCGTCAGCCGGGCGGTGCGGGAAAAATATCTCCAGTGCCAGCGGGGGGTATACCCCCTGAGCTGGTTTTTCTCCCGGGGCGGCGCGGGGGGCGACGTGGGGGGCGCGGCGGCCCGGGTGATGCTGCGCCGGCTCATCGACGCCGAGGACAAGACCCACCCCCTGTCCGACCAAAAGCTGTGCGAGGCCCTGGCCCAGGCGGGCTGCCCCATCTCCCGGCGCACCGTGGCCAAATACCGGGACGAGCTGAATATTCCGGGGACCTCGGGGCGAAAGGCCCGGGAGGCATAGCTTAGCGGAAAATAGCTAAAAAGCGTGCCGCCGGCTGTCGGGCCAGCGGCGCAAAGCGGCGCGGAACCCAAAAAGGAAGACACGCTTACAGCGTGTCTTCCTCAGCCTGTCTTGTGTTGATAAAAAGATGCAGATGGTCAATTAGAAGCCAAAGTAAACCCGTCCACCAACTGCTTCAAGCTGTTTGCCTCGGCCGACAGCTCCTCACTGGCGGCGGCACTCTCCTGGGCGGTGGCGCTGTTGGTCTGCACGACGGAGGAGATCTGGTCAATGCCTTCGGTGACCTGGGCCAGGGCGGTGGTTTGGTTCTCCACAGCCTCCACCACCACGTTCATTTGAACAGATACGTTACCCGCCAGCTCATTGGTCCGCTCCAACGATTCGGTGACCCGGTTCACCACTTGGCTGCCCTCCGAGACGGATGCGATGGAGCTCTCAATCAGCTCCTTGGTGGCTTTGGCGGCATCATCGGACTTGGAGGCCAGGTTGCGGACCTCGTCGGCCACCACTGCAAAGCCTTTCCCGGCGGAGCCCGCACGGGCGGCCTCCACGGCTGCATTCAGCGCCAGGATATTGGTCTGGAACGCGATATTCTCAATGGCCGCGATGATTTTGGAAATCTCCTCCGAGGAGCTGGATATGCGTTCCATGGCGGAGTTCAGTTCCTTAACGTGCTCCACGCTGGTGCCAAGCTGTGCGCCGGCCAGACCCACGAACCGGCCCGCCTCTTCCGCAGCTGCGGAGGTTTTTTTTGCGCTGGCAGAGATGTCGTTGATGGTGGCCGCCAGCTCCTCTACGGAGCTGGCCTGCTCCATGGAGCCCTGGCTCAACGTCTGGGCGCCGGTGGACACCTGGCCGCTGGCCGAGGAGACCTGGCCGGCGGAGGAATTGATCTGCCGCATGGTGCCGCTCAGCTCCAGCTTCAGTGTGCGCATGGACAGAAGGATGCTCTGGAATCCGCCCACGTAAGCGTCCCGGTGGGTGGATTGGATGTCAAAATTCTTGTTGGCCATCTCGTTGAGCAGGTAGCCGATGTCATTGATGATGGTGTTCAAGCCCGTCACCATGGCCGCGGTGGAGCGGGTCAGTTCCGCTGTCTCGTCCTGTCCGGTGGCCTGGGGAACGGGGGACTTCAGGTCGCCCTCCACCAGCAGCTTCATCCGCGCGGCGCAGGCCCGCATGGGCACACTGATGTTGCTGGACAGCTTCAGGGCCACCACGATCGACGCTATGATGGAAATCGCTATCACCAGGACGCTGATGAGAATGCCAAAGTATGTATCCGCCAGATAGTTGGACTTGGGCGCGGCCACAGCCAGGCTCCAGCCGTCAGTGCCGCCCACGGGGGTGTAGGCCAGGAAACGGGGTCCGTCGTCGGCGACGATAGAGCCGAAGCCGGTTTTGCCCTGACGCATAGCCGCATGGAGAGCGGCCCGGCTTTTTAGGGAGGGATCGCTCTGGGCCTCCTGCTCAATGTTCTGGGTGGTGATGGTATCCAGGGTGACATCGGCGATGGTGTCGCCGGATTTGTTAATCATGTAGGCCCGGGAGTTGTCCCCAATCTGGATGGAGGAGACGATATCGTTCAGGAAGGTTTCCTGGGGCACAAAATAGACCACGCCCACGATATCGGCCCCATGGCTCCCGTTGGCATAGAGGGGCGCGGCCACCATGATGGACAGCTCCCCTGTGATTTTACTGACCAGCGGCTCGGACACATAGACATTGCCCTGCATGGCCTGCCTTACATATTCCCGATCCGAGTAATCCTTGCCGTCAAAAATGCTGATGCCGTCGGCGCCGATGACGTTCCCGCGCTGAAAGCCGTGCATGGCCACGCGCTCATCGATAATGGCGCGCTTTTCCTCCAGCGTGGCGCTGCCGTCAGACAGCTGCGGGATGCAGCCGGTGTCCATGGCCACGTTCTTGTATGCGGTCAGCTCCTGCTCGATGCGCTGAGCCGCCAGCACCGCCGTTTCACTCATCATCTGATTTACTGTGGCGACAGTGCTTCGATAGCTCAGGGCGCTGCTGGCCATCCCCACCGCGAGCAACGCGGTCAGGACGGTTGCCATCAAACATACTGTGATTTTTTTGCGAATGCTGTTCATCTCTTTCCACCTCAATATATTGTACCAAGTCCATATTTCTCCTCATGGGAGATTACGTCCATTATAGAGCCTGAAAAGTTGGCCTGTCAATAGGGGGTTCTCCATGACTCTGCTCAATCCAGCAAACCCCCATGATGATCGCTGAGTACCAATCGAGGTCCTATTATAGTAGCAAACATCAACGATTATTCCAATAGAATAACGATACCCAATAATTCAATGATAGCCGGGGTGTTCAAACCCCTCAAAAAAGCACCGCTCCTGGCCTGGCTTTGTGCAAAGTCAGAGGCAGTTCTTTTTCAAAAGTGTTAGAAAACCATCGTTTTCAGCGTTTGTGGGCAAAAAGCAAGGACGATTACCTCGATACCCATTGTATCAAAGTAATCGTCCTTACATGGCCTAATGTAGCGAAATCGCTATCCGAAATTCGGTGCGATAGCCGCCCGCAGGCATACGGCCCTTCTGTTCTGGGCCGCGGCGCTTTTGCGCCGTAAATTCGCAGCCGCCGCAGGCGGCGGAGAATTGCGCAGGCGGAATTCACTTCCGCCGAGCATTCAAATCACCGAAGGGTAGAGCGGCGCGCCCCCCCAAAAGGGGCCCCCGCGAAAGCGCCCTTTAGCTTTCGTGGGGAGAGGAGGAGCAGCGGAATGAGCGCACTCCGGCGTTTTTACAAAAAACGCCGGAGCAAGCGATATAAAGCTTGCTCCGACGTGGTGCGGATGACGGGACTCGAACCCGTACGGCCGTGGGCCACCAGCACCTCAAGCTGGCCAGTCTACCAGTTCCAGCACATCCGCATATTGAACCAACGCAGTATATTATAGTGCCTGGAAGCCCGTTTGTCAAGTGCGACCTCCCCACGGCGCCCAGATTCTCCCGCCCCACCAGACAATAATTATTTTTGACGCACGCCGTCTTGCAAAATCCGGGAGCGCAGACGACGGATTTCCTGCATCCTGCATTCCGTTTTCTGAATAACTGTGGAATTGCAGGGCTTCCACAGCTTCCACAAAAGTTTCCACACCCTTGTGCAAGCTCAAACGGCGCTTTTCCTTCACAGCATAGTTTACATAAGTTTTCCCCTTTGCTTTTTTCCTGTACGTTCCTACAAATTTTCACAAAAAAGCGAGCCCCGGACCGCAGTCCGGGGCTCGCGCCGTCTCAGCCCTTCACAAATGCCTGGGCCGTGTCCGCGATGTGGTCCGCACACAGCCCGAACTCCCGCAGCAGTTCCTCCGCAGGACCGGAGCAGCCGAACTCGTCGTTCACGCCGATGCGCCGCACCGGGGTGGGCAGCTTTTCGCTGAGCAGGGCGCACACCGCCTCCCCCAGGCCGCCCACGATGGAGTGCTCCTCGCAGGTGATGATTTTCCCACACTCCCGGGCCGCCTTGAGCACCAGCTCCTCGTCCAGGGGCTTAATGGTGGCCATATTGATAATCCGGGCGGAAATTCCCCGCTGGGCCAGCAGCTCGCCCGCCTCCACCGCCTCGGCCACCAGCAGGCCGTTGGCGATAATGGCCACGTCCCCGCCGTCCCGCATCACCTCGCCCTTCCCAATCGCAAAGGTAAAGGTGTCCGGGTCGTGGAACACGGGCACGGGGGAGCGGCCAAAGCGCATATACACCGGCCCCTTATGCTCATAGGCCGCCTTTACCATGGCCCTGGCCTCCACCTCGTCGGCGGGGGACATGACCACCATGCCCGGGATAGCGCGCATCAGGGCAAAATCCTCCAGGCACTGGTGGGACGCCCCGTCCTCTCCCACCGAGATGCCGCCGTGGGAGGCCCCAATCTTTACATTCAGCCGGGTGTAGCCGATGGAGTTGCGCACCTGCTCATAGGCCCGGCCCGCGGCGAACATGGCGAAGGAGGAGGCAAAAGCCGTCAGCCCCATAGCCGCCGCCCCGGCCGCCGCCGCCATCATATTTCCCTCTGCGATGCCGCAGTTGAAGTGCCGGTTGGGAAATTCCTTTCCAAACACAGCGGTCTGGGTGGAGCCGGCCAGGTCGGCGTCAAACACCACAATGTCGTCGTGCAGCGCCCCCAGCTCCTTCAGCGCCGCGCCATAGCCGGCGCGGGTGGCAATCTTTTTCACCTCTGCCATGTTATTCCGCCTCCAATTCCGCCAGCTTGGCCTTCAGCTCCGCCATGGCCTGCCCGTACTGCTCCTCGTTGGGGGCCTTGCCGTGCCAGCCCACCTGATTCTCCATGTAGCTGACCCCCTTGCCCTTGGTGGTCTTCATCACAATGGCAAAGGGCCGGCCCTTCACGCCCTTGGCCTGGGCAAAGGCCGCCTCCAGCGCGTCAAAGTCATGGCCGTCAACCTCCGCCGTCTCCAAACCAAAGGCGCGCAGCTTGTCCAGAATGGGGTAGGAGCTCATCACCTGCTCCACCGGGCCGTCAATCTGAAGGCCGTTGTTGTCGATGACGACGCACAGGTTGTCCAGCTGATAGTGGGCGGCAAACATCAGCGCCTCCCACACCTGGCCCTCCTCAATCTCGCCGTCCCCCAAAAGGGTGTACACCCGGCAGGGATTGTTTTGATATTTTGCCGCCAGCGCCATGCCGCAGGCGGCGGACACCCCCTGGCCCAGAGAGCCGGTGGACATATCCACGCCCGGGGTGGAGTTCATGTTGGGGTGGCCCTGGAGATGGGAGTCCAGGTGGCGCAGCCGCTTCAGGTCCTCCCAGGGGAAGAAGCCCCGCAAAGCCAGGGCGGCGTACAGCCCCGGCGCGCAGTGGCCCTTGGACAGCACAAAGCGGTCCCGCTCGGGCTTCTTGGGCTGGGCGGGGTCGATGTTCAGCTCCTTGAAGTAAAGGTAGGTAAACAGGTCGGCGGAGGACAGGCTCCCGCCGGGATGGCCGGACTTGGCGGCATAGGTGCCCTCAATGATGCCCATGCGCACCTTGCAGGCGTTGATTTTAAGCGCCTTTTTCTCGTTGGCAGTCATATGATTCCTTCTTTCTTTCGGCAAGACCGCAATGAGGCCCGAGCGGTTTGCGGGGATTCCTTATATAGAAACGATTCTTACAGCTGTCCGGCATTGTCCAGGGTGAAGAAGCGGTAGCCGGTCAGGCTGCGAAACTCCTCCCCAGCCCGCAGAACGCAGGAGGGAAAACCGGGCTTGTTGGGCGTGTCCGGGTAGAACTGGGTCTCCAGGCAGAAGCCGCAGCGCTTGGCGTACACCGCGCCGCCCTTGCCAACCTCCCCGTTCAGGAAGTTACCTGCGTAGAACTGGATTCCGGGCAGGTCGGTGTGTGCCGACATGGCGATGCCCGTATCCTGCGAATAGGCCATGGCGGCCGCATGGAACTGGCCGTCCCAATCCTCGATGGCCCAGTTGTGGTCATAGCCCCCCGCCAAAGCAAGCTGGTCAAACGGCTCATCTATGTGTTCCCCGATTCTCTGCACGCTGCGCAGGTCCATGGGGGTGCCTTCCACGGGGGCCAGCTCCCCGGTGGGAATCAAACCGGCGCCGACGGGGGTATAGCGGGCGGACCGCAGCTTGATATACTGCCCCTCCACGCTGCCGCTATCGTGGCCGGACAGGTTGAAATAGCTGTGGTTGGTGGGGCTGAACGGGGTGTCCTTGTCGCTTTTGGCCCAGCAGCCGATTTTCAGCATATCCTGCGCCAGGCTGTAGGTCACCCGGACGGTGAGCGTTCCGGGGTAGCCCTCCTGCATATCGGGGCTGACCAAAGAGAGGGTGGCGGAATCGCCCGTCAGCTCCTCCACCGTCCAAACCCGCTTGTCAAAGCCCATCGCTCCCCCGTGGAGGGAGTTGGGCCCGTCGTTGGCACACAAGGGGTACTCCACGCCGTTCAGGGTGAACCCCGCCCCGCCGATGCGGTTGGCGTACCGCCCCACCAAAGCGCCCATATACTTGTCCTGGGCCCTGTAGTCCTCCAGGGTGTCGAAGCCCAGCGCCACGTCCACCGCTTTCCCATCCCTGTCCGGGACAATCAGCGAGCGCACCGCGCCGCCGTAGGTGATGAGCTTGCACTTCAGCCGCCCGTTTTCCAGGGTAAGCTCCTCCACCTGGGTCCCGTCGGGCATCCGGCCAAAGCTTCTTCTGTTTTCCTCCATAATCCCTCCGCTGTGCCGGCCGTTCCGGCTTTTCTAATTCTCTGCCTTAGTTTACCACACCTGTGCCCTGAAAACAACAGCATAACCGCCATTTTTTGTCCTAAATTGGAATTTGTGAACGTTACTATCGTCAACACCCTTGAAAAAATCTCCGTCCCCTGTTGGCTTTCCCTCAATTTTTTGTTATAATGCTGTCAATCGTTTTTTAAGGGGGAAGCTATGAAACTGGAAAAAAGCTGCGGAGCCGTGATGTTCCGCGAGAGAGACGGGGAGCGCCTTTATCTGATTCTCCACAGCACCCAGGGCCACTGGACGCTGTGCAAGGGCCACGTGGAGGCAGGCGAGACCGAGCACGAGACCGCCGTGCGGGAAATTCGGGAGGAGACCGGGCTGAGCGCGGAGTTTATCCACGGCTTCCGGCAGGTCATCACCTATTCCCCCTTTCCCGGCGTCATGAAGGACGTGGTGTTCTTCCTGGCCCGCGCCAATGGCTGGGCCGTCGCCTGCCAGCCTGAGGAGGTGGCGGACGCCCGCTTCCTGCCCTTCGATGAGGCCCTGGCCGCCCTCACCCACGCCTCCGACCGGGAGGTGCTCCAAGCGGCCCACGTCTTCTTGGCGGAGCGCTGACCCATGCCCACTCCATTGTATGACGCCCTGCGCGCCCTGGCGGGCGCCGGCCCCCTGCGCCTGGATATGCCCGGGCACCACGGCGCGCCCCTGCCCGGCGGCTTCCCCTGGCCGTCCCAGATTGACTTCACGGAAAACGGCCGCACCGGCGACCTGTTCGGCCATGAGCCGGACGCCATTCAGGCGGCGGAATCCCTTTGGGCGCGGCGGCTGGGCTTTGACCAATGCCTGTTTCTCACCGGCGGCTCCACCCAGGGAATTCACGCCGGGCTGGCCATGCTGGCCGGGGTGGGGGGGCGCGCGGCCCTGGACCGGGGGAGCCACCGCTCGCTCTACCATGCCCTGGCCCTGCTGGACCTGGACCCGGTGTTCCTCTCTCGGCCCTGGCTGGCGGGGGAGGGGGTCGCGGGCCCCATTTCGCCGGAGACGGTGGCCGAAACCCTGGCCGCCCACCGGTCGCTTAAAACCGTCTGTATCACTTCGCCCACCTATTACGGTGTGTTGTCGGATATCCCCGCCATCGCCGCGGTGTGCCATGCCCATGGGGCCAAACTGATGGTGGACGCCGCCCACGGAGCGCACCTGCCCTTCCTGGGCTATGAGGGCTTCCGGGCGGCGGACGTGGTGGTGATGTCCGCCCACAAAACCCTCCCCGCCCCTGGGCAGACCGCCCTGCTTTTTGCCAACGGTTTCCCCCTGGCTGAGCTTCAGCGCTGGGGCTCGGTGTACGGCACCTCGTCCCCGTCCTACGTCCTCATGGCCGCCCTGGACGCGGTGCGGGACTATATGGAGGGGGAGGGGACCGCCCGGTACGCGGAAACCGTCCGGCGCGCGGACGCGCTGCGCCGCCGCCGGCCCGCCCTGACGGCACGGGACGGCCTGGAGCTGGACCCCGCCCGGCTGGTGCTGGCCAGCCCCGACGGCTTTGCCCTGGCCGACGCGCTGCGCGCCCGGGGCGTCTACCCGGAGATGGCCGACCGGGGCCATGTGGTGTGCATCCTCACCTGTGCCGACGGCGGCGCGGAATTTGACCGCCTGGAGCGGGCTCTGGACGGGTCCGGCCTCTCCGGCCCCTGCGCCCCTGTCCCGCCCCCGCCGGAGCCGCCCCCCATGGTTCTCACCCCCCGGCAGGCCCTGTTCGCCCCCCGGGAAAGCGTCCCGTTCCATCAGGCCGAGGGGCGAATCTGCGCCTGTCAGGTCGCCCCCTATCCCCCCGGCGTGCCCGTGATTGCCCCGGGGGAGGCCGTCCAAAAAAAACATCTGGCCTATTTGCGGCAAATAGGCTATAATAGGGATGGAAACACTGTGATTGACGTGGTTCGCTGATTCCAAAACGGGAAGGGGAGCGCTTATGAAGCTGATCGTCGCAATCGTCAACCATGACGACGCCAACGCCGTCACCCAGGCCCTGTCCAAAAACGGCTTTTCCTCCACCCGGCTGTCCACCACCGGCGGGTTTCTGCTGGCGGGCAACGTAACGCTGCTCATCGGCGTGGAGGAGGAACAGGTGCAGACCGCCATCGACCTGATTCGAGCGCGCTCCCACAGCCGCAAGCAGATGGTCCCCGCCCTCACCGAGATGAGCTACGGCTTCATGCCTGTAATGCCGGTGGAGGTAACGGTGGGCGGGGCCACCATATTCGTGCTGGACGTAGAGAGGTTTGAGCGGCTATGATTCCTCTGCCCAATCCTCTCTCCCACGCCTATCTCATTTCCGGCGGCAGCGCGGACAGCCGCGCCGCCCTGGCCCGCCGCCTCACCGCCGCCTATCTGTGCCAGGGGGCCAATCCCCCCTGCGGGGCCTGCCGGGCCTGCCGGAAGGCGGCGGCCGGCGCCCACCCGGACGCATCCCTCACCGCCCCCCCGCCGGGGCGGCAGGAGATTAGCGTGGAGCAGATTCGCGCCCTGCGCTCCAGCGCCTACGTCCGCCCCAACGAGGGCGCCCGGAAGGTGTATGTCATTGACCCGGCGGACGCCATGAACCCCTCCGCCCAAAACGCCCTGCTGAAGGTGCTGGAGGAGGGTCCGGCCTACGCCGCCTTTCTGCTGCTGGCCGGGGAGCCGGGGCGGCTGCTGGACACGGTGCGCTCCCGGTGCGAGCCCCTCGCCCTTCCCCCGGAGCAGACCCCGCCCGACCCGGACACCCTGGCCCGGGCCGAGGAGCTGGCCCAGCTGCTGCTCACCGGGGACGAGCTGGCCGTGGCCCAGGCTTTGGTGGAGCTGGAGCTTCAAAAGCCCAAGTCCGAGCAGCTCTCCGCCCTGCTGGCTGCCGTGGAGGACTGCGTGTCCCGCCGCCTGGCCCAGCACCCCCGCCGGGGCGGCCGGGTGCTCCGGGCGCTGAAGGGCTGCCGGGACAACGCGGTGTACAATCCCGGCGCGGGACTGACCCTGGGATGGCTCATCACGCAGCTATTTTAAACATATACGGAGGACAACCCCATGACAGAAATTATCAGCGTCCGGTTCCGGCCGGGCGGCAAGCAATATTATTTTGACCCCGCCGGCCTCACCGTCCCCGAGGGGCGCAGCGTCATCGTGGAGACGGGCAAGGGCCTGGAATACGGCACCTGCGTGCGCCGCAACTCCATGGTGGAGGACTCCGCCGTGGTGCAGCCCCTGCGCCCGGTGGTCCGCCTGGCCACCGACAAGGACGAAAAGCAGGTGCGGGAGAACCGGGGCCGGGAGAAGGAGGCCCTGCAAATCTGCCAGCAGCTGGTGGAGCGCCACGGCCTGGACATGAAGCTGGTCCAGGTGGAGTACAGCTTCGACGGGGCCAAAATCATCTTTTTCTTCACCTCCGACGGCCGGGTGGACTTTCGCGCCCTGGTGAAGGACCTGGCGGGGATTTTCCGCGCCCGCATTGAACTGCGCCAGATTGGCGTGCGGGACGAGGCCCGGATGCTGGGCGGCTTCGGCATCTGCGGCAAGCCCTTTTGCTGCGCCCAGTTCCTCAACGAGTTCCAGCCCGTGTCCATCAAAATGGCCAAGACCCAGAACCTGTCCCTGAACCCCACAAAAATCTCCGGCACCTGCGGGCGGCTGATGTGCTGCCTGAAGTACGAGCAGGGCGCCTATGAAGACGCGGTGAAGCGCTGCCCCAAGGCGGATTCCTTCGTGGAGTGCCCCGACGGGGTGGGCACCGTGTCCTCTGTCAACCTGCTGCGGGAGCAGGTGAAGGTCTCTCTGGAGAACGCCGACCCCACCGAGCAGCCCAAAAATTACCTCACCAGCGAAATCCGAGTGGTGCGCTCCGGCAAGGGCAAGCGCCCCGAGGGCTATACCCCTCCGCCCAAGGCGGAGCTGGAAAAGCTGCGCTCGCCGGAGGCGGAGCTGGCCCGCTCCGGTCGCAAGGCGGACGGCCCCGCCGACCTGTCCGCCGTGCTGGAGCGCTACCTGGGCAGCGAAAGCTCCGCATCCCGCCAAAATGACGGCCAGCGCCAGAACCAGAGCCAGCGCCGCGGCCGAAGCCAGGGCAAGACCCCTCAGGGCCAGTCCAAACAGAACGCCGCCCCCCAGAATCAAAAGCAGGCCCAGCCCAAGGCCGCCCCTCAGCCCGGCGAGGGCAAGGCGGCCGCCGGCCACAAGCGGCGCTACCGCCCCCATCACCGCCGGGGCAAATCCGGCGGCGGGCAGCCCCCCCAGGCCTGAACCAGCTCCCCCGCCGGCTTCCGGCGGGGGTTTTGTTTCCCGCGTGTATTTTTTCCCTGAGATGCAACAATCCGCCCAGTTTTGGGGTATTATTTATGACAGGAGAAAACGCCGCGTCACGGCCGGGGCGCGGCGGAAGGGAGGTGAATGACCTTGACGCAGCAGCAGCGCACTCAGGTGGTGGAGCGCTGGGGAGACATGGTATACCGTCTCGCCCTGGCCCGCACCGCCAACGTGCCCGACGCAGAGGATGTGTTTCAGGAGGTCTTTCTGCGCTATTTCCGCCATGAGGACCGCTTCGCCAACGATGAGCACCGCAAGGCATGGCTCATCCGCTGCACGGTGAACCGGTGCAAAAGCCTGCTCTCCTCTCCCTGGCGAAAGCGCATCGTCCCCCTGGAGACCGCCGAGGAGGTGGGGGTGGAGGACGACTACCGCGAGATTTACGCCGCCGTGCTCTCCCTGCCCGCCAAGTACCGCTCGGTCATTCACCTGCACTACTTCGAGGGCCTGTCGGTGGCCGAAATGGCCCAGACGCTGAACGTGCCGGAGGGCACCGTAAAGTCCCAGCTCAGCCGGGGCCGGGCCCTTCTGCGGGAGATACTTCAGGAGGTCGAACTATGAAGCGATACAAAAAGGCAAACGAGGGCATCCACGCCCCCGAGGACGTAAAGGAGAAGGCCGCCCGGCCCGCAGGAAAGCGCCCCTACTCCCGCTGGGCGGGCGCGGCGGCCGCGGTGCTGGCGGTGGCCCTGATTGGAGGGATTGCCATGCGGCCCTGGCAGGAACAACAGCCCGCGCTCATGGAAAACGGCGGCCCCGTCTCGGATGAGCTGCCCGCGGACGAGGGGGAAAACACCCGGCAGCCCCGCATTGTCTCCGAGGATGACAGCCCGGCCGGTCCCGCCCTGACCGCCTACGGCGCGAACGCCCCCACGTCCTATGAAACCTGCGCCCTGGCCCTGGCCGATTACCCGGAGATGGCCCCCTATCCCAGGGACGACGACTTTTTCTCCGACGTGGGGGACGGCGAGGACGCCTGGAAAAAGGCCAGCGACGCCCACAGCGCCGCCTATAGCGCCTGGTGGGACGACAGAGACGCCCTGCGCTCGGGCACCGATTACGCTGGGGTGCTGGACGGCTTCCTCTCCTCCTCCACCGCCCAGTTCCTCACGGGCGCCGGGGAGGAAAACCGGGTCTACTCCCCGCTGAACGTCTACATGGCCCTGTCCATGCTGGCGGAGACCACCGGGGAAAATACCCGGCAGCAGATTCTGGATTTATTGCAGGCGGACTCCATCGAGGCCCTGCGGGAGCGCGCCGCCGCCTTGTGGAAGGACCACTACCGGGACGACGGGGTGGTCACCTCCGTCCTGGGCAATTCCCTGTGGCTGCGCGACGGCATGACCTACAGCCAGAAGACCCTGGACACCCTGGCGTCCAACTACTACGCCTCCTCCTTCTCCGGGGCGATGGGCAGCGAGGAGTATAACCAGGCCCTTCGGGACTGGATCAACGCCCAGACCAACGGCCTGCTGGCCGAGCAGGCCCAGGGCCTGGAGATGAGCCCGGAGACGGTGCTGGCCCTGGCCTCCACCATCTACTTCAAGGCCGCTTGGGACGACGAGTTCAGCAAGGAGCGCACCGACACCGACACCTTCCACGCCCTCAGCGGCGACGTGGACGTGGACTTCATGCACAGCACCATGGAGGGGGCCTCCTACTACTGGGGGGACAACTTCACCGCGGTGCAGCTCCGCTTCCAGCAGGGGGGCAGTATGTGGCTCATCCTCCCGGCGGAGGGGTGCGGCGTGGACGAGCTGCTCCAGAGCGGCGAGGCCATGAACTTCCTCCTCTACCCCAAGCATGACCGCTATGACGACCAGGGCAATGTGACCCAGGAGGGCTGGACCGGGCAGAAATACCTCACCGTGAACCTGTCCATGCCCAAGTTCGACGTGTCCTCCGACCTGGATCTGATTGACGGCCTGCAAAAGCTGGGCGTCACCGACGTGTTCGACCCCGGCGTGTCCAATTTCGACCCCCTGGAGGCCTCCACCGACGACCCGCTGTATGTCAGCACGGCCCAGCACGCCGCCCGGGTAAAGGTGGACGAGGAGGGCTGCGAGGCTGCGGCCTACACGGTGATAATGGCGGAGCTTGCCGGGTGCGCACCCCCGCACGACGAGGTGGACTTCGTGCTGGACCGGCCCTTCCTGTTCGCCGTCACCGGGGAGACCGGGCTGCCCCTGTTCACCGGGGTGGTGAATCAGCCGTAGACCGGCGCCGAACTCAAAAGCCGCCCAGCAATAGGCTGGGCGGCTCTCTGTTTTTGTCCGCCAAAAGAGAGGACAAGCGGGCGAAAACGCGGTATACTATTCTCAGCTGCGCAGTCAATACAAAGGAGTGAGGCATATGGAGTGGATCGACCGGCTCAACCGAGCCATGGACTACATTGAGGGCCACTTGGACGCCCCGGATTGGCAGGAAGCGGCGCGGACCGCCTGCTGCTCCCCCTATCATTTTCAGCGGATGTTTACCCTGCTGGCGGGGATGCCCCTGTCGGAGTATGTGCGCCGCAGGCGGATGTCCCGGGCGGCGGCGGATTTGCAAAGCGGGGAACGGATTCTGGACGTGGCGGTTAAATACGGCTACAGCTCGCCCACCGCCTTTAACCGGGCCTTTCAGTCTGTCCACGGCCTGCCCCCCTCTCAGGCGAAAAAGCCGGGGGTGGGGCTGAAAAGCCACCCGCCCCTGCGCTTTGCTATCACGGTACAAGGAGTGGAAGAAATGGACTATCGCATTGAACAAAGAGCCCCATTCCGCATTGTAGGGATATCCGCGCCCTTGAGCCAGGACCTGGACGAAAACTTCAAGTGTGTCCCCGCGCTGTGGGGCCGGGCAGCGGCGGATGGAACCATCCCCCGGCTGGCGGCGCTGATGGACGGGGAGCCCCGCGGTCTGCTGGGGGTGTGCGGCGGCAGGGACAATTCCCGGTATTATATCGCCGCGGCCTCCTCCGCCCCGGCGGGGGACGGCCTGGAGGAATACACCGTCCCCGCCCTCACCTGGGCCATCTTTCCGGGAAGCGGGGAGGGCCCTTCCGCCATCCAGCAGCTTCAGCGCCGGGTGGTCGCCGAGTGGCTGCCCACCTCCGGCTATGAGTACGCCGAGGGGCCGGACGTGGAGGTCTATCTGGACCCCGAATGTTCCAAATTTGAGGTGTGGATTCCCGTGGTCAAAGCAGCCCAGTAAAGCAGAGGTCCCCTCTCCGGCGGGAGAGGGGACCTTTCTTGCGCTGATTCGCCCCGCGCCTGGGCAGGCGCGCCGTCCGGCTCGTTTCACCGGGCGGTGCGAAGCCTGGGGCCGGAGGCTCCGGGAACGGCGGGG
>CAQCFX010000023.1:21944-27017 GCA_948766235.1 uncultured Oscillospiraceae bacterium | reverse complement strand
AAGCTGACCGGCATGTCCATGCGCGTTCCCACCCTGGACGTGTCCGTGGTGGACCTGACTGTGAATCTGGAGAAGCCCGCCAAGTACGACGAGATCTGCGCCGCCATGAAGAAGGCCTCCGAGGGCGAGCTGAAGGGCATCCTGGGCTACACCGAGGACGCCGTGGTCTCCTCCGACTTCCTGGGCGACTCCCGCACCTCCATCTTCGACAAGGGCGCCGGCATCGCGCTGACCGACACCTTCGTGAAGGTCGTGTCCTGGTACGACAACGAGATGGGCTACTCCAACAAGGTGCTGGACCTGATCCGTCACATGAACGGCGTGGACCACAAGTAAGATAAACCCGTTAAGAGCACAAAAGGCGGGGGCCGAAGGGCCCCCGCCTTTTTTCGGAATTTTCAATTTTTTGCAGCCCTTATGAGGGCGGGGACGCAGGCTGGTCCGCCTGTGCCTGCTGGCGCTCCAATTCCCTGTTCCACTGGCTAAGCTGCTCTGGAGAGAGGGCCATCAGCTCACTCTGCTCCTTCAGCCCGCCCCGCATGGCCCAGGGCGCCGCTGTACACAGCGCCTTGTAACACTGCGTCGCCCGGTCCCCTTTTGCAAGGAAAGCCGCTGTGCCGCACTCCCGCATATCATCGCAGACGGTGATGATATGGCTGCTTACATAGGTATATTGGGTGCGATGGGCTGAAATCTGTAGGAAAACACCCCGGATGCGGCGGATGGGTACGGCCAAGTCACCCGCCAGCACCCATTCCCGACCGATGACGACATCCCTGCCAAATTCCTGCCCGCCGGACAGGTCCTGGTCCACAATGGCAAAGAGCTTGTCCAAAGGCAGGTCCGCCTGCTCCGCCGGAAGCTGCCGCCGGATGGAGCGCGCCAGCCGGCTTTGCTCCGGGTCGCTGTCACGGCGTCTCGTCTGCAATTTCCGAATGCCGATGGCAAGCATCAACACGCCCGGTATGAGTAAAATCACCGCCGCCATGACCGCCGCCGCGGCGACCGTGCCGCCGTCGCCCTGCCTGCCGCCCACAATGGCAACCACCAGAAACAGGCCCAGGGCCGCAAACAGGCCGCCCAGCACCAGCAGCACCACAGTCCCCACGCGGCCGATCCTTTTAATTCGGTCCAAATGCGATTTGCAGTAGCTCAACGCGGTCATATCCTTTCGGCTTCTGATTTTCATCAATCTGATACGCTGATTTTATCACAGGCAGTCACTGGATGCAATAGAATATTCCCCGTTCGTCCTGTGCTTCCCCCCCCCTGCGGGGGCGAAAAAACGCCGCCCCAGAGCATGAGCTTCGGGGCGGCGTGTGTTTACTCGATTCGATAGTCTTTGCCGAACTGAATGTCGGAGAAGCGCCGGGTGGCGTCCGGGTCCAGCTCCTCCTCCAAATCGGCCTGAGGCGGCAGGGGAATATCGTCCGGCATGGGGGGCACGTCGTCGTCCGGCCCTACGGCCACCAGCCGGGGGGCGGGGCGCTGCTGCTGGGCGGCGGCGTGCTGCTGCTCCGCCTCCTCCTGGCGCACCTGGGCGGCCACCGCCGCCTCAATATCCACGGCGGGATCGTCCTTTTCCATCAGCTCTGGGGGAACCAGCTCCCCCAGATTGGACAGGAAGTCCATCTCCTTATCGTGGAACTCGGCCAGTCTGCGCACATAGGCCGCGGTGGACTCCTGGGCCTTCTTCAGGCGGTATTCCTCGGCGGCGATGGATTTTTGCAGCTCGTTCACCCGCTGCTGGGCGTCCTTCTCCGCCTCGCTCACCAGCTCGGTCTGCTTCTGCTTGGCCTCGGTGACCATGGCGTCCGCCATCTGCTGGGCGGCCAGCAGGGTTTTGCGCATGGCGTTGTCGGTGGCCCGGTATTCCTCCACCGTCTCGCTGAGCACCTTGAGCTTGTTTTTCAAGATGGCGTTTTCATTGTAAAGGGCGGAGTAGTCCTCGGTGAGCGCGTCCAAAAACTCGTCCACCTGGGCCAGGTTATAGCCGCCCAGGGTGGCCTTGGCGAAAGCGTGGCTGGCAACCTCCTGCGGAGTCATCATAGCTTACGTCCCCTCCCGTGTCAGAAATACAGGCCGTTGTTTTCCAGGTTGTCGATGAGGTCGCCCAGAATTTCCACGTTGTAGGGCGTGATGATGTAGGTAGACAGGGCCACCTTTTTGATGGTGCCCTCGTTGGCGTAGGCCACGCCGGACAAAAAGTCGATGAGGCGGCGGGCCACGTTCTTATCGGTCTGCTCCAGGTTAAGCACCACGGTGCGCTTGTCCCGGAGATGGTCGGCGATTTCAGAGGCGTTTTCAAACTTGCTGGGGCTGAACAGCACCACCTGAAGCTGGGTGGTGGTGTGGATATTGACCACCTTATTGCTGCGGCGCTCAACGTCCCGCTCCCGAACGGGCGGCTCCTTGACGGAGTTCACCGGGGCGAAATCCTCCTCATAAACATCGTCGTCCTCATCCTCATAGGGGCGGGCAAGGCGCTTGAGTTCATCGAAAAAGCTCATACTGACGGGTCTCCCTTCAATCGTGAGTGAATGCCATAGGCGTGCGGGGGCCAAACAGCGCCGAACCCACCCGTACGCAGGTGGAGCCCGCCGCCACAGCATCAAAGTAATCGCCGCTCATCCCCATGGATAGCAAACCTATATCTATATTATTATCCATCATTTCCCGTCTTATGTCAACAGCTAATCGGCGTAAACTTTCAAAATAAGGAAAATTTTCTCCCGGTGCGTGGGCCGCGGGGGGAATACACATCAGCCCCCGCAGACGCACGCCGCCCAGGCCGGATGCCAGCCGGGCGGCGCCCAGGGCCTGGTCCGGGGAGAAGCCGGATTTGGACGCCTCCCCCGCCAGATTGATTTCCAGCAGGATGTCCTGGACCAGCCCCAGCTTGTCCGCCTGGGCGGCCACGGCGCGCAGCAGCTTTTCCGAGGAGATGGAGTGAATCAGCTCAACCCGGCCCACCACGTACTTCACCTTGTTGGTCTGGAGGTGGCCGATGAAATGGACCTGGGCGCCCTCGTAGGCGTTGTCCTCCAGATGGGCCATAAGCTCCTGCACCCGGTTTTCCCCGCACACGGTAACGCCGGCGCGAATGGCGGCGCGGATGGTGTCCGAGCTCTGGGTTTTGGTGGCGGCCAGCAGGGTGACGTCCGCAGGGCTGCGCCCCGCCGCCCGGGCGGCGGCGTCGATGCCGGCGCGGACTTTTTTTATGTTTTCTCTCAAGTCCATATGGTTAGCAGCCTCCTGCATTAGCGGTCTTCAGTTGTTGCTACGCTTCGCCTGTTCGCGACGCGCGGCTTTCGTCGAAGCAAAGTCCGCTCAGCTTCGTTTCCGCCTTTGGCGAAAACTGCGCTCGCTCCCTTGCTTCTCCTCTCCCCACAAAGCCAAAGGACGGCTTTACGGGGGCCCCGGTTATTTGGTGTTTCGCTCCATCCGCGCTGCTCACAACGGCTCAGCGCATTACTTAGCGCACTACCTTGCCGTCGTAAATATCAGAAGAATTGAGGATGACCTCGTCCCCGGAGCGCAGCCGGGTGGAGGAGGTCTCATCCACCGGGCGGACCAGGTAGAAATTGTCGTCGGTGTACAGCACGTCCACCTCCTGCCACTCCGCCTGGGAGCGGACCACGGTGAACACGCCGTAGCGGTTGACCTGACTGGTGGAGCCGTCCTCGGCGGTGACGGACTCGGTGACGACCCGCAGCGCCTTTCGGGGGACGCGGATGCCCTCCAGCTGGCGGGTGATTACGTCCACCGTCTGCACCCGCAGCAGAGTGGTGCTGGCCAGGTGTGAGCGGCAGGAGAAGACGGCCAGCGTCTGCCCGTCCTCCAGGGACACCCGCTCCAGCTTCATGCGTATCTGGCCGTAATAGTCCCCGGAGAAGGCCAGGTTATAGGACCGGCCGGCCTGGAGGCCGGTGTCCGTGCCATCCAGCAGGGCGGCGAAATACCAGGTGGAGTCGGTGATGAGCTTGCCCACGGCGGAGGCGTCCGCGCCGGCGGGCTGGGCGAGGAGAGCGGACAGCTCCTGGACAGTGAGGCCGTCCAGGATGTCCGGGGTGGCGACGTACTCCCAGCCGTCCACCGAGCCGGAAAACACCCCCGCCACCGGGGCGGTGACCGCCCGGGACACCTGGCTGAGGGAGCGGGTCAGCTCGTTCAGCTGAGCCTGCTTGTCGGCGATGAGCTGGCCCAGCTGGCCGGCGGCGTCGGTGTCGCCGTAGGTGTAGTCCCGCTTGAACACCATGGTGCGCAGGTTAAGCGCCGAGTCCTCCAGGCCGGTGAGGTCCCCCTGGGCGGTAAGCGCGCGCAGGGAGACCATGGAGGCGAGCACCTGGGCGTCCAGCCGGGAGGCGTCGGTATTCTGGGTGCCGGAGGATAGGGCGTAGTTGAGCTGGTCAATCTCAGCGTTTAGGATGCGGATAGACTGCCGGGTGGTGAGGGCGGAGGGGTCGTTGTACAGCAGGGCCACCGTCTGACCGGCGGCGGCCTTCTCCCCTTCAGACAGCACATGGTCCACATGGCTGCCGCCGGAGCCGGACAGAACGGTTTCCTGGCGGATGAGAATTCCTGTGGCCTCGTCGCCCAGGTCCTGAGAATAGGAGTAGGCGTGGGTGGTGACCAAGGGCTCGTCCCAGCCGCGGGCCAGGTAGACGCCCAGGTATACCGCCACGCCCAGGCACAAAATGGCGATCATCACTTTGGTGGCAATGGTGCTGTCTTTCATAGGGGAGTCCTTTCTTTCTCTGTGGGGGGCTTCTTCTCAGGCGCAGAAACAATCAACGCACGCCATTCAGTGACTGCATACCGGCGGCAGCACCAATCGGAGCACCTGCGTCGAAGGCCGCGCGCGCCGGAAGGGTATTGGTCCGCCCCCGTATCGGGCTCCCCCGTAAACGGGGGGTCTTGGGGGGAGGGCCGACCTGTGAGCGAGGGGGCGCCTTTGGCCCCCGAAGTCGAACCGGCGGGCCGCCCCCTGAGTGTGTCTTTGGTTCCTTTCTGCACAAGCAGAAAGGAATGCCCCCGCAGGGAGTGCGACGACGCTGTCACGCTCGCGTTGGG
>CAQCFX010000023.1:0-21901 GCA_948766235.1 uncultured Oscillospiraceae bacterium | reverse complement strand
CCCGCCTGCCGCTGCGCGGCGGCTGGGCTTTTGCCCTCGCTGCGCTCCATCCGGGGCGGCGCGCCTACGCTCGCGCTTCTTCCAATTCAATCGGGCTTTCCGGCGCGATGGTGGAAATGGCGTGCTTGTAAATCACCTGCTGCTTTCCGTCGGACACCACCACCACCACGTAGGGGTCAAAGGCGGTGATGATTCCCCGCAGCTGATAGCCGTTCATTAAAAAAACGGTGACCCGGGCGGCGAGACGGCGGGCGGCGGACAAAAAAGCGTCCTGAACGTTGGGCTGCTTGGCGACGGAAACGGTGGATGTAAGGCTCATAAAAATACACTCCTTCTTTCTTAGAAGCGCGGCCAATCCGAACGTGACAATGTTTCGTCCGGCTTTCGCGCTGTTTGTGTATTATTGTAAGCCACACTCCTGGACAAGTTTTGTCGAAAAAGCGAGGGCAGCGGAAAAATTAGGAATTTTTTCCCAATTATACCAGTGGGCGTCTTTGTTCCGGCGAAACCAGGTGAGCTGCCGCTTGGCGTACTGCCGGGAGCGGAGCTTGACTTCCTGCGCCCCCTCCGATACGGGGCGGCCCGCCGAGATGGCGGCGGCCAACTCCTTATAGCCGATGGCCTGCATGGCGGTGCAACCGGGGGAGACGCCGGAGGATAGCAGCTGCCGCACCTCCCGCTCCAGGCCGCGCTCTATCATCTCGTCCACCCGGCGGTCAATGCGCTCCCACAGCCAGGGCCGCTCCTGGAAGTTCAGGGCGATGGTGAGGGGGGTATAGCGGCTGGGCAGGGCCCTGCTGTCCGCGTCGTGCTGGGTGATGGTTCTGCCGGTGGACAAAAAGACCTCCAGCGCCCGGACGGTGCGCTTTTCATCGTTGGGGTGAATGCGCCGGGCGGCGTCCGGGTCTACCCGCTCCAGCTCCCGGCGCAGAACGGGCAGGCCCTCGGCCCGGACCCGGTCCTGTAGGGCTTGGCGCAGGCCGCTGTCCGCCGCAAAGGGGGCGAACTGCCGTCCGGCCACCAGGTGGTCGATGTACAGCCCCGTTCCCCCGGCCACAATGGGCAGCTTTCCCCCGGCCAGGATATCGTCCACAATGGGCACGGCGTCCTGTACATACCGGGCGACGGAGTAGTTTTCCTCCGGGTCGGCCACGTCAATCATGTGGTGGGGGACGCCCAGGGTCTCCGACGGGGTGGGCTTGGCGGTGCCGATGTCCATGCGGCGGTAGACCTGCATGGAATCGGCGGACACCACCTCGCCGCCCAGGCGCTGGGCCAGGGCCGCGGCCAGGGCGGTTTTGCCCGAGGCCGTGGGCCCGCAGATAACCAAAATGTTCGGTTTTGATTCCACGCGGCCCCACTCCTCCCTAAAACAACGATTGGTAACATTATAACGTAAGCCAGCAGAAATTACAACTGTTCAGGATATTGACATTTACGCCCGGGAGCGGTTATAATTTATTGATAAGAATGGAGGGTGGATATCATGGGCTTTTGGTCATCGATTATTTGGCGCGAGGTGGACGACGAGCCGGAGAACACCGGCAGAGAGGCCGTCAACGAGCTGCCTGAGCTTTATAACGGCATGACGCTGGACCTGGAGACGGCGGACGGCGTGCATATCCTCACCGGACGGCTGACCGGGTACGCCCCCGGCGACGCCGCCTTGAGCCTGGAGCGGCTTCCCGGCGGGCTGTCCTTCCACGTCCGGGATGTGGGCACCTCCGTGCTGGTGCGGGGGGTGACGGAGTCCATGACCCAGTTCTTCCTCAAGGGCGTTGTTCAGGAGTCCACCCGGCTGATATGCCGGCTGAAGGACGTGAAGGTGAAGACCATCACCGAGATGCGCCATGACTTCCGGCTTCGGATGGGCATTCCCGTTACCATGTTCTACCAGACGGACACCACCTACAGCCACCCCGAGGAGTGCTCTCTGGTGGACATCAGCACCGGCGGGGCGTGCATTGAGTCGGAGTACCTCCACGCCGAGGACGAGGTGCTGCGGCTGAAGGTGAAGCTGATGGACTACGCGCCCATGGAGTTCATGGGGGAGATTATCCGGGTGGTGGAGTACCAGCCGGGAAAATTCCGCTACGGCTTTTTGTTTGCCCAGCTCAAGGAGAGCGAGCTGACCGAGCTGACCCGGACGCTGTATAACATTCAGGTGGGCAACCGCTCCACCTGGGTGCGCACCGAGGACGGCCACTGGTGAGCGCGGGTTTGAGAGAGAAAAAAGTATCTATCCCCAGGGGATAGATACTTTTTTTGCCCGCCGGGAGGTTGAGCCTTGCCGTGGGCGGTTTTTTTTGGTATAATACTACGATTACACTGCTTTCCGGAATTTGGAAAGCGGGAACGCGGCGCGGTTGAGGGGGCGCGGGAATGGACAACATAATCCTGATTGGGATGCCGGGGTCGGGCAAGAGCACCGTGGGCGTGGTGCTGGCCAAGGCCCTGGGAATGCGGTTTGTGGACGTGGACCTGCTCATCCAGCAGCGGGAGGGGGCGCTGCTGCAAAGCCTCATCGACCAGCGGGGGGTGGAGGCCTTCCTGGATTTGGAGCGGGACGCCATCTGCGCCCTGGACTGCCGGGGGACGGTGGTGGCCCCCGGGGGCAGCTGCGTGTGCCGGGAGGAGTCCATCGCCCATATGCGCGCGCTGGGTACGGTGGTGTACCTGAAGCTTCCCCTGGAGGCGGTGGAGGGGCGCATCCGCAACCTGTCCTCCCGGGGAATTGCCCTCTCCCCCGGCCAGAGCCTGGCCGACGTGTACCGCTGCCGGGCGCCGCTGTATGAAAAATGCGCCCATATCACCGTCTGCGCAGAGGGCCGGAGCCTGGCGGAAACGGTGGAGTACGTGAAAACAGCTTTGGCAGACAGACGATAACGATGAAGATAGGACGAAGTAATGATGAATTTTCGTGACCTGGGGCTTACCGCCCCCATTCTCAGAGCGCTGACCCAGGCGGGGTACACCGACCCCACCCCCATCCAGCGCCAGGCCATCCCCCCCGCCCTGGCGGGGCGGGACGTGCTGGGCTGCGCCCAGACGGGCACCGGCAAGACCTGCGCCTTCGCCGCTCCCATCCTCCAGCGGCTGGCCAAGGGCGTCCCCAATCCCAGGATGATTCGGGCGCTCATCCTCACCCCCACCCGTGAGCTGGCTATTCAGATTCAGGACAGCTTTGTCTCCTACGGCCGCAACCTGTCCCTGCGCAGCGCCGTGATTTTCGGCGGCGTGGGCCAGCAGCCCCAGGTGGACGCCATCCGGCGGGGGCTGGACATCCTGGTGGCCACGCCGGGCCGCCTGCTGGACCTCCACGGCCAGGGGCTGGTGGATTTGTCCCACATTGAAATTTTCGTGCTGGACGAGGCGGACCGGATGCTGGACATGGGCTTTATCCATGACGTGCGCCGGGTGCTCAAGCTGCTGCCCGAGAAAAAGCAGACCCTGCTGTTCTCCGCCACCATGCCCCCGGAGGTGATGGGGCTGGTGAACGGCCTGCTCCGCGACTATGTGCGCGTGGCGGTGGACCCGGTGTCCTCCCCGGTGGAGGCCATCCGGCAGTCCCTGTACTACGTGGACAAGTCCAACAAGACCAAGCTGCTGGCCCATCTCATGGAGGAGCGGCGCATCCCCTCCGCCCTGGTGTTCTCCCGCACCAAGCACGGGGCCAACCGGATTGCCCAGGACCTCCAGAAGCGGGGCATTTCCGCCGCCGCCATCCACGGCAACAAGAGCCAGACCGCCCGGGTCCAGGCCCTGAGCGACTTCAAGGCGGGCCGGGTGCGGGTGCTGGCGGCCACTGACATCGCCGCCCGGGGCATCGACATCTCAGAGCTGCCCTTCGTGTTCAACTACAACCTGCCTGACGTGCCCGAGACCTACGTCCACCGCATCGGCCGCACGGGCCGGGCGGGCCACGAGGGGGAGGCCATCTCCTTCTGCCAGTTCGATGAGAAGGACGAGCTCAAGGCCATCGAGAAGCTGCTGGGCCGGGCTATCCCGGTGGTGGAGGGCCACCCCTTCCCCATGGAGAACTTCGACCCGCCCCAGCGGGACAAACGGGGACGGGTGGTGAATTCCGAGGACGCGGAGGCCCGGGCCGCCGCCAAGGAGCTGCGCCGCCAAAAGGACGCGGAAAACAAGGCGAAAGCGGAGGAGCGAAAATTGGCGGCTAATGCAGGGGCAAACCCTGCCCCCGTACAGAACGCCGACACCGCCAAAAAGAAGCGCCGCCGGCGCAAAAAGTCCGGCGGCGGTCAGGAGCTTCCCGCCGCCCAAGCGGCCCCTGTTTCAGCGGAGCCGCCGGTTTTGCGCGGCAGGCCGGTGAACCGGGGCGTGCGCCAGGGCAAATTGGAGGAGACGCTGCCGGAGGACCCCTCCATGCCCATCACCGATTTCTACAAGCCCAACCCCCTGGATTCCGACGTTATTATGGACGCCACCGCCCGGCTGCTGGCCCCCCGCCGGCCCGCGCCCCGGCCCCAGCTTCAGCGCAGCCCCGAACCCCCCAGGGGGCGGGAGCAGAAAAAGCCCCCCCAGCCCAAGCCCCGCCGCCAGGGGAAAAAGCAGGGCGCGCCGGCCCAGCCGGCGAAGGAGCCTGTGCTGCCCCCCTCCCTGGCGGGCGGCAAAAAGCGCCGCCGGGACGACAGGCCCCGGCCTGTGGAGGTCCCGCTGCGCTCCGACCGGCAGAAGGACTCCACCCAGCACAAGAGCCTGATGCGCCCCTACTATCTCCATGACGACGACTGAGCGGGACGGGGCGGCCTACCGCCGGCCGCGCCGGAAGCGCCGCCATCCCCTGCGGTGGCTTATCGCCCTGGTACTGCTGGCGGCGGGGGGCTGGTTTTGGTTCCAGTGGCAGTGCTGGGGCCTCCAGACCACCCACGCCCAGGCGGCGCTGAGCGGTCTGCCCCAGGGCTTTGACGGGTATAAAATCGTCCACCTCTCCGACCTCCACGGCCACGAGTACGGGGAGGACAGCCGGGAGCTGCTGGAGCGGACGGCGGCGGAGCAGCCCGACCTCATTGTGATTACAGGCGACCTCATCGACCAAAAGGGCCAGCTGGAAATGATTCCCGCCCTGGCAAAAGGGCTGGCGGCCATCGCCCCCACCTACTACGTCACCGGCAACCACGAGTGGGCGCTGGGCACGGGGACGGTGAAGGAGCTGAAGGGTCTGCTGAGCCAGTGCGGGGTGACGCCCTTGTCCAACCAGTACCAGGTCCTGGAGCGGGGCGGGGACCGGATTGTGCTGGCCGGGGTGGACGACCCCAACGGCTACGCCGACCAGACCACCCCGGAGGAGCTGTATACCCAGATTGAAAACGGGGAGCCGGGGCTGTTCACCCTCCTGCTGGCCCACCGCAACGACCACTTTGGGCAGTACGCCAACGCCGGATATGACTTTGTCATGTCCGGCCACGGCCACGGCGGCATTGTCCGCCTGCCCTTTGTGGGCGGGCTTGTGGGCGCCGACCGGCGGTTTTTCCCGCCCTGGACCTCGGGTGTGTACACCGTGGGGGACAGCACCCTGTTTGTGTCCCGGGGCCTGGGAAACAACACCACGCCCTTCCAGGGATTTCGGATTTTTAACCGGCCCGAGCTGGCGGTAATAACGTTGAAAGTGGAGGCATGACGCCTTGAATTATGACGCCGGACAATTCGATATCGCCGTGATTGGCGCGGGCCACGCGGGGATTGAGGCCGCCCTGGCCGCCGCCCGGATGGGGCTGAAGACGGTGTGCTTCACCATCAACCTGGACGCGGTGGGCAATATGCCCTGCAACCCCGCCATCGGCGGCACCGGCAAGGGCCACCTGGTCCGGGAGATCGACGCGCTGGGCGGCGAGATGGCGAAGGCCGCCGACAAAGCCTGCATCCAGTACCGGATGCTCAACCGGGGCAAGGGTCCCGCGGTGTGGTCCCTCCGGGCCCAGGCCGACCGCCGCCGCTACCAGGAGGTCATGAAGCACACCCTGGAATTACAGGGGAATCTGTGGGTGAAGCAGGCGGAGGTCACGGAGATTCTCACCGAGCGGGGGGCCGTCTCCGCCGTCGTCACCGCCACCGGGGCCGTCTACCGGGTGAAGGCCGCCGTAGTGGCCACCGGCACCTATCTGGGGGGCCGCACCATTGTGGGGGAGGTCACGAGAGACTCCGGCCCCGACGGCATGGCCGCCGCCCTGCCGCTGACGCAGTGCCTTGTGGGGCTGGGGCTGTCCATCCGCCGCTTTAAGACGGGTACGCCCCCCCGGGTAAACCGGCGCAGCGTGGACTTCTCCCAAATGGAGGTCCAGCCGGGGGACGACGTGCCCGTGCCCTTTTCCTTTGAGACGGGCGCGCCCCCGGACAACCGGGCGGTGTGCTATCTCACCTATACCAACGAGCGCACCCACCAGGTTATCCGGGACAACCTCCACCGCTCCCCCCTGTTCTCCGGGGTGATTGAGGGGGTGGGGCCGCGCTACTGCCCCTCCATCGAGGACAAGGTGGTGCGCTTTTCCGAAAAGCCCCGGCACCAGCTGTTCATCGAGCCCATGGGCCTGAACACCGAGGAGCTGTACATCCAGGGCTTCTCCTCCTCCCTGCCCGAGGAGGTGCAGGTGGAAATGCTCCACACTATCCCCGGTCTGGAGCGGGCGGAGATGACCCGGTGCGCCTACGCCATCGAGTACGACTGCGTAGACCCCACCGAATTACTGCCTACCCTGGAGTGCAAGAAAATCCCCGGCCTGTACGGCGCGGGGCAGTTTAACGGCTCGTCGGGGTACGAGGAGGCCGCAGCCCAGGGGCTGATAGCGGGGGTCAACGCCGCGCGGAAGCTCAAGGGCGAGCCCCCCCTGATTTTGAGCCGGGGGGACGGCTATATTGGGGTGCTGATTGACGATTTGGTGACCAAGGGCACCAACGAGCCCTACCGCATGATGACCTCCCGGACCGAATACCGGCTCCTTCTGCGGCAGGACAACGCCGACCGCCGCCTGGCCGCCTACGGTCATCAGGTGGGGCTGGTGAGCGATGAGCGTCTGGCCCGGATTGAGGAGAAATACGCCGCCGTGGAGCGGGAGATACGCCGCCTGGAGCACACAGGCGCGGCGCCGTCCCCAGAGCTGGACAAGCTGCTGGCGGAGAAAGGCGAGCCCCCCTGCCCCCACGGGGCCCGGCTTCTCGACCTGCTGCGCCGGCCCCGGCTGAGCTACGCAGACCTGGCCCCCTTTGACCCGGCCCGACCCGCCCTTTCCCGGGAAATCACCCAGCAGGTGGAGATTTCCGTGAAGTACCAGGGCTACATCGACCGGCAGAACCGGCAGGTGGAGGAGCTGCGCCGTTTAGAGGACAGGCCCCTGCCTGCTGACGTGGACTATCTGTCCATCCAGGGCCTGCGCTTAGAGGCGCGGCAGAAGCTGGACAGGATACGCCCGATGAATTTAGGCCAGGCGTCCCGGGTGTCCGGGGTGTCCCCGGCGGACGTGACGGCGCTGATGATCTATTTGGAAAGAGGACAAAGCCATGGAGATTGTGAGCTGTGAACTGCCCGCTTTTTCTGTCATCGGGATGGAGGGGGAGGCGTGGCCGGGGCACAACCCCTCCTCCGCCCTGTGGGAAAAAGCCAACGCCCGGTTCGGCGAGGTGGAGGGGTTGGCACTGCGGGATGAAAAGGGCACGCCTGTGGGAATTTGGGGTGCGATGGGCGACCTGTCCCGTCAATTCCTGCCCTGGACGGACGGCTTCAGCCGGGGGCTGTATTTGGCGGGGGTCCAGGTCCCCCCAGAGGCCCTGCCGCCGGAGGGCTGGACAAAATGGACGCTGCCCGCCTTTGCCTGCCTTCAGGTGAAGGTGGAGGAGGACTACGCCGCCGCTTTTCGGGCGGGGCTGGACGAACTGGAGCGCCGGGGCCTTACCCTGGCTGGGGCGGTGCAGGAGTGCCAGCGCCCGGCGCAGGGCGGGCAGCTGTATTTGTTCTTCCCATTGAAACGACTGCGAGAGGAAGCATAAGACATGAGACTATTTTTGGCCATTGTGGTGTGCAAGGTCCTGCGCTTCATCGGCGGGCTTATCGGCAAGGGCAGCTCCCTGCCGGGGCAGTTCGCCCTGAAGGTGTGCCCCGACGTGCTGGGCCGGGTGAAGCTGCCCGCCCATATCATCGCCGTAACCGGCTCCAACGGCAAGACCTCCACCGTGGAGATGATTGCCGCCATCCTGAAAAAGGACGGCAGGCAGGTGGTGTATAACAAGGAGGGCTCCAATCAGATTGAGGGCGTGACCACCCTTATCCTGTCCAACTGCACCCTGGGGGGGAAGATGCGGGGGGACGTGCTGCTGCTGGAGAGCGACGAGCGCTATGCCCGCCACACCTTCCGCTTCTTCCACCCCACCCATTTTGTGATTACCAACCTGTACCGGGACCAGCTCACCCGCAACGGGCATCCCGAGTGGGTGTACGACGCCATCAAAGACGCGGTTTTCCCCGGGACCACCCTGGTGCTCAACGCTGACGACCCGCTGGTGTCCTGCTTCGCCCGGGACCACGCCCCGGACAAGGTGAAGTGGTTCGGGCTGGACGAGTGCTCCGTCAGCACCCGCGAGCACCACGGGGTCTACCACGACGGGGCCCGGTGCCCGGTGTGCAAGGGGCGGATGGAGTACTCCTGCTACCACTATGCCCACATCGGGCACTACGCCTGCCCGGCCTGCGGGCATAAGCGGCATGAGACGGACTTTGCCGTCACCGCCCTGGACCTGAAGGAGGGTAAGCTCACCATCAACGGGGAGAGGTCAATCTCCCTGGCGTTCAAGAGCATCTACAACGTGTACAACATCCTGGCGGCCTGGTCTGTGTGCGCCCTGGCGGGGGTGGACAAGGAGACAATGGCCGGGGTCATCGACAACTATCTGCTGAAAAATGGGCGGATGATAACCTTTCGTTTGGGAGAGCACACGGGCACCTTGCTCACCTCCAAGCACGAGAACTCCATTGCCTATGACACCAATCTGGCCTACATTGCCGCCACGGACAGGCCCTGCACCGTGCTGGTTATTGTGGACGCCATCAGCCGGAAGTACTTCACCGGGGAGACCAGTTGGCTGTGGGACATTGACTTCGACCGGCTGAACGTCCCCCATGTGGAAAAAGTCATGCTATACGGGAAGTACTGCAACGACCTGGCGGTGCGGTTTGCGTACACCGGCATCCCGGCGGACCGGGTGGAGGTGGGCGAGAGCATCCCGGCGGCGGCGGAGGAGCTGAAAAACCACGGGGACGAGGACGTGTACGTGGTCACCTGCTTCTCCGACCGGGACAAACTGCTGGAACACGCGGAACGGCGATAGACACGCAGCGAAGGCGGCCCGGCCGCGTGTCCAATCGGAGCGTGGTCATGTGGACGAAATCGGCACGATGATTTGAGAAATATCAAGGAAGGTTTTTTTATGGAACTGACCATTTTGCATCTATACCCTGACTGTATGTCCCTGTACGGGGAGTACGCCAACGTGGCGGTGCTCCGCCGCCATCTGGAGGCCGCGGGGGTGTCCGTCACGGTGGAAACCGCCCTGTTTGAGGACACGCCGGACTTTGAGCACGCCGACTTCATCTACATGGGCGCGGGCACCGAGCGCACCCAAAAGGCGGTGCTGTCCGCCCTGCTCCCCCATAAGGACGCGCTGAAGGCCGCCATCGGCTGGGGGGCGGTGGTGCTGTTCACCGGCAACGCCATGGAGCTGCTGGGGGCGTCCATCACCCAGGAGGAGAGCGGCAAGGTCTGGCCCTGCCTGGGCTTCGCGGACTTTACCACGGTGGAGACGGGCTACCGGACCCCCGAGGACGTGGTGGCCGAGGCCGAATTGTGGGAGGGCGACGTAGTGGGCTTCATGAACAAATGCTCGTCCACGAGGGGCGTGAAAACACCCCTGTTCCGGGTGGAGGTGGGATACGAGGGCAACACGGGCGACCCGGACCTGGAGCTGGACGACGGCGACGACGGGGAGGGCTATGTGGACGGCAATGTGTTCGCCACCCACCTCACCGGCCCGGTGCTGGTAAAGAACCCGGATTTTGTGGACTTCCTTATTAAGCGGATTTTTGCATCTAAGGGCTGGACGCTGCCGGAGACGCTGCCCATCCTGCCCTACGAGCGGGAGGCCTACGCGGTGACGCGAAAGGAATTGACAGGGGACGGCTGACCACCCCGGTGGAACGGTGCGCCCGCCCAGGCGCAGAAGGATAGACAGCCGAACGCCCAATAACCACACACCGGCGGCAGCGCCAATAGGGGATTCTGCGTCGAAAGCCCCGCGCGCTGGAAGGGTATCCCTGTCAAAAGGGCATTGTCACGCTTTGCCTGTTCGCGACGCGCGGCTTCCTTCCGACTCGGGCTGGTCTCCGGCCCGCTACGCGGCCCTGCGCTCACCCTCGCTCCAGTCCATCCGCGCTGCTCACGACGGCTCAGCGCTTCGATGCAACCCAAACGTTACATTTTGAAACGGCAAATCCCTGTTCAAACGGGCCGGTTCTGGTATGCTGAGAGCATCAAGGGGGGCGCATCCCCCGGTCAATGAGGTGATATGATGAGCTTAGGAAACAAACTGGCCGAGGCCCGGAAAAAGCAGAACCTGACCCAGGAGCAGCTGGCGGAACAGCTGAACGTGACCCGGCAGGCGGTGAGCCGCTGGGAGTCGGACGCCGCCTACCCGGAGACGGACAAGATTGTGCGCATGGCGCAGATTTTAGAGGTGAGCTGCGACTACCTGCTTCAGGACGGGGTGGACGAGAAGGGCCAGCCCGTGGCGTCCCCGGTGACGAGGCTGCTGAAGCAGGCCCAGGGGAAGCGGGTGAAGCTGACCTTCTACGAGGAGGACAGTGGGATGCCTGTTTTCCATGAGTGGTGCGTGATCCGGGACTTCGACGGCGGCTGGGCCAATGTGGAGGTCGTGCGGAATCAGAAAAAGCCGGAAAAGAACGAGGTGCGGCTCATCCCCCTGTCCGCCATCAGCACCGTCACCTTTCTCAAGGATGGGGAAGTGTCGGACCTCTCCCTGCCGGAGCTGTTTTAAGGGAGGGCTGGGGTCATGGAGTTTTTTGGTTTGATTGCATTTTGCATGGTCATCGCCCTGTACAGCAAGGTGCATAAGCTGGAGCGCATCCTGCGGGACAACGGCATCCGCCCCGGCGGGACGGCAGGACTGGGTGAACAGGTGCGCAAGCAGGTGGGCAGGACGGTGGAGCTGACCCTGGAAACCAGCGACGGGGACATTATGGGCAAGCAGTGCAAGGTGCTGGACGCCGACGAGACCTGGGCGCTTGTCCTGGCCAACGAGGGGAAGAAGAACCAGTGCGAGAAGCTGATTCGGCTGGACAGTGTGAAGCAGATTAAGGTGAAATGACGTGGGCGCTTGCGGCGCCCAGCGGATCATGCTGGAGCTGTAACAGAGCAAAAAGACCGCCCACCACGGCGGGTGGGCGGCTTCTGTTATTCTTGGGGCTTGTCCTGCTCCGGCGGCTTTTCTCTGCCTGGGAAAGCATCCATCCGCCTCACAATCCACGCCAGTGTGAAACTGAACAGGGCAATGGCGATCAGCAGAAGGCACAAGATGTCAGCCCAATCATAATAACGTACAAATAGGGTTTCCCATAGGAGTCGAAGGACGCAAAGAACGCCGAATACCTTTAGCCCCATGTTCAGCCGTTGTCCTGATTTTGTCATGACTGTCTCCTCTCTTTTGCCTCCTTATGGCACCTGAGCGTGGGTGTTTTTTGCTAAGAAACACTTATCATTGGTGCTAATCCCAATCTTTTCCACTCCGGACGGGCCAAAGGTAACACTGTTTACCTTGACGACCTTTGCCCAAAAACAAGCGCTGCCAAACGCATCAACTATCGACGCGTCTGACGAGGTGTTCGATATAGCTTGATATGCCATTGTCACTTTATGGCTACGTTTGCTATTATCAACGCAAAAGTCAAATGCATACCCTATGCTGGATTTATGTTGTGCATTCCAAACATATTCACTACCTGGTTTTCCCGCATTTGAACCAGTTAAATTAGTATACTCCAAGTGAAGGAATTCGCTTCCGGTAACTGGAGACATATTGCTGTTAAGACTAATCGCTATCAGCGCAGTACGGTCAAATATAGCAAAACCCTGTTCCATTTTTTCGATGTCTATGTCCAATTCGTTTTTGACAGTATAATATGTACGCCCATTAGTTTTGTCTCCTGTTATAATTGTTGTTGTCATCGTGCACCACGTCTCATAAACAATATCCGGATTTTTGCCGTAGGGTTGTATCATGCTTTCCTCAGATCTATTCTCATAGGCCTCCTTAGTTGTTTCAACCAGTGTATACTCCATCGTCCCGTCCGTACCAGAAACGCCTACTTCCTTAAAATACCTAATATCTGAAGTGCTGTCAATAATCGAACGAAAGCCCTGATAAAACGCCTTTTTCTCAGGAGGCATCGCTTCAAAGGCTTCTTCGGAAATTCCCATCTCCTCCAAAATAGGGTTATATTGCATTTCATTTTCTCCTACAACCGCAAAAACCGGCAATACATTGCTTAGATTAAGCAAATCGCTAAAAGAACCGCAAGCGTTTGTTTTACTTTTTTCATAATGCTCTCCTTTTTCCCTGAATAACTTATTTCTTTTAAGTCAGCATCTTGGACAGCTGCGGTAGAATGCAGCAGATTTAAGTCATGCCTCAACTGTTCCACATTGTCAACATCTCCCGCCTTTGTTAAGTTTACCATATTTTTGCAGAAAAGTCAAATGAATTTCAGGCACTTTTCCATTCTTTGCAAGAGCAGAAAGGGGTTCCCTATGGACAACAGATGGTTAGAGGTCACCCTCCCCGTCCCGGCGGACCGCCTGGACCGGGTGTGCGACACCCTCACCGCCAACGGCATGGCCGGGCTGGTGGTGGAGGAGGAAGGGGATTTTCTCCGCTTTTTGGAGCAGAACCGGCAGTACTGGGACTACGTGGACGAGGGCCTGGCCGCCCGCATGAGGGGGGCCAGCCGGGTGAAGTTCTACGTCCCGGACAGCGAGGAGGGCCAAAAGCAGCTGCGCCAATATTTGGCTGGGCTGGAGGAGTACGAGCCACAGACCGTCTCCCTTCGGGAGGAGGACTGGGCCACCTCCTGGCAGAAATACTACCAGCCCATCCCGGTGGGGCGGCGGCTGTACATCGTCCCCGACTGGATGCGGGGGCAGCCCGTGCCCGAGGGGCGCACGCCGCTGTACCTCAACCCCGGCCTCACCTTCGGCACCGGGGCCCACCCCACCACCCAGCTGTGCCTGGAGCTGCTGGAGCAGGTGCTGCGCCCCGGGGACAAGGTGCTGGACCTGGGCTGCGGGTCGGGCATCCTGGCCATCGCGGCGCTGGGGCTGGGGGCCGCCCGGGCCGTGGGGGTGGACATCGACCCCAAGGCGGCGGACGTGGCCTTTGAAAACGCCGCGCTCAACGGCGTGGGGGCAGACCGGCTCAGCGTATACGCCGGGGATGTGCTAAACGACAAAAAGCTGGCCGCCAAGCTGGAGCCGGGGGAAAACCGGGTGGTGCTGGCCAACATCGTGGCCGACGTGATTATCCCCCTGTCGGCAAAGGCGGGGGAGTTTATGACGGAGGACGGGGTGTTTCTCACCTCCGGCATTATTGAGGGGCGGCAGGACGAGGTAAAAGCCGCTTTGGAGCAAAACGGCTTTGCCGTCACGAAGCATCTGGAGCGGAATGGGTGGCACGCATTAGAAGCGCGACGATAGGCGCACAGAAAATCCTTGTGCCCGAAGGAAAAAAATGATATGATATCCTCAGAAGAATTTGGGCTGTGTGCCCTATTATGACGGAGGAGTTGATTCTAATGGCCGTGCAGAATTTTGAGCAGATTGTGGAAAAGGCGAAACAGACGGGCAAACGCAGCCGGGTGGTGATTGCCGGGGCGGATGCGGAAAACATCCTCCTGGGCGCGTTCCACGCGGCGGCGGAGGGCTTCGCCCACCCCATCCTGGTGGGGGAGGAGGGCAAAATCCGGCCCCTGCTGGAGCGGCTCGGCCTGGCCGGGCGGGACTATGAGCTGGTGGGGACCAAGCCGGGGGACAACCTGACCCAGCGGGCCATCGACCTCATCAACCAGGGAAAGGGCGATTTGCTCATGCGGGGCAGTACCCAGACCAGGGAGTTCCTCCTGCCCCTGCTGGACAAGAAAAACGGCCTGCGCACCGACCGGCTTATCACCCACATCGACCTGGTGAGCATGCCCGAGTACCCCAAGCTCATCGCCATTGGGGACGTGACCGTCACCGTGCGTCCCACCCTGGCACAGAAAAAGGAAATCATCCGCAACATGACGGACACGCTGCGCTATGTGGAGGATGAGCAGCCCCATATCGCCCTGCTGGCCCTGGTGGAGCAGCCCAGTTTCCACATGAACGACACCATCGAGGCCCGGGACCTGGTGAAGGAGCACCAGCGCCGGCCCATCGCCGACTGCACCCTGTCCGGCCCCATCGCCTACGACCTGATTTTGTCCAAAGAGGCCGCCCGGCTCAAGGGGTACGACAACCCCCTGTGCGGCGACTTTGACGGCATCGTGGCCCCCTCCCTGCTGGCGGGCAACCTGATTGTGAAGTGCTGGCAGATGCACGCCCACGCCCGCACCTGCGGAACCATTGTGGGGGCGAAGATTCCCGTGGCCATCACCTCCCGCAGCGACAGTGCGGACGTGGCCTACCTGTCCCTGGCCTTCAGCAGCGTGCTGGGGTGAGGGCGTGCGCCCGTTTTTGTGAAGTTTTTAAGCGGAAAACGGTTGACAAATCCCCGCTGCGCCTATAATATAAATAGCGTCCGCTTCAACGGGGCGGGCGCGAAAGAGCATACAAAATTCTTCCCCCGCCTAAGGCGGGGGAAGAATCCATACACAAGGCTTGGATCAGGACGAGTAACCGGCACCCCTCCTCTCAGAGAGCCGCCCGCACGGTGCGAGGGCGGCGGGGCGGACCCGGCGAATATCCCCTGTGAGCCGCGGACCGAACGTTTTTATGCAAGTAGGCTCCGCCGGGAGTGCCCGTTATCGCGCATATTGAGTGCCGTATGTTGTCACGCTTCGCCTGTTCGCGACGCGGTTCTAAGCTCTCCGACTGCGCAAATTGTCCTGCGCCGCCCTTGGCGGCTTCGGTCAATTCGCTCCGCTCCGGTCTTAGCCCGCTGCTCACGACGGCTCAGCGCTTCGTGCGGAATTTGGAGTGGTACCGCAGAGGTTTGCGCCTTTGTCTCCTTTTGGGGACAGGGGCGCTTTTGTTTACCGTGGAAGGGCGAGGCGAATCCCGGCGGCCAGCGCAAGCTTGATAAGCGCTTCGCGCTCCATGATGCTAAGGCGCAGTTCCGCATCCCGCAGCTGAACGAAATGGGCCTTTTCTTCCTCGTTCAAATGCTTCTCCAGCCACTCCATATGTTGGGAAGCGCAATACTGGTCTTTGCGGTATCCCGGTTTAACAAAAAAATATGGGAATGCGTTTTCTTCGATGCCCTGCACTACTGAATCAATGATATCGTCCACGGCATCTCGCCCCTTCGCAAAATCTAACCGTTCGGTCATATTTATTATAATCCCACCGAACGGTAATGTCAAGAGGTTTATCATGAAATTAACAGAACGAATGAGAGAACTCCGAAAGGAAAGGCATCTGCGTCAAGAAGATATCGCCGCCGAATTGGATATAGCTACCACAACCTATTGCCGGTATGAATTGGGTATGCGCGAGCCTAATGCTTCCTTGCTGGACCAAATGGCGGACTATTACGATGTCAGCGTGGATTATCTGCTGGGTCGAACCGATGACCGCAAATAAAATAACCAATTCAATTTAGGAGGAATACCCATGGACTACAACAAAACCGTCCACCTGCCCCAGACCGACTTCCCCATGCGGGCGGGCCTGCCCAAGCGGGAGCCCGAGCTGCTCAACCCGGAGTGGGCCCGTGTGACCTACCACAAGCTGATGGACAAGAACGCGGGCAAGCCCAAGTTCGTCCTTCACGACGGCCCCCCCTATGCCAACGGCAATATCCACATCGGCACCGCCATGAACAAAATCCTGAAGGACATCATCGTCAAGTACAAGAACATGACGGGCTTCCAGGCCCCCTACGTCCCCGGCTGGGACACCCACGGCCTGCCCATTGAGACCGCCGTGCTCAAGGACAAGAGCGTGAAGCGGGAGGAGATGTCCGTGGCCGCCTTCCGGGACAAGTGCCGGGAGTTCGCCACCCAGTATGTGGGCCGCATGACCGAGCAGTTCCAGCGCCTGGGGGTGCTGGGCGAGTGGGAGGACCCCTATATCACCCTGCTGCCCGAGTTCGAGGCCAAGCAGATTGAGGTCTTCGGCAAAATGGCGGAGAAGGGCCTTATCTACAAGGGCATGAAGTCCGTCTACTGGTGCCCCCACGACCAGACCGCCCTGGCCGAGGCGGAGATTGACTACCAGGACGACCCCTGCACCACCATTTTCGTCAAGTTCCCCGTGAAGGACGACAAGGGCAGGCTGGGGCAGTACGCGGACTTGTCCAAGACCTTCTTCGTCATTTGGACCACCACCCCCTGGACCATTCCCGGCAACGCGGCCATCTCCCTCAACGCCGATTTTGACTATGTGCTCCTCCAGGTCCCCAACGGCGAGGTATACGTCATGGCCAAGGAGCTGGCCGAGGGTGTGTGCAAGCAGGCGGGGCTGGACTTTGCCGCCTGCCAAGTGCTGGCTACCCTGAAGGGGTCCGACTTCGAGCTAATGGTGGCCAAGCACCCCCTGCTGGACCAGGATTCCGTCATTCTCAACGGCGGCCACGTCACCCTGGACGCGGGCACCGGCTGCGTCCACACCGCCCCCGGCTTCGGCGGAGAGGACTTTGACGTGTGCAAGCGGTATGACGACGCGGGGCTGACCCAGATTGGCGTGCCAGTGCCGGTGAACGCCAAGGGCGTGATGACCGACGCGCGCTACAGCGGCCAGTTCTACGCCAAGGGCAACGACATGGTGGTGGCCGATTTGGAGGCCGGGGGCTTCCTGCTGGCCAAGGCCCAGATTACCCACTCCTACCCCCACTGCTGGCGGTGCAAGCACCCCATCATCTACCGGGCCACCGAGCAGTGGTTCTGCTCCGTGGACGCCATCAAGGACGCGGCGGTGAAATCCTGCGACGCCATCGGCTGGCACCCCGCCTGGGGCAAGGAGCGCATGGTGTCCATGATTACCGAGCGCAGCGACTGGTGCATCTCCCGCCAGCGGGTGTGGGGCGTGCCCATCCCCGTGTTCTACTGCGATGACTGCGGCGAGGCCATCGTCACCCCCGAGACCATTGCCCACGTGGCGGAGCTGTTCCGCCGGCACGGGTCCAACGTGTGGTTCGACAAGACCGCCGACGAGCTGGTCCCCGCCGGATTTACCTGCCCCAAGTGCGGCAAGGCCCACTTCTCCAAGGAAAACGACATCATGGACGTGTGGTTCGACTCCGGCTCCACCTGGGCGGCGGTGGCCGAGCAGCGTCCCAACCTCCAGTACCCCGCCGACGTGTATCTGGAGGGCGGCGACCAGTACCGCGGGTGGTTCCAGTCCTCCATGCTCACCTCCATCGCCTGCAGCGGCGTGGCCCCGTATAAGCAGATTATCACCCACGGCTGGACGGTGGACGGCGAGGGCAAGGCCATGCACAAGTCCCTGGGCAACGCCATGCCCCCCGAGGAGATTATCAAGGACTACGGCGCGGATATGCTCCGGCTGTGGGTGTCCTCCGCCGATTACACCCAGGATATGCGCATCTCCAAGGAGATTATGAAGCAGCTCTCCCAGGCGTACCTGAAAATCCGCAACACCGCCCGGTATATGCTGGGCAATCTCAGCGGCTTTGACCCGGACCAGGCCGTGGCCGTGAAGGACATGGAGGCCCTGGACCGCTGGGCGGTGGCGGCGTTCAACGACCTGGTGAAGGCTGTCCGGGCGGGGTACGACGCCTACGAGTTCCACACCGTGTACCGCGCCATCTACAACTTCTGCGTGGTGGAGATGTCCAACTTCTATCTGGACATCATCAAGGACCGGCTGTACTGCGGGGACGACGCTACCCGCGCCTGCGCCCAGTCCGCCCTGTTTATCATTCTGGACGGCATGACCAGGATGCTGGCGCCCATCCTGGCCTTCACCAGCCAGGAGATTTGGACGGCCATGCTCCACCGCGCCGGGGACGACGCTGAGTGCGTGCTGTTCAACGACATCCCGGACTACGACCCCGCCCTGGCGTTGGACGAGGCCGAGGCCGGGCGGTGGGAGAAGCTCATCAAGCTGCGGGACGACGTGAACAAGGCGCTGGAAAACGCCCGCAACGAGGACGTGGTGAAGAAAAACCAGGACGCCAAGGTTATCCTGGAGGCGGACCCCATGGCCCAGGAGGACTTCTCCGACTTTACGCCGGAGGAGCTGGCCGCGCTGTTCATCACCTCCCAGGTGGAGGTGGTGCACACCGACGCCGCGTGCAGCTCCGAGGGGGCGATGGGAACGCAGTTTATGGATTTGGACGTGCGGATTGCCGCCGCCGACGGCCCCAAGTGCCCCCGCTGCTGGAACCACGATGCCCATATCGGCACGGCGGGACACCACGCCGAGCTGTGCGGCCGCTGCGCAAAGGTTTTAGGCGAGTAAACGCACTGCCGCCTGAGGCCGGGGTCTCCGCTCACTTTGGAGCAGCCACAGGCTACGGGGCGCTGGATGGCTGCCTCTGCGTTCAGGAGAGGCCTCCCCAGGGCCCGCGCCGCTTGCCTCTATCCGATGTTTCACGTGAAACGCCCTGGGTGCGCTCTTTGCCTGCTTTCTCTCGCGTGAGAGAAAGCAGGGCCGCCACCGGCCGGCCGAGGGGGGCGTTGTCACGCTACGAAGTAGGCAGGGCCGCTCGGTCGCCTTCCCTCCGACTCGGGCAAAATCCGGGCCGGCGCGCCTGCGCTCGCGCTTCTATCCTTCGATGGATTTCGCCTCCCGGTCTATGGTATGCTTGTCCCATACCAAGACGGGAGGCGTTTTTGATGGCGCTCTTTCTTAAAACGGGGAAGCGGCAGGTGCTGGAGCTGCCCACCGGCGACATCCGCCCCAACCCCAATCAGCCCCGGAAGGAGTTCCGGGAGGGAGACCTGGCGGAGCTAGCTCTGTCCATCTCCCAGGTGGGGGTGCTTCAGCCCCTGTCCGTCCGGCGCACTTCGGCGGGCTGGGAACTGGTGGCGGGGGAGCGGCGGCTGCGGGCGGCCAAGCTGGCGGGGCTGCCCTGCGTGCCCTGCCTGAACGTGGAGGCGGATGAGGAGACCTCCGCCCTGCTGGCCCTGGTGGAAAACCTTCAGCGCAAGGACCTGGACGTATGGGAGGAGGCCGCGGCCCTGCGCCAGCTCATCCAGCGCCACCACCTCTCTCAGGAGGAGGCCGCCCGAAAGGTGGGCAAGAGCCAGTCCGCCGTGGCCAACAAGCTGCGGCTGCTGAAGCTCCCCGAGGACGTGATACAAACCCTCCGGGTGCATCAGCTCACCGAGCGCCATGCCCGCTCACTGCTCCGGCTGGCCGGGGCAGAGGAGCAGCGGGGCGCGCTGGAGCACATCCTCAAGCACCAGCTCAACGTGGCCAAGACGGAGGAGTACATCGACCGGCTGTGCGGCAAGGGCAAGGCCCCCCGGAAAGCCAAGCCGGTCTACCGCATCAAGGACGTGCGGCTGTTTTTAAATACGGTGAAGCGGGGGGTGGAGGTGATGCAGTCCGCCGGGGTGAACGCCCGGTGCGGCCGGGAGGAGACGGACAGCGAAATCACCCTCACCATCTGCATACCTAAAAACAGGGGGGACGCCTCGTGAGGAGGGGTCTCCCCCATTTTTGCCCTGGGGTGCAGGGCGGTCGGGCCTATGCTCCGCCCCCGCGCCTCGCGTTTCACGTGAAACATAAAACCCTCCCCCTAAAATTGTCAGGGGGAGGGTTTGCTGATGAAATGCGGAAGGATTCAGCTTAAATCATGCTCTTGGGCTCGCCCTTGATGATAAGGGTGGCCTCGGTGGCGGCCTGTACCTGCTCCACGGTGAACTCGGGGTTAATCTCGGTGAGCACCAGGCCCTCGGGAGTGACCTCCATCACGCCCATCTCGGTGATGATTTTGGTGATGCACTTCACGGCGGTGTAGGGCAGCTTGCACTTCTTGAGAATCTTGGGGTTGCCCTTGGCGGTGTGCTCCATGGCCACGATGACGTTCTTCGCGCCCACCAGCAGGTCCATCGCGCCGCCCATGCCGGGCATCTTCTTGCCGGGGATAATCCAGTTGGACAGGGAGCCCTCCTCGTCCACCTCCAGGCCGCCCAGAATGGTGGCGTCCACATGGCCGCCGCGAATCAGGCCGAAGGAGACGGAGGAGTCGATGAAGCAGCCGCCCGCGGTGATGCCGGAGGGGGAGCCGCCCGCGTCCACGTCATGGATGGGGTCGGGGTTTTCCTTGCTGGCGGCGGCGGAGCCAATGGTGCCGTTCTCCGCCTGGAGGGTCACATGGATGCCCTCGGGCAGGTAGTTGGGCACCAGGGTGGGCAGGCCGATGCCCAGGTTGACCACGTCGCCGTCCTTTAGCTCTTTGGCCACACGCTTGGCGATAAAGCCTTTAATCTCAGATTTTTCCATTAGTAGAGCCCTCCTTCGACCACATAATCCACAAACACGCCGGAGGTACGCACGTCCTCGGGGGCGATTTCGCCGCACTCCACCACCTGCTCCGCCTCGGCAATCACGGTGTCGGCGGCGGTGGCCATGACGATGTTGAAGTTGCTGGTGGTGCCCTTGTACCACACGTTGCCCGCCTTGTCGATTTTGTAGCCGCCAATCACGGCGAAATCGGCGTGGATGGGGGCCATGAGCAGGTAGTCCCGGCCGTTGATGGTCTGCTTGCCCAGGCAGTAGGGGTTGTCCTCCACGATGGTGCCCACGCCGGTGGGGGTGAGCACGCCGCCCAGGCCCGCGCCGTCGGCCCGAATCATCTCGGCCAGGGAGCCCTGGGGCACCAGCACGACCTCCAAAGTGCCGTCCTGCATATTCTGCTGGGCGACCTCGGGGTTCAGGCCCACGTGGGTGGCCACCAGCTTCTTCACCTGCTTGTTGTGAATCAGCTTGGCCACGGCGTAGTAATCCTCGCCCATGGGGCCGCCGGGCATGGAGCCGTCGTTGCAGATGACGGTCAGGTCCTTGACGCCGCTCTTGGACAGCGCGTCGATAAACTTATGGGCGCTGCCGCAGCCCATGAAGCCGCCGAACATCACGGTGGCGCCATTGGGAATCAGCTTGACCGCCTCGTCAATGGATACAAATTTAGGCATTTTTATATGACCTCCCAAATGTTTATTTACAGCCTGGGCGGGTGGGCGCCCGCCCAGGCAGAGGGGAAGAATATTTGTTGTCGCGCTGTTATCACGCTCCGGTTGGGCGCATTACGGGCCGGCTTCCCTCCGACTCGGGCTGGTCTGCGGGCCGCAAGCGGCCCTGCGCTCGCCCTCGCTCCGGTCCATCCGGCCCTATGCGCCTACCGTCGCGCTTACACCTTCTCAAAAATAGTAGCAACGCCCATGCCGCCGCCGATGCACAGGGTAGCCAGGCCGCGCTTGGCGTCGTCCCGCTTGAGCATCTCGTGGAGCAGGGTGACGATGATCCGGGCGCCGGACGCGCCCACGGGGTGGCCGATGGAGATGGCGCCGCCGTTCACATTCACCTTGTTCATGTCGAAATTCAGTTCCCGGGCCACGGCGATGGACTGGGCGGCGAAGGCCTCGTTGGCCTCCACCAGGTCGATGTCCCCGATGGTGACATTGGCCTTCTCCATGGCCTGACGGCAGGCGGGCACAGGG
>CAQCFX010000022.1:13587-27301 GCA_948766235.1 uncultured Oscillospiraceae bacterium | reverse complement strand
CGGTCCCTTTCCCTACGACTCGGGCAAAATACAGATCTGCTTCGCAGATCTTGGTTTTTTGCCCTCGCTCCGGTCCAAGCTCCCTCACTGTCCGCTTCTCCGCGCTTCTTGCTTGTCACGCTGCGAAGCGGCCAGGACGTTCGGTCGCTTTCGCTGCGACTCGGGCTGGTCTCTGGGGCCTGCGGCCCCATCGCTCGCCCTCGCTCCGCTCCAAGCTTCCTCGCTGTCCGCTTCTCCGCGCTTCCTATAAATCATCCTTCTTATAATCCCGGAACCCCTCGCCCAGCACCTCGTGAGCGTCGCACACGATGAGGAAGGCCGCCGGGTCCACCTCTTTCACCGCCGCCTTGATGGCGGTGATTTCCCGCTGCTTAAATGCGCACATCAGCACATCCTTCTCCGCCCCTGTGTACGCGCCCTGCCCGTGGAGAATCGTCACCCCCCGGTCCAGGTCCCGCACCAGTACGTTGGAGATTTCTTTATTTTTATCGCTGATGATGTAGGCCACCTTGGCGTTGTCCATGCCATAGAGCACGGCGTCCATAACGATGGAGCAGATATACAGCGCCACCAGGCCGTACATGGCGGCCTTCAGCGTGCCGAACACGGCGGCCACCGCCAGAATCACCGCCAGGTCAATGCCCATCAACAGTTTGCCCATGGGCAGCCAGGTCAGCTTCAGCTTCAGCAGCCGGGCGATGAGGTCGGTGCCGCCGGTGGTGGCCCCCTGCTGAAATACCAGCCCCAAAGACAGCCCCATCAGCACCCCGCCGAAAATACAGGCCAGCATGGGGTCCATCGGCTGCCAGTCATGCAGAGGGGTAAGCACATCAATGAACACCGAGGAGATAAACATCGCGTACAGCGACGACACCAGCAGATGCCCCCCAATCAGCTTCCACCCCAGCAGAAACAGCGGGATATTCAGCACAATCACCGTGACGCCAATGGGCAGGGCAGGAATCAGATAGTTGATAATCTGGGCTACGCCGGTGATGCCGCCGAAGGCGATGCCGTTGGGGGCATAACACCATACGAAGCCCAGAGCATAACACGCGGAGGCCAGGGTGATGATGAGAAAGGGGATGAACATTTTTTTCACACGGGCCATGGGGAACGTCCTTCTTTCCATGATGCGGTCTTGTAGGGCTGCGCCTGTTTCTGGCGCGCAATGGGGCCCCCGCAAAGCCGCCCTTCAGGCTTTGTGGGGAAAGGAGGAGCAGCGCAGTGAGTGAGCTTTGCCGCTTGCGGCGAAGCAAGCAATACGAAGCTTGCGACGACGTTGTCACGCTTCGCCTGTTCGCGACGCGCGGCTTCGCTCCGACTCGGGCAAAACCCGCCTCCGCTGCGCGGCGGCTGGGCTTTTGCCCTCGCTTTGCTCCATCCGCGCTGCTCACGACGGCTCAGCGCTGATTGTCACGCTACGTAGCGGCCAGGACGCTCGGTCGCTTTCCCTCCGTCTCGCTTCACAAACAGAATCGCTGCGCGATTCTTGGTTTATAAAGCTCGCTCCGGTCCAAGCTCCCTCGCTGTCCGCTACTCCGCGCTCAGTGTCATCTGCTCCTCGCCCCGGTCCTCCTCCTTGAGAAGCGCCCCCGCGGCGGGCAGCGAGCGCGCCCGGTAACGGGCGGCGTTGACAATGGTGGTCTCAGGCAGAGGCTTGGCCCACTCCAAGCGGTGCTTGGCCTTTACCGCCATGACGCCCACGCCCTGGGTATTCCGGGTGGTCTTGGGCGTGAGGGACGCGGTGTGGAACACCACGCACCGTCCGTCCGTCGCGCCCACCGCCATTTCCTTATCCTCCGAGAGCAGGCAGGCTGACACCAGCGGGAACTTGTCCGAGTAGGCCCCGGTGAGCTTGCGCCGCCGGGTCTGGGTCTGATAGGCGCCCAGCTCCACCCGCGCCGCCTTGCCGTTTTCAAAGAAGAACAGCACATGGGCGGAATAGTCCCCCGGGGCGCAGGCCCATACAAACTTCTCCTCCGCCTCCATGCCCAGCTTGGTGGGCAGATAGTCCCCCAGGACGCTGGCCTTGGCGTCGTCAAAATCGCTCAGGCGGGTCTTGTAGCACTGCTGCTTGTCGGTGAACACCAGCAGCTCGTCCCGATTGGTCCCCTCCCACTGGAGGAAAGGACCGTCCCCCTCCTTGTACTTCTGCTCGCCGCTCATGCGCAGAGACTGGGGAGTAATCTTCTTGAAGTACCCTTCTTTGGAGATAAACACGTTCACCGGATAGGCGGGGGCCTCCTCCACCGCGGCGGCCTGTACCTCCGCCGCCTGCTGGTACTCGTAGACGATTTCGGTGCGGCGGGGCACGTCGTACTTCTTTTTCACGTTTTTCAGCTCGTCCGTGATGATGCCCTTGATTCGTCCGGGCGAGTTGATGATGTCTTTTAAGTCGGCGATTTCCTCCTCCAGGCTGGCGGTCTCCTCCACCCGCCTGAGGATATACTCCTTATTGATGTTGCGCAGCCGGATGTCCGCCACGTACTCCGCCTGTACCTGGTCGATGCCGAAGCCGATAATCAGGTTGGGCACCACCTCGGCCTCCTCCTCCGTCTCCCGGATGATGCGGATGGCCTTGTCGATATCCAGCAGGATGCGTTTGAGGCCCTTGAGGAGATGGAGCTTTTCCTCCTTCTTTTTGCAAATATGGTAGGTGCGCCGCCGCACCCCGTCCATCCGCCAGGCGGTCCACTCCCCCAGAATCTCCCCCACCCCCATCACCCGGGGCATCCCGGCAATCAGGATGTTGAAGTTGCAGGAAAACGTGTCCTGGAGTGGGGTCATCTGATACAGCCGGGCCATCAGCTTCTCGGGGTCGGCGCCCCGCTTCAGGTCGATGGCCAGCTTCAGGCCGTTCAGGTCGGTCTCGTCGCGCATATCGGAGATTTCCTTAATCTTCCCCGCCTTGACCAGCTCCGCTACCTTGTCCAAAATGGCCTCCACCGTGGTGGAATAGGGAATCTCATAAATCTCAATGAGGTTGTCTTCCTTCACGTACCGCCACTTGGCCCGCAGCTTGATGGGGCCCCGGCCGGTGCGGTAAATCTCACCCAGCGCCGCCCCGTCGTACAAAAGCTGACCCCCGGTGGCAAAGTCCGGCGCCTTCAAAATGCCCATCAGGTCCACATCGGGGTCCTTGAGATAGGCGATGGCGGCGTCGCACACCTCCCCCAGATTGAATCCGCACAGGTTGGACGCCATGCCCACAGCGATGCCCTGGTTGGCGCTCACCAGCACGTTGGGGAAAGTGGTAGGCAGCAGGGTGGGCTCGGTGAGCTTGCCGTCGTAGTTGGGCACAAAGTCCACCGCGTCCTGGTCGATGTCCCGGAACAGCTCCTGGCAGATGGGGTCCAGGCGCACCTCGGTGTACCGGGAGGCAGCCCAGGCCATGTCCCGGGAGTACACCTTGCCGAAATTGCCCTTGGAGTCCACCAGGGGGTGCAAAAGCGCCCCGTAGCCCCGGCTGAGGCGCACCATGGTGTCGTAGATGGCCGCGTCCCCGTGGGGGTTTAATTTCATGGTAGCCCCCACCACGTTGGCGGACTTGGTGCGCGCCCCCCCCAGCAGCTTCATCTGGTACATGGTGTACAGCAGCTTGCGGTGGGAGGGCTTGAAGCCGTCAATCTCCGGGATGGCCCGAGAGACAATCACCGACATAGCGTAGGGCATATAGTTCAGCTCCAGCGTCTGGGTGATGGGCTGCTCCAACACCTGGGCCCGAAGGCCCAGGACGTTGGGGTTATTCACTTTTTTCGGGCCCTTCTGCTCGGGGGTCTTCTTTTTAGCCAATGGGATCAGTCCTTATCTCAATTTGCGCTTTCACTGTTTAACACGCTCTGGAGAAGCTCCGCGGCGGTGACGCCGGGGACGGGGATAACGCCGGTCTCAAACAGGGTGTCGTCCAGGGTATTATAACTCTTGTCCGCAAGAATGCTTTTGTAAGCGATGCCCCGGCTGGTCTCCCAAATATCCTTGTCCAAAACATCGTTGCGGGCCCACCAGTTGTAGCCCTCCAGGTAGTTTTCATACGCCTCCTCCCAAGAGGAGAAGTTCTCGCACAGCAGCGTGGCGGCAGGCTCCAGCAGGGCCAAGGCCTCAGGGTAGGTAATATACCCCGCCACATAGCCCCACTGCACCAGGCTGGACATCCGGAACAGGTCCCAGCACAGGATGCCCCGGTCGCCCCATTTCTCGCCTAATTGCTTGGTATAGAGGAACATATAGGAGTCCACGCCGTCGCTGTTGAGATACTGGTCGTACTCAGCGGGCGTCAGGGTCTTGATATAGGCCACGTCCTCCAGGAAATCTTCGTTGTGGCCGTGGAGAGTCATGTAACAGACTGTTGCAATCAGCTCCTCCCGGCTGTTGATATCCCAGCCGTAGCTGAGCATATCCCGGCAGCGCACGGAGGGGAGAACATACGTTCCGCTAAGGCCGCCGTCGGGCCTGTACGCGGCGACGGTGGAACCGCGGTAATAGGCGAACCAGCGGTGGGAGCCCTCGTTCATCCCCTGCTGTATGGCCCCCATGGGGATGGCCCACCGCTCCAGATTGCTTTCGCCCACCGCGGATTTGTCCTCTGTGATGCTTACGGTGCTGGTCGCGCCGTCCCAGTCCACCTTCTGGCCAAAGAACTCCGCCACATACCGGGCGGGAATGAGGGTACGGCCGTTGGTAATATAGGGAGCCACGTCCATCTCCACCGCCTTGCCGTTCACATAGGCGGTCTTGCTGTCCACCGTCATGAGGATGGTGACCCCCGCCCGCTCCAGCGTCACCTGCTTGGTGGCCTGATCCCAGCCCACGTCGGCGCCCAGCGCCTCCGACACCGCGCGGATGGGGACCATGGTGCGTCCGTCCTTGATCTCCGGCGACACGCCGCCGGAAATAACCAGCATACGTCCATCCAAATTGATTGTGATTCGGGACGTTCCCGATGAGGAGGCCGCCAGCGCGGGGACCGTAAGGGACGCGGCCATCACCATGGATAACAACAGAGCAAGCAGTTTCTTCATGATAGGTTCCTCCTTCATTTTTATGTGGGTTTGTATGTTCGCGCCGCACCCGCGGCAGGGAATACGGTATTGTCACGCTGCTCACGACGGCTCCGCGCTTCTTATGAGATATCCGCCATCTCCAAATACTTATACCCCTCGTCCGCGATGTGGTCCTTGCGGCCCTGAAGGTCGTTGCCCAGAAACATCTCAAACACCTGGGCGGTGCGCTCCACGTCCTCGGGCATCACCTTGATGAGCCGCCGAGTGTCCGGGGACATAGTGGTCAGCCACATCATATCCGGCTCGTTTTCGCCCAACCCCTTGGAGCGCTGCACATCGAACTTCTTCCCCTCCAGGGAGGACACAATCTCGTTGCGCTCCCGGTCGGAGTAGGCAAACCAGGTCTTCTCCTTGCAGGTAATCTCGTACAGGGGGGACTCGGCGATATACACATACCCCTCCTGAATCAGCGTGGGAGTGAGGCGGTAGAGCATGGCCAGCACCAGGGTGCGGATTTGGAAGCCGTCCTCGTCGCCATCGGTGCATATCACAATCTTGTTCCAGCGCAGACTGTCCAGGTCAAAGGCGTTCAAATCCTTTACGTGCTTATCCTTCACTTCCACGCCGCAGCCCATCACCTTCAAAAGGTCGGTGATAATCTCGCTTTTGAAAATCCGGGCGTAATCCGCCTTAAGGCAGTTCAAAATCTTGCCCCGGATGGGCATGATGGCCTGAAACTCGCTGTCCCGCGCCAGCTTTACGCTGCCCAGAGCGGAGTCGCCCTCCACAATGTACAGCTCCCGCTTGTCCACGTCCTTGGTGCGGCAGTCCACAAACTTCTGCACCCGGTTGGAGATGTCCACCGAGCCGGACAGCTTTTTCTTAATCCCCAGGCGGGTCTTCTCCGCCGTCTCCCGGGAGCGCTTGTTCACCAGCACCTGGCCGGCAATCTTCTCCGCGTCCATGGGGTTTTCGATGAAATAGACCTCCAGCTGGGCGCGGAGAAACTCGGTCATGGCCTCCTGAACAAATTTATTGGTGATGGATTTTTTGGTCTGATTTTCGTAGCTAGTCTGGGTGGAAAAATTGCTGCTCACCAGCACCAAACAGTCCTGAATGTCCGCCCAGGTCACCTTAGCCTCGTTTTTCTGATATTTTCCGTTCTGCTTCAGCCAGCCGTCGATAGCGGACACAAAGGCCAGGCGCATGGCCTTTTCCGGCGACCCGCCGTGCTCCAGCCAGGAGGAGTTGTGGTAGTGCTCAATGAGCTGCACCCGGTTGGAGAAGCAGAAGGCCACGGACAGCTTCACCTTGTACTCGCCCTTGTCCGCCCGGTCCCGGCCCCGGCGCTCCGTCTGCCAGAACACCGGCAGGGTGAGGGAATCCTCTCCCGCCAGCTCGTGGACATAATCGGTCAGGCCGTTTTCATAGCGAAAATCGGTGCTTTCCAGCTTCCCATTCACCTGATTGCGGAAACGGAACGTCACTCCGGCGTTCACCACCGCCTGCCGCTTCATCACGTCGGCGTAGTAGTCCGCCGGGATGTCAATGTCGGTGAACACGTCCAAATCGGGCTTCCAGCGGAATTTGGAGCCGGTTTTCTTCCGGTCGGCGGGCTCCTTTTGCATCTCGCCCACAATCTCGCCCTTCTCAAAATGGAGGGTATACTTGAAGCCGTCCCGGTAAATCACCGCGTCAAAGTACTCGCTGGCGTACTGGGTGGCGCAGGAGCCCAAGCCGTTCAGGCCCAGGGAATACTCGTAGTTGTCCCCGTCGCCGTCCTTATACTTGCCGCCGGCGTACAGCTCGCAGAACACCAGCTCCCAGTTGTAGCGGCCCTCCGCCTCGTTCCAGTCCACCGGGCAGCCCCGGCCAAAGTCCTCCACCTCGATGGATTTGTCCTCGTACCGGGTGACGGTAATCAGGTCGCCGTGGCCCTCCCGGGCCTCGTCGATGGCGTTGGAGAGGATTTCAAACACCGCGTGCTCGCACCCCTCCAGCCCATCGGACCCGAAGATGACGCCGGGGCGCTTGCGCACCCGGTCGGCCCCCTTGAGGGAGGAGATGGAGTCGTTGCCGTACTGTTGTTTTGGTGTGGGTTTTGCCATATCTGCACCTGCCTATAGTCGTAATCAATGCCCCGGGGCCGCGGATTTCCACGGAAAAGGCCGAACCGCACCCGGCGGAGCACATTTTATCCCTAAAATATAGTATAACGCAAAAAGCCCCCGGCAGTCAAGCGCTGGAAGCGGTTTCCTTTTCGCCTCAGGAAAATGCGCCGGACAAACTTAATGTTTGTCCGGCGCAAGCGTCATTTCAACGCTTCCTGGCAGATATTCAATACCTCTGATAAATAGTTCAGCCAGCTGGCGTAAGGATTGAGGCCCTTATCGACCGGAAATCCCTCCACATAGCAGTCCCCCAGCCATTTGATGTGAAACATCCCGTCACGGGAAAGCAGCTGCCGCAGGCGCTCCCTGCCCTCCTCTGTCAACTCCGGGTCCCGCAGCTGGGCAATCGCATTTTCCAAATACCCTTGATTCGTCGCATAGCCCTTTAACCAGCCATGCAGATCAGCCAAGGCCGCAATGGCGGCATACCGCCTGTCCTGATCCTCCATTTTACGCCCTTGCCGCGCCCGTTCTCCGGGCGGCCTCGGCCACCGCTTTGGCCACGGCGGGACACACCCGCTCGTCAAAGGCGGCGGGGATGATATGGTCGGGGGACAGCTCGTCCGGCCCCACCAGTTCCGCCAGCGCCTTTGCCGCCGCCAGCTTCATCTCCTCATTGATGTCCGATGCCCGCACGTCGAACGCCCCCCGGAACACCCCCGGGAAGGCCAGCACGTTGTTGATTTGGTTGGGGAAGTCGCTGCGGCCGGTGCCCACCACCGCCGCCCCGGCCTCTTTTGCCAGGTCCGGCATAATCTCCGGCGTGGGGTTTGCCATGGGGAACAGGACGGGCCTGTCCGCCATGGAGCGCACCATGTCCTGGGTGACGATTCCCGGCGCGGACACGCCGATGAACACATCCGCCCCCTTTAGCGCCGCCGCCAGTCCGCCCTCCGTAATGGCGGGCTTCGTCATGTCCGCCAGCTCCGCCAGGGCGGGGTCGCTCTCCAAACCGGGCCGCCCGGGATACACAATTCCTTTGATATCGCACAAAACGGCCCGCCGCAGCCCCATGGACCACAGCAGCTTAAAGATGGCGGTGCCCGCGGCCCCAGCCCCGGACATCACAAGCTTGATTTCCTCCAGCCGCTTGCCCACAATTTTCAGCGCGTTGGTCAGCGCCGCCGCCACGATGATGGCGGTGCCGTGCTGGTCGTCGTGGAAGATGGGGATATCGCAGCGCTGCTTGAGCCTGCGTTCAATCTCAAAGCACCGGGGGGCGGAAATGTCCTCCAAATTCACCCCGCCGAAGGAGCCCGCCAGCAGGGCCACGGTGTTAACAATCTCATCCACGTCCTTGGAGCGCACGCACAGCGGCACCGCGTTCACTCCGCCGAAGGCCTTGAACAGCACGCACTTGCCCTCCATCACCGGCATGCCCGCCTCGGGGCCGATATCCCCCAGGCCCAGCACCGCCGTGCCGTCGGTGACCACCGCCACCGTGTTCCAGCGCCCAGTGAGCTCGTAGCTTTTATTGATATCTTTTTTGATTTCCAGGCAGGGCTGGGCCACCCCGGGGGTGTAGGCCAGGGAGAGGGACTGCCTGTCCTTGACCTCCATTTTTGGTACGGTGTCCAGCTTGCCCCGCCACTGATAGTGCAGCTTCAGCGACTGCGCCGCATAATCCATTGTCATTCCGTCCTTCCCTGTTTTCCCGCTACCGGGCCACAAATACCTTCACGCTGCGCGGCCCAATGGTAAAGCAGTTATTCTCCACCCAGCGAGCGGTCTGTTTCTCCTCCCAGGTGTCCACCACCTGCTCCCACGCCATGGAGGCGGGCAGCTGGGGCAGCGCCGCGTTCAGCTCCCCCCAGTAGGAGTTGGCGGCCACATAGACAATCTGCGGCCCCACGTTACGCTCCGCCCCAGCGAACATCACCCCAACATAGTGGTCCTGGGCTCCGAAGCGGTCCGCCCAGGGGGCCACGCCGTGGAAGCTCACGTCCGGGAAGCCGCAGGCCCCGCCGCTCATGTCGCAGCGCAGCACCCGGTAGCTCTGACGCAAGCGAATCATATACTGGAAAAATTGAAACTGACCCCGATTCTTCTCCAGCAGGGACCAGTCCAGCCAGGAGGTGATATTGTCCTGACAATAGGCGTTATTGTTGCCGAACTGGGTGTTGCCAAACTCATCGCCAGCCAGGAACATGGGAATCCCGCGAGAGCACATCAGCACCGCGAAGGCGTTGCGCACCATGCGCTTTCGCAGCTGGTTGACGCCGGGGTTGTCCGTCTCCCCCTCCTCGCCGCAGTTCCAGCTGTTGTTGTCGTTGGCGCCGTCGGTGTTGTTCCAGCCGTTGCGCTCGTTGTGCTTAGCGTTGTAGGCGTACAGGTCATGGAGGGTAAAGCCGTCGTGGCAGGTGAGGAAATTCACCGAGGCGTTGCGCCGCTCCGCAGTGGTGTAAATATCCTTGGAGCCGGCCAGGCGCAGGGCGGCGGCCTGGGCCATCCCCGCGTCGCCCTTGAGATACCGGCGCATATCATCCCGATATCGCCCGTTCCACTCTGCCCAGCGGTTCCAGGCGGGGAAGGATCCCACCTGGTAGAGTCCGCCGGCGTCCCACGCCTCGGCAATCAGCTTCACGTCCCCCAAAATGGGGTCAAAGGCCATGGCCTGCAGCAGGGGCGGGGACACCATAGGCGCGCCGTTCTCGTCCCGGCCCAGAATGGAGGCCAGGTCGAAGCGGAAACCGTCCACCCGATAGGCGGTGACCCAGTAGCGCAGACAGTCCAAAATCATCTGGTGAACGATGGGGTGGTTGCAGTTCAGGGTGTTGCCGCAGCCGGAGAAATTGTAATAGTACCCCTCCGGGGTGAGCAGGTAGTAGATGTTGTTGTCAAAGCCCTTGAACGAGAAAAACGGCCCCATCTCGTTGCCCTCGGCGGTGTGGTTGAACACCACGTCCAGATAGACCTCAATGCCCCGCTGCTTGCAGGCCTGGATGAACCGCTTCAGCTCATTGCCCTCCCGGTTATACTCGGTGGAGGCGGTATAGCTGGTATTGGGGGCAAAGAAGCTCACCGTATTGTATCCCCAGTAATTGTACAGCTTCTCGCCGTTCACCTCCCGGTACTCCAGCATCTCGTCGAACTCGAAAATGGGCATCAGCTCCACCGCGTTGACCCCCAGCTCCTCCAGATAGGGCAGCTTCTCCATTAAGCCCGCGAAGGTGCCCGGATGAGCCACACCGGAGGAGGGGTCCTTGGTAAAGCCCCGGACATGGAGCTCATAGATGATCAGATCCTCCATGGGTATGAGGGGGTTGCGGGTGCTGCCCCAGTCGAAGTCGTCCTTTACCACCCTGGCCTTGTAGTGCTGGCCGTGGGGCGGCGCTTCCCCCCAGCGGCTCTGGCCGGTCACCGCCTTGGCGTAGGGGTCCAGCAGGTACTTGCTCTTGTCAAAGATAAGTCCCCGCTCCGGCTCATAGGGTCCGTCCACCCGGTAGGCGTACTCAAACTCCTCGATGTTCAGCTTGAACACAATCATGGAGTACACGTTGCCAATCCGGTAGTGCTCCGGGAAGGGGAGCACGGCGAAAGGCTCCGTCTCCTCCCGGTGAAACAGCAGCAGCTCAATGCCCGTGGCTCCATGGGAATGGACGGTAAAATTGACGCCGCCGGGAATGGCGGTGGCGCCGTTGGCCTCGTAAAAACCCGGCCTGACGTCGAAGCCGCTGATGTTGTCCATGGGAACCAGGTGAATGGCTCGGGGAAGCACTACGCCGCTCACCGCTTCCTCCGGCGCTTTTACGGTTCTTCGCCGCTCGTTCACACGCGCCCCTCCCCTCTCATGGCCGCAGCCAGGTCACCTTGCCCGGGTCGTAGTGGCCCCGGGCCTCGGGCGCCTCGTCCGGCGCGCCCACGGCGATGAGGGCCACGGGAACGGACTGGGTGTTCAACAGCTCCTGGATTTTGGACACCCGGGGACTGGGCCAGCAGCCGCACCAACATGCGCCATAGCCCAGGTCCACCGCCTGAAGCAGCAGGTTTTCCACCGCCGCGCCGCAGTCCAGCGGCCAGTAGCCGGCCACCACGCCGGTCTGCTTCTCCGGCTGGGCGCACACCACAATGGCCAGGGACGCGGTGTCCAGCATGGAGGCAAAGGGGTGGGCACGGCGCAGCTTGCTCTTGAGCTCCGGGTCCTCCACCACAAAGAACTCCCAGGGACGGATGTTGCGGGCGCTGGGGGCCATCATGGCCGCCTCCAGCATCGTCTCCACGTCCTTTTGTGGGATACAGACGCCGGGCTGATACTTTCGGACGCTCCGTCGGGCACGAATGGCTTGGGTGCAATCCATGAACAAAAACCTCCTTCAAATGTTAAAAAAACTGAGCGGGCTTCCGCCCGCCCAGTTAAGCTCATCGAAAAAATGCCGTGCGCCCGCCTTAGAAATACTTGCGCACACCCTCGCTGGCCTTGGCCGCGTCCTCGCTGATGGAGACGGTGTACTTGATGCCGCTTTTCTGGGAGAACGCCTCCAGCCAATCCAGGAAGGGCTCCACGTCCTCGTTGCCCACAGTGGGCACCAGCTTGTTCAGGCTCTCGATAAACACATGGGTAATATCATAATTGCTGGCGTACAGCCCGTACAGGAAGCCCCGCAGAGTATCATAGTTGGGAATGTTGTAATCCGAGGTGTCCACCAAGCGGATTTTATAGTTGATTTTATAGTTCAGCTTGGAATTATGGGCGATTGCCACTACGTTGCCGTGCTCCGTATCCACCGCTGTATTGATGAGATCGATCATTTGCTTGGTCTTTCCAGTGCCCTTCAGGCCCATAATGACCTTGACCATTTTGATCACTCCTTACTTGAGTATTGGGGGGAGTCCCCCTTTGATATTCCTATGTTACCATCTTCTAAAGAAAATTTCAATACAGGAAATCAAAGTTCACGAAAAATTAGAAAAAATGTCCACGCTCAGCCCAGCCCCTCCACGGCGAAGTGGGCGGCCGTCTGTCCCTGCCCCACCGCTCGGGCCAGCTGGAGGGGCTGCCCTGTGCAGTCCCCGGCGGCGTATACTCCCGGCAGACTGGTGGCCATGCGCTCGTCCACCTTGATATAGCCCCCCTCCATCTCCAGCCCCGGAGCCAGCTGGGCGGGGGCAATGGAGGCGCGCAGCAAAAACACGCCGTCACACGGCACGCTCTCCCCCGCCGCAGTACGCACCCCGGTCACCCGGTCCTCTCCCAAAATTTCCAGCCCTGCCAGCCGCTTCACCGTGACCTCGCAGCCGATGGAGCGCAAAAATTCCGCTTCCTCCTCAAAATTTGGGGCGTCCCCGGCGCACACCACGGACTTTCCCCGGTAAAACATCCCGTCGCAGGTGGCGCAGTAGCTCACCCCCCGGCCCAAAAGCTCCGTCTCCCCCTTCAGGGGCGCGGCACGGGACACGCCGGGCGCCAGAATGACCGCGCCGCCCTCCACCGCGTCGTTCTCCACCGACACCATCACCGACGTGCCCATGGGCATCACGGACAGGGCGCGGCCCTGCTTAAACTGCGCGCCCAGCTCCTTTGCCTGGGCCACCAGGCGCTCTATCAGCTCCAGCCCGGTGACGTTGGGCAGGCCGGGGTAATTGGCCATCCGCGGGGCCCTGCACAGCGGGGAGGCGGTGGGGTCGTTGGAGATGACCAGCACCGACTTGGCGCGGGCGCGGGCGTGGATGGCGGCGGTGAGCCCGGCGGGGCCTCCGCCCACAACAAGCAGATCATATTTCATGAAGGACTCTCCTTTTTTCGTTTTCCTCATTATAACAGGATGCCCGGTCGTTGACAACACTTGCAAGATTTTCATAGATCGGGTATACTTGGTCCGCAAGATTATTTTGGGGATGAATCCACGTGACAAGCTGCATCATCTCCTTCAGCGGCAGGAACGGCGGCAGCTGCTCGGCCATCGCCCAGGCGCTGCTGGCCCAATATGAGGCCGTACGCAAAAAATTCACCGTGGTCAGCAACACCGGGCAAGATAACTTTACCGCCGCTTTTCAATATCACACGGGAGACGCGCCGCCGGACGTGCTGTTCCTCTCCGCCCGCAGCTTTGGCCGGGTCAGCATCCGCGGGGACCTGATGGATTCCCCCCAGGCCCGGGAGGCGGTCCTGCGCTTTCTCAATGGACAGGAGGCTTTTTCATGAAACGCATTTTACTGCTCACCACCGGGGGCACCATCGCCTCCCGGCTCACCGACGAGGGGCTGGCCCCCGGCCTGGACGGCGCGGCCCTCACCCACCACCTGGGCGGGCTGCCCGACAGCTACCGCCTCACCGTCCGGGACATTCTCCACCTGGACTCGTCCAATATCCAGCCCGAGGAGTGGCGGCTCATCGCCCAGCACGTCTTTAACGCCCGAAACGATTTCGACGGCATTGTGGTGTCCCACGGCACCGACACCATGGCCTATACCGCTTCGGTGCTCTCCTATATGGTGCGCAATATCCCCATTCCCGTGGTGCTCACCGGGGCCCAGCTGCCCATCGAGCACCCCCTCACCGACGGGCTGGACAACCTGCGCACCGCCTTCGCCATGGCAGCC
>CAQCFX010000022.1:0-13563 GCA_948766235.1 uncultured Oscillospiraceae bacterium | reverse complement strand
GTTCCTGGCCTTTAACCGGCGGGTCATGCTGGGCTGCCGGGCGGTGAAAACCCACACCACCGCCTTTGGCGCCTTTGACAGCGTGAACTGGCCGCTGATCGCCGAGGTGAGCGGCGCGGGGCTGAAGGTCCGGGAGGAGGCCATTCCCCCCGCGGACGGCCCCTGCGTTCTGCGGGACAAGCTGTGCCAGCAGGTGTTCCTCATCAAGCTCACCCCCGGCCTGGATCCGGAGATTTTCGATATGCTGCTGCGGATGCACTACCGGGGAGTGGTCATCGAGGCCTTCGGCGCCGGCGGGCTTCACTTCATCCGCCGCAATTTGATTGAAAAGCTCCACGCCGCCGCCCAGGCGGGGATGACCGTGGTGGTGTGCTCACAGTGCCTGTACGAGAGCAGCAACTTCTCCCTCTACCAGGCGGGGCAGAAGGCGCTGGCGGAGGGGGTGGTCCAGGGCTGGGACATGACCACCGAGGCCGCCGTCACCAAGCTGATGTGGGTTCTGGGCCAGGAATCGGACCCCGGCCGGGTGCGGGAGCTTTTTTCCCACAACCTGTGCGGAGAAATCAGAAGCGCCCAGCCCTCGTAAGCCGCCGGACCGGCCGGAGCGAAAACAATTCAAAGCCGCCGCTGTTCAGCGGCGGCTTTGTCTATCATATATAGGTCCGCGTTCACGCGATGCCCAAATCCTGATTGATGCGCACGCGCAGCGCGGCGAAGGACTCCACGCTCAAATCATGCTCGATTCGGCAGGCGTCCTCAGCGGCCACCTTTTCCGACACCCCCAGATGAATCAGCCACCGGGTGAGCAGCAAATGCCGCTCATAGATGCGCTGGGCAATCTCCAGTCCCTCCTGGGTGAGGGTGAGAAAGCCGCCCGCGTCCATCACCACAAACCCCCCCTCCCGGAGCAGGCTCATGGCCCGGCTGACGCTGGGCTTGGAGAAATTCAGGTGCTGGGCCACGTCGATGGACCGCACCGGCCCCTTCTCCCCCAGGGCCAGAATGGCCTCCAAATAGTTTTCCGCGGATTCATGGATATTCAAGTGCATTCACTCCAAATCAACGCCGCCCTGCGGCGGGTTTGCCTATGCTTACTTTGGTATCTTATCACAAAGCCCAGCCAAAGGCAATGAAAAAAATACCAAATTGTGAAAAGTGCCAAGAATTTAGGGTCACGTTTTATCAGAGATGCACAATTTGAAATGCAGTTTGCGCAAAAAATCACGCAGTTTGTGCAAAACGCCGCACAGCGCCCGAAAACCTGGTATACTTCCTCTTGTCAAGGCGGGGCATATTGAAGTCCCCGCTAAAAAGTGAATGAGGAGGAAGAAGAAATGCTATCTATCAACTGGTCTGACGTTATCAATGTCATAACGCAGATCGCCCCCTACCTGGTGGGTATCGGCATTGCCCTCATCGCCGCCATTGTGGTGACGGTGGTGGCCATGAAGGCCCCCAAGAACACCAAGGGCCTCATCCGGGGCAGCGCCTGGGTCGCCGCGGTGCTGGTGGTCCTGATCATGGTAAACCTGATCTGCACCGGCCCCATGTCCACCCTGCTGACCTCCGTGGCCGGCAAGCCTGTGTCCAAGATTGACGCCGCCACCACCCAGGCCGCTTCCGACCTGTGCGTGGACATCGCGGAGGAGGGCATCGTCCTGCTCCAGAACGACGACAATCTGCTGCCCCTGGCCAAGGATTCCAATGTGAACCTGTTCGGCTGGGACTCCGTGTTCCCCGTTTACGGCGGCACCGGCTCCGGCGCGCTGAATGACGCGTACCACACCGTAACCCTCATCGAGGGCCTGGAAAACGCGGGCTTCAAGGTCAATTCCGACCTGGTGGACTTCTACACCGCTTACCGCGGCGAGCGCCCCAGCGTGGGTATGTGGGCCCAGGACTGGACTCTGCCCGAGCCCCCCGCCAGCACCTACAGCAGCGAGCTGATTGACGGCGCCAAGGCCTTCTCCGACGTGGCCGTAATCGTTGTGGGCCGTCCCGGCGGCGAGAACGCCGACCTGCCCACCGACGGCGCGGCGCTTATCGACGGCTCCTGGAATGACGGCACCATGTACCACAACAGCACCTTCACCAACAACTCCACCGAGTATGACGAGTTCGCCCCCGGCGAGCACTACCTGGAGCTCACCCAGTCCGAGCGGGACATGGTGGAGCTGGTCTGCTCCAACTTTGACAACGTGGTTCTGGTGGTCAACGCCGCCAACACCATGGAGCTGGGCTTCGTGGACGACTACGCTCAGATTAAGAGCGTCCTGTGGTGCCCCGGCCCCGGCCAGAACGGCTTCAACGGTCTGGGAACCGTCCTCAACGGCACGGTGAACCCTTCCGGCCGCAGCGTGGACACCTTCCTCTATGACCTGACCGCCACCCCGCTGTGGAACAACACCGTCCCCAGCATCTATGACAACATGGGCGAGTACGACGTGGCCCTCAATATGTTCGGCATGGAGAGCACCGAGAAGGTCGCCTTCATCAACTACGTGGAGGGCATCTACGTGGGCTATAAGTTCTATGAGACCGCCGCCACCGAGGGCCTCATCGACTACGACAAGACCGTGCAGTATCCCTTCGGCCACGGCCTGAGCTACACCAGCTTCCAGCAGGAGATTACCTCCTTCTCCAACGATGGAACCAACATCAACATGACCGTCCGCGTGTCCAACACCGGCTCTGTGGCCGGCAAGGACGTGGTCGAGGTCTATTTCAATCCGCCCTACACCAACGGCGGCATCGAGAAAGCTTCCGCCAACCTGGTGGAGTTTGCCAAAACCGGCGTTATTGAGCCCGGCGCCTCTCAGGACGTGACCATCTCCTTCCCCATTGAGCAGATGGCCTCCTATGATTACATCGGCCATGGCTGCTACGTGCTGGAGAAGGGCGACTATGTCATCTCCGTCAACGCCGATTCCCACACCGTGCTGGACTCTGAGACCTTCACCCAGGGCTCCGACGTGGTGTACGATGAGAACAACAAGCGCGAGAGCGACGCCACCCCCGCTGTAAACCGCTTTGACTTCGTCCAGGGCGACGCCACCTACCTGTCCCGCAAGGACGGCTTCGCCAACTATGACGCGGCCACCGCCGCCCCCGCTTCCCTCACTATGAGCGCTGACGACAAGGCCAACTTCTACAACAACTCCAACTACCTCACTGCCGAGGCGGTGGCCGCCGACGAGGAGCGGATGTTCCCGGACGCCGTCGCCCCCACCACCGGCAAGAGCGGCAGCCTCAAGCTCATCGACCTGCGGGGTGCGGACTACGACGACCCCCGGTGGGATGAACTGCTGGACCAGCTCACCCTGGATCAGATGGGCGACCTCATCGCCCTGGGCGGCTATCAGACCCTGGCCATCGACTCCATCGGCAAGTACCGCACCAACGACTGCGACGGCCCCGCCTCCATCAACAACAACTTCACCGGCCAGGGCTCCGTGGGCTTCCCCTCCGCCGTCATGATTGCCTCCACCTGGAGCGATGAGCTGGCCATGGCCTTTGGCGAGAGCATCGGCGAGATGGCCGACCAGATGGACACCGCCGGCTGGTACGCCCCCGCCATGAACACCCACCGCTCCGCCTTCGCCGGCCGTAACTTCGAGTACTACTCCGAGGACGGCGTGCTGGCCGGCTCCATGGCCGCCAACGCCACCATCGGCGCGGAGAAGCACGGCGTGTACGCCTACATCAAGCACTTCGCCTTCAACGACTGCGAGGACCGGCGCACCGATATGCTGTGCACCTGGAGCAACGAACAGGCCATGCGCGAGATTTACCTCAAGCCCTTCGAGATTGCCGTGAAGGAAGGCAAGGCCAAGGCCGTCATGTCCTCCTTCAACTACATTGGCCCGCGCTGGGCGGGCGGCTGCTATGAGCTTCAGACTGAGGTGCTGCGCGACGAGTGGGGCTTCCAGGGTATGGTGCTGACCGATTACTTCGGCGTGTACGGCTACATGAGCGCCGACCAGGCCATCCGCACCGGCACCGACTTCTGCCTGGTGAACTACCCCACCGAGACCAGCCAGGTCCGCTTCCGTGAGACCCCCGCGGCCCAGCAGGCCATGCGTCAGTCCACCAAGAACATCCTGTACGTCACCGTGAACAGCCGTCAGTACAGCGAGCTGGGCATCCAGCAGTCCACCCAGCCCAACCGCTGGGAGACCTACCTGACCGTCGCCAACGTGGTGGTGGGCGTGGTCCTGGTGGCCGCCGAGGCGTTCTTCATCTACAGCTTCCTCAAGAAGAAAAAGGCCGCCTGAGCGCCTAAAAGACCATTGAGCTTCGCACAATAGCGCCAAGGGCATCCCGCCCCTGCTTCGGCGGGGGCGGGATGCCGGAGGAGCTTTGAACAATTCCTGGGAAGCGTTTCCCTGGACTTGTTCAAAGCTTCCAAAAATTTAGCAAGGAGGGAATTTGATTGAAACACGCGGACATTATCACACAAATGACCTTGGAGGAGAAGTGCTATCTCTTTTCCGGCAAGGACTTCTGGCAGAGCCGCAGCGTGGAGCGGCTGGGCGTGCCCAACATGACCCTGTCCGACGGCCCCCACGGTATCCGTAAGCAGGAGGGAGCCGGGGACCAGCTGGGGCTGAACGGCTCGCTGCCCGCCACCTGCTACCCCACCGCCGCCACCATCGCCAACTCCTGGGACGTGGCGCTGGGCGAGGAGATTGGCGAGCACCTGGGCGCCGAGGCGGCCAGCCAGGGCGTGTGCGTCCTGCTGGGCCCGGGGCTGAACATCAAGCGCTCCCCCTTCTGCGGACGGAATTTTGAGTACTTCTCCGAGGACCCCTATCTGGCGGGCAAGATGGCGGCCAGCTATATCCGGGGCATTCAGAAAAACGGCGTGTCCGCCTGCCCCAAGCACTTCGCCGCCAACTCCCAGGAGCTGCGGCGCATGGCCTCCGACTCCGTCATGGACGAGCGGACCTTGCGGGAAATCTACCTCACCGGGTTTGAGATTGCGGTGAAGGAGGGCAAGGCCAAGTCCATCATGTCCTCCTACAACCGCATCAACGGGGTGTACGCCAACGAGAACCCGCACCTGCTCCAGGAAATTTTGCGGGACCAATGGGGCTTTGACGGCTTTGTGGTGTCCGACTGGGGCGCTTCCAACGACCACACCGCAGGCGTGGCGGCGGGCTCCCACCTGGAGATGCCCACCACCGGCGGCGACTCCGATTTGGAGCTGATTGAGGCGGTAAAGTCCGGCAAGATGAGCGAAGAATTGCTGGACCAGCGGGTTGACGAGCTGCTGGACGTGATTTTGTCCACCACCAAGGCGGTAAAACCGCTGGAGGGCAAGCCCTTCGACGTGGAGAAGCACCACGCCATGGCGGCGAAGGCCAGCGAGCAGTCCATCGTGCTTTTAAAGAACGAAAACGGCATCCTGCCCCTGAAAAAGGGCGCCAAGGTGGCCGTTATCGGCGAGTTCGCCCAGAAGGCCCGGTATCAGGGCGCGGGCTCCTCGGTGGTCAACCCGACAAAATTGGACCACACCATGGACGTGATAAAGAACTTCGAGCTGGACGTGGCCGGCTTTGAGCCGGGCTACCCCCGCTCCGGCAAGGGCGACCCCGCCATGCAGGCCAAGGCCGTGGAGCTGGCGAAGAAGGCGGACATCGTTCTGCTCTACCTGGGCCTGGACGAAATCAGCGAATCTGAGGGCCTGGACCGCGCCCATATGCGTCTGCCCCAGAGCCAGATTGACCTGCTGAAGGCGGTGGCGGCAGCCAACCCCAACGTGGTAGTCGTCATGTCCGCCGGCTCCGCCGTGGAGATGCCCTGGCTGGACAAATGCAAAGCCCTGGTTCACGGCTACCTGTGCGGTCAGGCGGGGGCGTCCTCCGTGCTCAAGGTGATTATGGGCCAGGTGAATCCCTCCGGCAAGCTGGCGGAGAGCTATCCCGTGAAGTACGAGGACGTGTCCTCTGCGCCCTACTTCCCCTCCAAGGAGCGCAACGCCGAGTACCGGGAGGGACTGTATGTGGGCTACCGCTATTTTGAGACCGCCAACGTCCCCGTGCTGTTCCCCTTCGGCTTTGGCCTGAGCTACACCACCTTCGAGTACAGTGACCTCACTGTCACCGATAAAGAGGCCGCCTTCACCCTCAAAAACACCGGCAGCATGGACGGCGCGGAAGTGGCTCAGCTCTACGTGTCCAAACCGGATGGGGACGTGTTCCGCCCGGCCAAGGAGCTGAAAGGCTTCCAGAAGGTGTTCCTCAAAGCCGGGGAGAGCAAGAAAGTGACCATCAAGCTGGACGACAAGGCGTTCCGCTACTTCAACGTGAATACCAACCAGTTCGAGGTGGAGGGCGGCCAGTGGACCATCCTGATTGGCGCGTCCGCGGCGGACATCAAGCTGTCCGGCACAGTGAGCGTCCAGGGCACCGGGGCCGCGTCCCCCTACGACAAGGCCAAGTTCGCCAAGTATTTCTCCGGCGACATCAAGAACATCTCCGACGCTGAGTTCGAAACCCTGCTGGGCCGCCCCATTCCCGACGGGCACTGGAGCGGCACCCTGGACATGAACGACGCTTTGTGCCAGATGTACTACGCTAAGGGCGCCGCGGGCCGGCTGGCCTACAAGATCCTCACCCATTTCATCAATAAGAGCATCGAGAAGGGCCAGCCCAACCTGAACCTGCTGTTCAACTACAATATGCCCTTCCGGGCCATCGCCAAGATGACCGGCGGCATCTGCACCATGGAGATGGCCGAGGGCATCCTTACCATCGTCAACGGCCACTTCTTCAAGGGCTTGGGCCGGGTGATCGGCGGCTTCTTCCGTTCCGGCAAGAAGCGCAAGGCGGCCAACGCCATTCATTAAGGAGGAAAAATCATGAAGTTTTGGACTGATTTTGCGGAAAAGCACCCCGCGGCGGCCAAGTGGATTCGAGAGGGCGGGCTGTTCGTCATCGTCAGCAACCTGATTACGGTGATGAAATATTTCATCCTGCTGTTTCTGCCCAACGCCTTCGCGTTTTTGGGCGACCGCAGCTTTGGCTGGCCGGGTATCGAGATTACCCTGTTCGGAGAGACCTTCCTGTGGAACATCGTGGGCTATGACCAGGCCCACGGCGGCTTGGCCTACTTCGTGGCCTACATGATTGCCATGGCCATCGGCGAGATTATCAACTTCCCCATTCAGAAAAACTTCGTCTTCCGCAGCAAGGGCAACCTGGGCAAGCAGATTGCGTGGTACTTTGTGGCTTTCATCGTCATCAACTGCATCGTCAACTCCATCAACTGCATCTGGGTGGCGGTGGCCGGACTGTTTGTGCCGGGCTGGCTGTACAACATCGGCACCGTGGTCCTCCAGGGCGGCATCTCCATGGTGGTTTTCTTCTTCGTCAACAAGATTATCTTCCCCGAGGGAGAGGCCAAAAAAGCCTGAGCGCTTCCCTTCCCCGCAATTTCAAGCCCCGGACACATTTGTCCGGGGCTTTTTCCGTCCCTCTTGCAAAATGTTTTATGATTTTTCCCGCAAGAGTTGACATTCGCCCTTTTTTCTGGTACACTTTTCTTGTAGTCGATAATTGTAGACCAAGGAGGCGGATCCCATGAATCATCCGAAGCTGGCCGAGGGAGAATACCGTTTTGCCTGTATCGTCTGGGAACACGAACCCCTGCCCTCCGGCAAGCTGGTGGAGCTGTCGCTGGAGCGGCTGGGCTGGAAGAAATCCACCACTTACACCGTTTTGAAAAAACTGGTAGACCGGGGCATATTGCGCAACGAAAACGCCGTGGTGTCCGCCGTCATTCCCAAGGACGAGGTGCTCCGGGAGGAGAGCCGCGCTGTGGTGGAGCGCACCTTTAACGGCTCGCTCCCCTCCTTTCTGGCCCACTTTATGGGCGGACGCACCATTTCCGACGCGGAGGCCGACGAACTCAAAGCGGTCATCGACAGCTTCCGGGAACAATGAGGTTTCAGGATATGACAAAAATACTTTTCGTCTGCCACGGCAACATCTGCCGCAGCCCCATGGCTGAGTTCGTGATGAAGGACCTGGTGAAAAAAGCCGGATTGGCGCCTCAATTTCACATCGAGTCCGCCGCTACCAGTACCGAGGAAATTGGAAATCCAGTCTATCCCTCCACCCGCCGAATACTGGCCGAGCACGGCATTGACTGCGCCGGCAAAACGGCCCGCCAGTTAACGAAGCGAGACTACGACCAATTCGACCTCCTGATTGGGATGGACCGGGCCAACCTGCGGAATATGCACCGCATCTGCGGCGGTGATTTTGCCGGAAAGCTCCATCTGCTGCTGGACTACACCGACCGCCCCGGCGATGTAGCGGACCCATGGTACACGGACGATTTTGAGACCACTTGGCAGGACGTGCTGGCTGGCTGCCAGGGACTTTTGCGGCAGTTGTCCAACCGGCCGCAGCCGTGCGAACAAAATTGAGATATAATACTTTAGAAGCTTGGTGATTGCGTGTGATTGACAAACTTTTTGAGGAGCTCTGCGCATTGGAGCAGGTGGGAGCTGCTTCATGGGGCAATGCCAGCCTATGACGGCCAAACCCTGAAAGCGGCCAAGCGAGGCGACTTAGTAAGCGTCAACCATAGAACCGCAGCCTTTCTGGAAGGCTATGCGCATTTTGCAACAGAAAAATTGAAAATCCATGTGTGAAAGAAGCCCCCTTATGTAGGATAATAAGCCTACATAAGGGGGTCATGTTATAAGGAATGGGAAACTATGATAATGCGATGGCCGAAAATTTCTTCTCCATTTTAAAAACTAAGCGCATCTACCAACACAAGCCCAAAACCTTACGGGATGCCCGTGAGCTGGCTGACAGATATATTCATTTTACAACCATGAGCGCATTTAAATAAAAACTGGATTTTCCAGCTTGGGCTGCTTTTTGTGCTGTCCGCACAACCTGGGGCGGTTCAGTTCCCGGCGGGGCTTTGAATTTTGTTCCGCTGCGCAGTCGGCTGGTCGCTCGGTCGCTTTCGCTCCGACTCGGCCTGGTCTGCGGGGCGCTATGCGCCCCTCCGCTCGGCCTCGCTTCGCTCCAAGCTCCCTCGCAGCCGTCTGCTTCGCGCTTAAATCCCCTGCCACAACATTGCATCAGCGACCTTCAGGAACCCGGCGATGTTGGCCCCCGCCTGGATGTTGCCCTTCATGCCGTATTTCTCGGCCGCGGCGGCGCAGGCGGCGTAGATGCCCTCCATGATGCCCTTCAGCTTGGCGTCAACCTCCTCGAAGCTCCAGCTCAGCCGCTCGCTGTTCTGGCTCATCTCCAGCCCGGAGGTGGCCACGCCGCCGGCGTTGGACGCTTTGGCGGGGGCAAACAGGATGCCCGCGGCCTGATAGGCGGCGATGGCGCCGGGGGTGGAGGGCATATTGGCCCCCTCAAACACGCCGATGCAGCCGTTGGCGATGAGCGCCTTGGCGGAATCCTCATCAATTTCGTTCTGGGTGGCGCAGGGCAGCGCGATGTCGCAGGGCACCGTCCAGATGCCCGAGCAGCCCTCCACATACTTGGCGGAGGGGACATAGTCCAGATAGGTCTTGATGCGCGCCCGCTTGACCTCCTTAATCTGCTGAATCACCTTGTAGTCGATGCCGTTTTCGTCTACAATGTAGCCGTTGGAATCGGACATGGCGATGACCTTGCCCCCCAGCTGAGTGCACTTTTGGTTGGCGTAAATGGCCACGTTGCCGGAGCCGGAAATCACCACCCGCTGGCCCGCAAAGGATTTGCCGTTGTCCCGCAGCTGGGCGTCGGCAAAGTAGCACAGGCCGAAGCCGGTGGCCTCGGTGCGGGCCAGAGAGCCGCCGTAGCTCAGCCCTTTGCCGGTGAGCACGCCGGTGAACTCATTCCGAATCTTCTTGTACTGACCGAACATAAAGCCAATCTCCCGGGCGCCCACGCCGATGTCGCCCGCGGGCACGTCGGTGTCAGGACCGATGTGGCGCTGCAGCTCCGTCATGAAGGACTGGCAAAAGCGCATGACCTCCCCATCGCTCTTGCCCTTGGGGTCGAAGTCACAGCCGCCCTTGCCGCCCCCCATGGGCAGGGTGGTGAGGGAGTTTTTGAAAATCTGCTCAAAGCCCAAAAACTTGATGACGGACAGGTTGACGGTGGGATGGAAGCGCAGACCGCCCTTATAGGGACCGATGGCGGAATTGAACTGCACCCGGTAGCCCCGATTCACCTGCACCTTGCCTGAATCGTCCACCCAGGGCACCCGGAACATGACCACGCGCTCCGGCTCCACAATGCGGCCGATGATATTCTGCTGCTCATAGCGGGGGTCGGCCTCCACCACCGGCTCCAGAGACTCCAGCACCTCCTCCACGGCCTGGAGAAACTCCGGCTCATGGCCGCTCTTGGCCTTCAAATCGTCCAGCACAGACAGGAGATAAGCATTTTTAATCGACATACCGTCAACATCCTTTCCTCATTGAAAGTACCGCTTTAACGCGATAATGTATTCTACACCACCAGCGGAAATTTTGCAAGTCCAGAAGCAAAAAATTGCAAAATTGTTTTTCACAAAAAATTTTGCCAAAGCGGGAACCTTTTTGGCAGCCAGCGCGTCTATCAATATGTCCGGACAAAACGGAAAGGGGATGAAGCCCAATATGGAGTGGACGCGGGAGGAATTCTCCGCCGCCGTCACGCAGCACAGCCGGGGAATGTACCGCGCGGCCCGGTCGGTGCTCAACTGCGACGCGGACGCCGAAGACGCGGTGGCCCAGGCCGTGCTTCAGGCCTGGCAGTCGTTGGACAAGCTGCAAAACAAGAGCGCGGTGCGGCCCTGGCTCATTAAAATCGCGGTAAACTGCGCCTTTGCCCTGCGCCGGAAGCAGAAAAAGGTGGTCTACCTGGACGACCTGCCCCAGGAGCCTGCCGCCCCGGAACCGACCCGCTATGACGGGCTGTGGGAGGCGGTGTCCGCCCTGCCCTGGGAGCGCCGGGTGGTGGTAACGCTGTTTTATTACGAGGATATGAGCGTGGAGCAGATTGCCAAATGCCTGGCCGTTCCGGCGGGAACGGTGAAGTCCCGGCTGTCCCGCGCCAGAGCACAGCTGAAGGAAATGCTGCAAGAACAGGAGGGCGAATATGGAACAGTTTGACGAAATGTTAAAGGAAATGGCAAAAAAGGAGGAGTTGACCGTGCCGGAAGGGTTTGATAAAAATATACGGGATATCCTATGCAAGCTGCCGCCCCAGGCAAAAAAGCGGGGCCTGGGAGCGCTGAAGACGGCGCTCATCGCCGCGGCGGCCTGCGCGGCCCTGCTGTGCACCGCCTTCGCGGCGTCGCCCAGTCTGCGGGAGCTGCTGGCCCAGACCCTGGGCGGCTTCGCGCCCTACGCTCAGGAGCAGGACGGGCAGGCCTATGAGATGGACGGCCTGGAGGTGCGGGTGCTGTCCGCCATGGCGGACCAGGACACCATCCGGGTTTTTGTCCAGCTCAAGGATTTGGAGGGCAACCGGCTCAGCGATCATATCAACGCCACGGGCCTGGTGGACGTGCCGTCGCCGCCCGCCAGCGATAACAGTGGCGTCAGAGCGAGCACCTTCGGCTCCCGGTGCCTGAACTATGATGGGGAGACCAAAACCGCCCTGATGGCGTGCACCACCTGGGGACGGGTCTATGAAGATTTGTCTGATGCCGAGCTGGTTCTGTTCCATGTGTACGATACGCAGACGCTGGAGGATATCTCAGTGGACACCACCCTCCACATCCCCCTGGACATCGAGGTCATGCCCTCCACCACTCTGGACGGGGACACCGAGCTGGCCGTCGGGTTCTTCGCCGAGACGGTGCGCCTGTCCCCCCTGGGAATCACTGCCGTGACCTATGGGGACGTCCAATACAGCTATTTGGCCCGGGCCCGCCTCCGCCTCCACATGGCGGACGGCACGGAAATCCTGTCGGGCCGGGAGGACGGCGGCCCCGACGGTCAGGGCAGCTACGGCGAGTACGGTGCCGACAGCAGCCGCCGGGTGCTGACCTGGAATTTCCGGGACCCGCTGGAGGTGGAGCAGATTCAAAGCGTCACCATCATCGACCGGGACGGCGGCGAGCGAACCTTCCCGGTTGAGCTTCCTTGAGGAAGCACTGATCCAATGCGCCTGTGGCGCTTTGCGATTGAATCAGTCTTTCCTTTACTGTTTCACGTGAAACGCACGTTTTACTTTTTAGGGCGCAGACGTTTCACGTGAAACATAAGTTTTATTCCGGAATTAAAAAACTGTCCCCGGGAAATTTCCCGGGGACAGTTTTGTTTGGTCACAGCAACAGCGCAGCTTACTTCAGCTCCACCTTGCCGCCGGCCTCCTCGATCTTCTTCTTCAGCTCCTCGGCCTCGTCCTTGGACACGCCCTCCTTCAGGGTCTTGGGAGTGCCCTCGACGGCGGCCTTCGCCTCGGCCAGGCCCAGGCCGGTGATCTCGCGGACCACCTTGATGACCTTGATCTTGGCGGCGGCGTCAAAGCCGGCCAGAACCACGTCAAACTCGGTCTTCTCCTCAGCGGCGGGAGCGGCAGCGCCGGCGGCGGGAGCGGCCATGGCGGCGGCGGAAACGCCGAACTCCTCCTCCAGAGCCTTGACCAGGTCGTTCAGCTCCAGAACGGTAAGGGCCTTAACTTCTTCAATCAGAGCAGTGATTTTCTCGCTTGCCATGATGATATTCCTCCTAAATGTTCAAATATGAAAGTATGTGTGCCGCTTACTCGGCGGCGGGGGCCTCCTCGGCCGGGGCTTCGGCGGCGGGCTCGCCGTTCTTCTCGGCGATGGCCTTGATGACGATGGCCAGGCTGGTGATGGGGGCCAGCATCATGCCCAGGACCTGACCCAGCAGGGCGTCCTTGGAGGGCAGCTCGGCCAGGGCGTACACGTCGTCCAGGGGGAGGACCTTGCCGTCCATAAAGCCGGCCTTGATGTTGAAGCGGTCGCCCATCTGCTTGGCGTACTTGTTGACGATGCGCATGGGGGCGATGGGGTCTTCCTTGGAAATAGCCATGGAAGTGGTGCCGTTGAGCACCTCGTCCAGCTCGCCCAGCTCCACATCGTCCAGGGCGCGGCGCAGCAGGGTGTTCTTCACCACGGCGTACTCCACGCCGTTCTCCCGCAGCTCATGGCGCAGGGCGGTGTCCTCGGCCACGGTGATGCCCTTGTAGTCCACCAGGACGCCGGAGCTGGCGGCCTTCAGGTCGTCCACCAAGGCGGCCACGATGGCCTGCTTCTCACTGAGAACCTTTGCGTTAGGCATTGTTTGGATTCACCTCCGGGTTATTTGTTGCGGCAGGTGCTTTTCATTGTCACGCTCGGATTGGACGCGCGGCCGGGTCGCTTTCACTCCGTCTCGGGCAAAACCCGGCCCGCTGTGCGGTCCTGGGCTTTTGCCCTCGCTACGTTCCAAGCTCCCCTGCGCGTCTATCCTCGCGCTTCGCATAAAAAAACGCCGCCTCGTGTCCACACGAAAACAGCGCAAACAAAGCGTATTGGCTGCATTCTCGGCAGGATTTACGCGTATTCACGCTTTGCCTGTTCGCGACGCGCGGCTTCCCT
>CAQCFX010000021.1:24118-27579 GCA_948766235.1 uncultured Oscillospiraceae bacterium | reverse complement strand
GCCTCCGCGAAGGTCCACGCCGCATCCTCCGCATGTTCACAGGCCAGCAGGACCACATATGGGCCCGGCACCACCACAATGGCCCGGTGGAGCAGTTTTGCCTGTTCTGAAGTGGGCTCGAACCGCGCCTCCTGGTCATTCAGATAGCTGTTCAGCTTCTGCTCCGCATCCCCCACCGCGCCGTCCAGCACCCGCCACATATGCTCCGCGTCGTCGTATAAAAACGGTAGCAAAAGCACCTCAATCTCCTCATAGGACTCGGCAAAGGTGCCCACCGACACCCGGGCCATGTCGATGCCCCCGAACTGCACCTGCTCCAGCACCTGGTTTTCGTTTCCCAGCTCGCCGTTGCAATACAGCCGGATGCAGATTTTCCCCTGGGTGCGCTCCTCCACCAGCTGGGCGAAGTACTCCGCCGCCTTGGTGGTGGGGTAGTCCTCGGGCTGATTGTCCGCGTAGCGCAGGATCAGCAGGGGACGGCCTTCGTCCTGCGCCGCTCCTGCGCAGCCGCACAGCAGCAGGCACAGGCACAGCAGCAGACATATGCGCCCTTTCATGCCGTTCCCCCTCCCCGGCCCTGGGCGGCGCCCCGGCGGTAGTCGGTGGGCGTCATGCCCACCTTTTTCTTAAAGGCGCGGGTAAAGTAGTTGGCGCTCTCATAGCCCACCATGTTGGCCACCTCCGCGGTGGAGCGCAGCGGGTCGCGCAGCAGCTCCTTTGCCGCGTCCATGCGCAGCTCCGTCAGGTAGTCCAGAAAGTTCACCTGGAAGGTCCGCTTGAACAGGGCGGAAAAGTAGGAGGAGTTCAAATTCAAAATGGCGCTCACCGAATCCAGGGAGATGTCGCACACCATATAGTTGTGCTGCAAATACTTTTTCACTTTCCCCATGAGTACGGCGGTCTTGTCGTAATTGTCCGCGCTCTCCAGCAGCTCCGCCGAGGAGGAGGCCATGGCCTCCAGCTGGCGCTGGGCCTCCGCCTGGCCCGCCGCCCGCCGGACGGCCCGCTCCACATCGTCGGCGTCCACCGGCTTGAGGATGTAGTCGCACGCCCCCAGGCGCACCGCCTCGTGGGCGTACGTAAACAGGCTGTAGGCGGTAATAAAAATAATCCGGCACTCCGGGCGCTGGGCCAGAATCTGTCTGGCCGCCTCGATTCCGCTCAGCCCCGGCATCTCAATGTCCAGCAGCGCCACGTCCGCCGCCCACAGCGTCGCCGCGTCCACCGCCAGGCGGCCGTTTTCCGCCGTGCGCACCTCCGCCTCCCGGCCCAGCCGCTTGTCCACAATCTCCGTCAAAAGCTCCCGCTGATAGCCCTCGTCGTCCGCAATCAAAACCTTAATCATCCTTGCCGTCCTCCTCATCGGCCAAAACCCGCGGCAGGCGCAGCACCGCCGCCGTCCCCTCTCCCTGCCGAGAGCGGATGTCCACGCCGTACTCCTTCCCCAGCAGCCCCAGCCGGGCCGCCACATTGTATACTCCGATATGCTCCCCGGTGGCGGGCGGGTTCTTCAAAACGCTGCGCAGGGTCTCCAGCGTCTCCTCGCTCATGCCCACCCCGTCGTCCGCCACGGTAATCTCCAGGTTATTCCCCATGTCCCGAATCTCGATGTCCACACAGCCCCCCTCCTCCTTGGGCGCCAGGCCGTGCTTGAAGGCGTTTTCCACCAGGGGCTGGAGGATGAAGGAGGGCACCAGGGTGTCCGGCAGGTCCACCTCGGGGCTGATGTGCCAGCGCAGCCGGATTCTCTCTCCGAACCGCTCCCGGTACAGCGCGTAAAACTCATCCACAATCCGCACCTCCCGGGCCAGGGACACCTGGCTGTCGTTGCTGGCCAAGGCATAGCGGAACAGGCGGCTGAGGGAGCCCATGAGGGTATGCGTCCGCTCCGCCCCCTCCTGCTGGGCGGTGTATCGGATGACGTTCAGGGTGTTGAACAGGAAATGGGGGTTAATCTGGCTTCTGAGCTGCTGAAGCTTTTCCCGCTCCATGAGATTTTGCAGCTCCAGCGCCTCCATCTCCTTCACATGAAGCTCCTTTTCCACGGCGCTCTTTTCGTTGAGCAGCTCCACCTGCCGGCGCATGGAATGCTTCATCTCGTTAAAGGCCCGGGCCATGTGGCCCGTCTCATCCCGGGAGCTTCCGTCCAGGTCGGGGACATCGAACTCCCCCCGGCTGATGGCCTGGGACGCCTGGGCCATAGCCGCCACCGAGCGCAGCAGCCGCACCAGCGACGCCACCAGCATGGACCCCACCGCCGCGCACACCAGCACCGCAATGGTCTGGGCCCGCTTCAGCGTTTCGTTGAGCTGGGTGAGGCGTACGTGTGCCTCCTGACTGTCCGAGCACGCCTGCTCCAAAAGCTGCTGGGTGTACTGCCGCAGATAGGCTCCGCAGGGTTCCGCGCCGCCATAATACAGCCGGGACGCCTGGTCGGGCCGGCCGGAGCGCAGCTCATCGGTGATTGCGTCCAAGGTGAGGGCCAGCGTGCCGTAGGTGGTGCGGGCCGCGCTGGCCAGCAGGTACTGCTCCTCGCTGACCGCCCCCAAATCCGCGTCGATGAGGGCCAGGTGGCCGGCGGAGTGCTGCCGGCTGCTCTGGATGGAGGCGATGAGGGCCGCGGCGTCTCCGTAATCCCAGCGGTAGTTCTCCAGCGCGGTCATGCACCCCTCCACATCGTTGAGGAACTGGCTGATGGTCTGGATGCTCTCGCTGCTCCGCTCCAGCGGCTCCAGCACGTATTTGCTCTGATAGTAGCCGATGCCGATTTGAAGGGCGATTGCCGCGCCAAACACCGTCAGGAACAGCGCAATCCGGCTCAGCAGCGTCATACGCGGCCACTTGATGCGGGGCATGGGGGCACCTCCTCCAACGCTCATTTCTATTTTTAAATGTTAGCATTTCCTTTGTCTTTTTGCAAGCATTTTGAAATTGATTGCCGGCGCGAGATGTGCTATAGTTGATGCGGTTGAAAAGACGATATGCTTCGCTTTGAATGGAGGGCTGCCCCATGAAGGTCGAGGTCCGGCTCAATGAAAAAGATTTCTTCCGCTTCAGCCTGTTCGACGCCTTTTCCCGCAACAGGGTTTGGCTGCGCCCGGCGGTGTTTGCCGCCATCCTGGGCGTATGCGCGGCGGTGTGCTTTGTCCTTCACCAGCGCCGGGGGGCCGTCTTGCTGGGCAGCGTGCTGCTGATTGTGGCGCTGGGCCTGCCCGCAGCCTACTTTTTGAGTTTTTTCCTGTCCCTGCGCCGGCAGGCCCGGGCGCAGGAGCTGGCCGGGGGAAAGTATGTCTACACCCTGGAACTCCACGACGGCGAGGAGGGGATTTCCGTGGACAACGGCCGGGAGCGCGCCGCCTTTCCCTGGGCGCAGGTGTTTCACGCCTACCGCCGCCCGGACGCCGCCTACCTCTACGTCACCCCGCAGCGGGCGTTTTTGCTCCCCGACCACTGCGCCCAGG
>CAQCFX010000021.1:23513-24108 GCA_948766235.1 uncultured Oscillospiraceae bacterium | reverse complement strand
CTGTGGGCGCTGATTGAGCGCCGCCTGCCGGAATCGCGGCGCACAGACCATAAACGATAAGGAGTAACCGAATATGAATACCCAAACCTCTGAGCAGCGGCGGGAAAATCAGCTGCTGTACTGCGTTCTGTTCGCCTTTTTTGTCAGCGGAGCCGCCTCTCAGCCCCTGGGCTCCTTCATCCCCTTTCTGCGGGACACCTACGGGCTGAGCTATGACCTGTCCGGCGTGCTGCTGTCCTGCCAGTCGGTGGGCAATCTGATTGCCGTGCTGCTGGCGGGCTTTCTGCCCCTGTGGCTGGGGCGGCGGCGGGCCATTTTGATTACCGCTGTGTGGATGACGGCGGCCTACCTCATCTTCGCCGCGGGGCTGGGCAGCGCGCCGCTGCTGGCCGCCGCCTTTCTCATGACGGGCGTGGCCCGGGGCGGCAATTCCAACTTCGCCAACACCATGATTTCCACCCTCCCCGGCGACAAGGCCACCCGGGGGTATAACCTGCTCCATGGCTGCTTCGCGGTGGGCGCGCTGCTCTCGCCGCTGCTGCTGGTGTTCTGCGCCGGGCGCTGGCCCACCTTCGGCTGGCGGATAATGGCGGGG
>CAQCFX010000021.1:14748-23499 GCA_948766235.1 uncultured Oscillospiraceae bacterium | reverse complement strand
GCTTTTGTGCCTGCTGTGCCTGAGCCAGCTGGCGCTGTACTCCAAAATGCCTCTCCCGGAGGAATCGGCCCAAAAGGGCGTGCGCTCGGCGGACCGCAGCTTTTTGAAGGTGAAGCAGTTCTGGCTGGGCAGCGCCATGCTGCTGTTCTACATTTCGGCGGAGTACGCCATTGTGGGCTGGCTGGTCACCTACTTTCAGGACTCCGGCGTGCTGGACGCCAGCTGGTCCCAGCTGATGAACAGCCTTTTGTGGCTGGTCATCTTCATTGGCCGGATGATTGGCGCGGCCATCACCGGCAAGGTATCCCGCAATAAGCTGCTGCTCATAGACGGAGTGGGCTTCTTCGCCTGCTTCCTGGTGATGTTCTTCAGCCGCACCCCCCTCCCCGTCGTGTTGGGACTGGTGGGCGTAGGGCTGTTCATGGCCACCATCTACCCCACCGCCTTCGCCTTTGGCAGCGACTGCATCCGGGGCAATGACCTGGGGTGCAGCATTATGATTTTCACCGGCAGCGTAGGCGGCATCATCACCCCCGCCCTGGTGGGTCAGGTGGCCGAGCGGGCTGGCATTCAGGCGGGCATGGGCGTGGTGGCGGCGCTCACCGCCCTGCTGCTGGCCAGCATCGTCCTGAGCGTGTGGAGCGTCAAGCGCGTCAAAGCCTGAGCGGCGTTTGAGCACACACCACACAAACAAAGCGGCGCCCCCACGGATTTCGTGACGGGCGCCGCTTTTATCTGCGCTTTCTTAGAGCTGAGCCTGCTCCGCCCTGTTCTTGCGGAACGGCACCAAGCCCGTGCGGTTCAGGGCCACCATGATGGCGGGAATGGCAATCAGCTGCAAAATAATCCCGGGGATGGCGGTAATCAGCGCCCCAGACAGGAAAATTTCCCAGGTAAAGGGCACATTGGCCGCGCCCACCATTACCATCCGGGCCGCCGCCCACACAATCCGCCCCGCAATCATGGCCATAATCAGGCAGCGGTACAGCGCAATCACGCACTGCCAGCGGGAGCGGGCGTAGAGAAAGCCCACCACCGCGCCGTAGGCCGCCATTTCAAAGGCCATAGCGATGCCCATGGGCATGGGCGGCGCGCCAAACAAGCTGTAGCGAAACAGGGGCAGAACAAAGCCCACCACGCCGCCGTACTGCCAGCCGCAGATCAGCCCGCACAGCAGCACGGGCAGGTGCATGGGCAGCATCATGTTGCCCACCTGGGGAATTTGGCCGGTGAGGAAGGGCAGCACCAGTCCAATGGCCATAAACATGGCCGCGAGCACCATATTTTTAATGTTCTGCTTGATTTTTTCCTGCTTCATGGGCAAAACTTCCTTTCCATTCTCGACCGCGGCGGGCGAACACCAACCGCCTCACCCCCGACCTTCCGGCTGTGAGGATGCTTTAGTATAACACATCCCGCCTGCAAATGCTACTGTTTTGTTTTCACCGCGGCAAAAAGCGGAAACAGGCTTCCCCGTTTCCGCTTTTTGGTTTGCCGCATCAATCAGATTTCGTACCAGCGAATTTCGTTTGCCTCCAGCTCCAGCGGGAAGCTGGACCCATCGCCCTTGTAGACAGTGGTGGACTGGGGCTGGTAGGTGTTGTTCACCGCGCAGTATTTGCCGTTGGCCGGGAAGGCGTGAACCTCCACGTTCAGGTTGGAGGAGAACCAGCGCTTCAGCTTCTCCTCGTCGTGGGCCGACCACAAAATGGCCCGGTGGAGCACACGGCTGTTCTCAAAGGAGTAGGGCAGGCCGGACAGATAGACGGCGCGGCCCTGACCATACTCCTTCACCGCCATCTGGACCTCCCGGTCCTGCTGAATCAGCACCGTCGCGCCCTCCAGCGCGTAGATATTCTTTTTGCCCTCGCCGAAATCCATGGGGCCGGCGCAGTCGGCCAGGATGAAGTGGTCGGGGTGCTCCTCCCAGTTATACTTGTCGTAGTTCAGGGTGAAGCCGGTCTCCTTTTCCACCCCCATCACCCCGGCCAGCTGAAGGTAGCGCCCCTGGTACTGGTGGCCGGCGGGCTCGCCCACGCCAATCAGGCCGCCGCCCCGGTAAACAAAGCCCTTGATGGCGGAGGAGACGGCCGGGTCCTCCCAAACGGCCCCGCCGGTGTGAGCGGTGTCTCCGTCTCCCACATTGATGAGCACATCGACGCCGTCCAGCACATGGGGGTCTGCCTTAACCTCGTCAAAGCTGAGGAATTTCACGTCAAAGGGCGCGCCGGACAGGGCCTCAATGACGCCGGCGTAGGAGTAGTTCTGCTTTTGATACAGGGCGTGGTGCACCATATGGCAGCCCCAGGAGCGGGCGCGGCCCCAGCTGTTGAGCACGGCCACAGTCTTGGCGCAGTAGGGAGTGGTGCCCTTGATGTTCTCGTACAGCTCCCTAAACTCATTGCACACGCTCTCCACGTACTCAATGAACTCGGGGAACTGGCAGGCCAGCTTCAAATAGCCGCCGTAGCCGATGCGGTCGATGGGGCGGCGCAGAATGGCCCGCCGGGCGGTGACCCAGTTCTCCTTGGCCTCCCCCACCGGGTCGCCCCCCTCATGGAAGGTGTCCGGGAAGAAGTAGGGCAAAAACCGCCCCTCGGTGTACTTCACGCCGGGAATGTCGGAGATGAGGCGCAGGGTGGAGCCGTTGCCCACGCTGCCCACCACCGCGTCCAGCCCGATGGTCTTGAATTCGTCCATGTAGGGCTCGGTGCCGATGAAGTGGTCCCCCAGGAACATCATGGCCTCCTTGCCCAGCTCGTGGGTGATGTCCACCATTTCCTTGGCCAGGGCGGCCACCTCACGGCGCTGGAAGGCCATAAAGTCCTTAAACTCCTTGGAGGGCGCCCGGTACTGGTTGTTGTAGTACCCCTGGTCGATGATAAACTCCGGGCGGAACTGATAGCCCACTTCCCGCTCAAACTGCTCCAGGATGTAGGGGGAGACGCTGGCGGAGTAGCCGTACCAGTCCACGTACTTTTCCCGCTTCAACTCGTCGAACATGAGGGTGAACTGGTGGAAGAAGGTGGTGTAGCGAATCACGTCCACATAGGGGTGGTCGGCAATGAATTTGCGCAGCCGCTCCATGGTGAACTTGTGGGTTTTGGGCTGGCGCACGTCGAAGGTGATCTGGTGCTCAAAGTTGGTCCAGCCGTTGGTGACGGCGTTGTACATATGCACCGGGTCCCAGATGAGGTAGGCCAAAAAGCTCACCGTATACTCGTGAAAGGCCTCGGGGGCGGGAATCACCACGCACCCCGTTTTCTCGTCATAGTCCCAGGCCTCCGGGGGGATGGGCGCGCCAGTGGTGCGGTCCATCACCTCCCACCAGCGCTTCACGTCGTCCCGGGTGTTCACCTCCATCAGCTCGGGGCTGACCCCCTGCATCAGCGGGATGGACAGCGCCCCGTCCGCGGCGGTGTAAAAGCCGGTCATGACGTAGCACTGCTGCACCTCGTCGGGATTGGCCTTCGCCCAGGCGTTGTCCTTCCGGGTGGTGTAATAGGTGGAGTACACCTTGGCGTCCACGCTGCGCAGCTGCGCGGGGTATTCCGCGCCGTCGCAGTCCCGGATGGCGTCCGCCCCCCAGCGCTTGAGAATTTCCAGCGTCTCGGGCACCACGTCCACATCGGTGGGGATGGTAACGCGGCCCTTGTGTATTGTTTCTGCCATAATTGAAAGAGTTCCCCTCTCATACCGCTTCGCGTCCGATGCCGGGACGAAAACGGGAAGATAGCACTGCTTTTGCGGCAAATGTAAGAACCTGTATTCATAACCGAAACCGTTGGATGGGCGAGGACTTTTCCCGTCAGACGAGACAAATTTTCGCAGGCATACTTGTGTGTATGGCAAGAAAATTTAACGAAGTATGGCGAGAAAAGGCCCGCCCAGACAATGAGTTGAGGTTGTGAATACAGGTTCTAAGCTCCCTTACCCCTTGACGCCGCCGCCGGTGACGCCGGAGATAATTTTTTCGGACAGGAAGATATACAGCAGGAAGGTGGGCAGGAACACAATGATAACCGCCGCGAACATACCGCCGTACTGGCCGGTGTACTTCATGGAGTTGATGATGTTCAGCAGTCCCACGCCCACGGGGGCCATGCTCTCGCTGGTGGTGAAAATCAGGGCCATGAAGAACTCGTTCCACACAGACATGAAGTTGAAGATGGTCACGGTGACAATGGCCGGCTGCACCAGGGGCAGCATGATTTTCAGGAAGGTCTTGGGCGCGCTGCATCCGTCCAGATAGGCGGCCTCCTCATAGGCCCGGGACAGAGTGGAGAAGAAGTCCAGCAGATAGATGGTGGTGTAGGGCACCCGGAGCAGAATATACAGGATAACCAGCAGCACCCGGCCCTTGATTCCCCACTGCACGGACAGGGAGTAGATGGGCATGATGACCATGATAACAGGCACGCTCATGGCGACAACCAGACCGATGCGCAACGCCTTGCCGCCGGTGAATTTCCAGCGGGAGAGCACATAGGCCGCCGGAGCGGAGATGGCCAGCACGCCCACGCAGGAGATTACGGAGTAGAGCAGGGAGTTTGCGAAGAACACGGACACGTTCTGGGCGTTCCACGCGGTGGCGTAGTTCTCCCAGTGAACGCCGCTTTCAAACTTAAAAATCTGGCCGGAGAAGATTTCCCGGGAGGTGGACAGGCTGGCGCCCACAATCCAGCCCAGCATGACCGCGGTGAACAGCACCCACACCCCGACGATAAGGTAGCCGGGGAGAAGGCGCAGTTCCTTGTGCCAGTTGATTTTCGCCTTGTAGGTTTTCTTTTCCTTTTTCATGTTCGCTCCCCCTCCCTTAGTATTCCAGGTCATTGCCCTTAAAGAGCTGCTCGGTAATGAGATAGACCGCGATGATAATCAACGTCAGCACCACGCCCACCGCGGCGCCCGCTCCGGCGTCCCGGGTGGTAATGCCCTTTCCGCCGAACACCATGTCATACAGGTATATCACCGGCACAATGGTGGACGACTCGGTGTCAATGGGGGAGAACATCTTGGTCCACAGGAAGAAGGTCGTGGTGTTGATGCTCCAGAAGGTGATGGAGGTCTTGATAACGCCCTTGAGCAGAGGCAGGGTGATGCGGGTAAACTGGGACACCTTGCCCGCGCCGTCAATGGTGGCGGCCTCGTACAGGTCCTGGGGGATGCCCTCGATGCCGCTGATGTAGATCAGCATATAGTAGCCCACGCTGCCGAAGATGAAGGAGCCCGTCATGGCCCAGAACTTCAAATCGGTGCCCAGCCATTTGATTTTCTCGCCGCCGAACAGCTTGACAATCTCGTTGAGCATACCATAGTCGTAGTTGAAGATGTACTGAATCCACATGGTGGCCAAGGCCACGGCGCTGATGATGTTGGGCAGGTAAATGGCGGCCCGGAAAAACTTTTTCCCCCGGATGCCGCTGGTAACCACCACCGCCATCAGCATGGCCAGGGCCAGGGTGATAATGCCGCCCACAAACCAAATCATCATCATATTGCGCATGGAGGTCAGGAAGCTGGCGCTCTTAAATATCTTCAGGTAGTTGCCCAGGCCGTAAAAGGTCCAGTCCGCCGTTGTAGCGGTGACGCTCTCCACCTGGAAAAAGCTCATCAGCACCGTGCGGCACACGGGGTAGACAAACATGATCAGCAGGGACAGCAAAGCGGGGAGGCTGAACCAGAAGATCATCGCCTTATTTTTTTTCACGTTGCCCTCTCCTTTCTAAGCTGGGATATAAAAAGCAGGCGGCGCCGTGGGGCGCCGCCTGCCAGCGCGACGGATTTTGATGTATTACTTGTACAGGGCGTCCAGAGCGGCGCAGAAAGCGGCGCCGTCGGCGTACTTGCCCTCAAACAGCTCCACGCACATGGACTTGATGGTGTCCTTCAGGTCCGCGTTGACGGACAGGCTGGCGCACCAGGTCATGGGGGACTCGGCAGCCTGGAGGGTCTCGATGGTGCCGGTCAGGTCGGCGGGAGCGGTGTTGCGGGAGTCGGCGGGAATCTGATGGGCCTCATCAGCCAGCTTCTGACCCCACTCGCCGGTGGTCAGGAAGATGATGAAGTCAAAGGCGGCCTGGCCGTTCTCGCTGTAGGAGGTGATGGCCAGAGAGTTGGCGCCCATGTAAGCCGCGCCGTTGTCCACGCCGCCGTCCACGGCGGGATAGTTGAACAGGCCCCAGTTGACCGAAGATCCGGTGGTGTTGTTCACCTCGGCGGTGACGTAGTCGGCGCAGATGACCATGGCCGCCTGGCCGAAGCCGATCTTGTTCTGGCTGGAGGGGAACTCATCGGGCGCGCCGTCGGCCAGGAAGCCGCTGTTGCGCAGGTCGATGATGTCCTGAGCGGCCTGCTCAGCGGCGGTGCCGGCCCAGCCGCCGTTCATGGTCAGCTCCTCAATCTTATCCTCGCCCAGGTAACGGACCAGGGTGTGATAGAACGCGAAGTCGCAGTAGGCGCTGTCCTGGGCCAGGGGGCCGATGTCCGCGTCCTTCAGCTTCTGGCACACGTCCAGAAACTCAGCCCAGGTCTTGGGCTCGGCGGTGACGCCGGCCTTGGCGAAGGCGTCCTTGTCGTAGAAGATGCCGCCCACGTTGGGCTGCTCGGTGATGGCGTTGAGGAAGCCGCACCAGGCGATGGACTGGTCGGTGAAGCACTTGTAGCTGAAGCTGTCGTAGTTGGCGGCCTTGGCCATGTCGGTCAGGTCCATGGTGTAGTCCTGATACACGGTGCCGATGCGCTTGTAGTCGTCCTCGATGATGTCAATGGCCTCTTTGGCCTCCAGGGAGGCGGACAGCACCTTGTTCACGTCGCGGCCCTTGAACTCGATGTTCACCTTGGCGCCGGTCTGCTCCTCAAAAGCGGCGGCGGCCGCGGAGATCACGTTGGCCTGGGGCTCGCCGGTGGACCACATGGACCACATGGTCAGCTCCACGCCGTCATACTGCTTGCCGGCGGGCTCTTGGCTGTTCTCCGCAGGCTGGGAAGCGGGAGGATTGCTGGCAGGGGCCTCGCTGTTGGGGGTGTCGGCTTTGTTGCCGCATCCGGCCAGCATGGACAGAACCATGACAGAGGCCAGCAGCAGACTGGTAAGCTTTTTCATTTTCATTCTACCTCCTAAAAATGATAGATGTGTCTCTGGGCCGTCGCCGGCCTTGTGTTAATCAGTATATCTGCTTTTCCCCTTTAGAAACAGCCCTGTTCTTGCTATACTATTTATATATATTGCTTATTTTTCTTTTGGCGGATATTCCAACAGCGCCTTGGAAATTCCGGCGAGAAACCAGCAAAGTGTCAACGTCAAAGAGGCGCAGACCCATAATACCCCCAAAGGAGCGGGCGCAAAGACAGCCCATCCCATTAAAAGTTGCACAATTCCCCTAAATAGTTTATAATCGTTTTAGAAACGCCAGCATATGCGTGTTTGATGAAATTGCGCTGGAAGGAGGGCATATCCTGGTGAGCATTTACAGCTTTTCACGGGCGCAGTCCGCTCCGCCCGACCGCGGGACCCCGCGGCTGCTTTACATCACCCAGGACCAGTATTCTCCGGGCTGGAACTCCAGCCTCCACACCCACGGCTGCGCGGAGCTGTTCTTTATCACAGACGGCCACGGCCGCTTCCGCACCCAGACCGAGGAGTTCCCCGTGGCCATACGGGACCTGATTCTCATCAACAACAACGTCCCCCATACCGAGCTGAGCCAGCTGGACAGCCCTCTGGAGTATATCGTGCTGGGGGTGGACGGGCTGGAAACCATGACAGGGGCCTCCGGCTACGCCATGATTCATCTTCACCGGGGATGGGAGGCGCTGATGAGCTGTCTGGAGCTGATGCTGCTGGAGGCCCGGGAGGCACAGCCCGACTATGAGCGGGCGTGCGCCGCCCTGCTGTCGGTGGTGCTGGTCCATCTGGCCCGGCAGGAGGGGGTCACCCTGTCCCAGGAGCCCTCCGGCCCCCGGACCAGCCGGGAGTGCGACCTGGTCCGGCGGTACATTGACAACCATTTCAAGGAGAACCTCACCCTGGACCAACTGGCGCAGCTGGCCCACCTGAACAAATACTACATGGCCCACACCTTCCGCCGGGAATTCGGCGTATCGCCCATCAATTATCTGATATCCCGGCGCATTGAGGAGAGCCGCTTCCTCCTCCGGGAGACCGACCACACCCTCTCCCTCATCTCCCAAATGCTGGGCTTCTCCTCTCTGAGCTACTTTTCCCAGTGCTTCCGCCGGGTAGAGGGAGTCAGCCCCATGGAGTACCGCCGGCGGAACCGATAGCGCCTCCCGCAAAAAGGCAAAAGGAAAGACACGCTTTTCAGCGTGTCTTTCCTTTTGGTGCGCGAGGCGGGAGTCGAACCCGCACGCCCTTGCGAGCACTGGCACCTGAAGCCAGCGAGTCTACCAATTCCACCACTCGCGCAAATGGGGCACTGGCGCTTAACGCAAGACAAATCATACCACGTTGAGCGCCTGTTGTCAACAGTTTTTTTGCGAAATTTCGGCCTGCCGGGAAAGCGTTATCTCCCGGCAGGCCGTTCGTTTCATGTATGTGTCCGCCCTTGCGCTTCTGCTCTCAGGCGCAGAGACAATCAACGCATACCTTTTAGTGACTACACACAGGCGGCAGCACAAATCGAAGCATCTGCGTCGAAAGCCGCGCGCGCCGGAAGGGTATTGCTCCGCTTTCGTATAGGGCTCCTCCGTAAACGGGGGGTCTCGGGGGGAGGCCCGACTGTGGACGCG